>NZ_BAEB01000021.1:0-371934 GCF_000241225.1 Acinetobacter sp. NBRC 100985 | reverse complement strand
GGCTTTTTTATTATTCTGTCTTTACTTTTTAAATGGTAATGCATATTTAAAAATACGCCCGACCACTTCACCGAACTGTTTTACAAAACTGGCATTATTATAATGCAAACCATATTTCTCACAGACAGCTTGCACTTTAGGTGCAACTTGGCGATAACGACGTGCAGGAATATCAGGAAATAAATGATGTTCTATTTGATGGCTTAAATGCCCTGTCAAAATATGAAATGCTTCCGAACCTGTCAAATTCGATGAACCTCGAATTTGACGCATATACCAATGTCCACGGCTTTCATCTTGTATTACCGATTTCGGGAATACTTCAACTTCTTTGGTAAAGTGACCACAGAAAATAATGCTGAAAGTCCATACATTACGAATGCCATTCGCCACTAAATTACCTGTAAATACAGGAAGTGCCGAAGGTCCAGCGATCAATGGGAAAAACACATAATCTTTAAAAAGTTGCTTCGCTATTTTCTTTTGGGCTGGCTGCCATTCACGCTTAAATTGCGCCATCGTTTTGCGTTTATACAGCACTTTACCTAATTCAAGGTTTTGAATGGCAACGCCCCATTGGAAGAGCAAACTGAACGGTACGATATACATCGGTTGGATTAAAGTAAATTTGTTCCAACGTTGCTCTGGAAATAGACGAAATACCCCATAACCCACATCATCATCCATACCCTTTACATTGGTATAAGTATGATGCTTAAAGTTATGCGTTTGTCTCCAGTTGTCAGAAGTTCCAACGGTATCCCATTCATAAGTTTGACCATTAAACTTTGGATCATTCATCCAATCATACTGACCGTGCATGACGTTATGACCTAACTCCATGTTTTCCATAATTTTGGCGAAACCTAATAACCCCGTACCTAATAACCATGCTGGTGGGAACCATCCAGCAAATAGCAAAGCACGGCCTAAAAAGCTGCTATAACGGATCGTAGAGTAGACACGGCGGATGTATTTTGCATCTTTTTCACCCAAGTCATCTAAAACATCTTGCTTGATCTGATCTAATTCACGAGCGAAAGCATCTAACTCTGCGGCAGTTAAATCACGATTTTTTGGATTTTTAAAAAATTCAATTTTAACAGGCATATTCATTGTTAATTTCTCTCTTATAGATCAATCACAAGATCTGATTGAGCTGAATTCACACAAATTTTTAATAACTGAGTAGGTTCTTGATTGGCAGCACCATTCAATAAATTTCGTGTCGCACCTTGAGCTTTATTACATGCACATTTATTACAAATACCCATACGGCAACCATAATTTGGCTTGATACCGTGCTGTTCTAAACTTGATAAAATCGACTGTCCTTTCGGAATCGCAACTGTTTTATTCGATTTCGTCAATGTGACGTTAATAAAACCTGTATCAGTTAAATCAGCATCGAATTGGCTCAAACTAAAGGCTTCTGTTTGAATCGCAGCAGCATGGCTCAATAACGCTTCAGCTGTCGCCGCAAACCCTGATGGGCCACATGCATAAACAGTTGTGTTATCTAAGTTTTCAAGTTGATCTATATGCGCTTGATTCAAACGTTGATCTTGAGCTTGAGTATAAAAAACCTGATAGCTAAAATTAGGGAAATTTTCTGTAATTTCAGTCAAATAATCGACATAAGCAGCATCTTCATTGGTTTTAACCCAGTACATGAGTTTGACCCTTGTTGTTTGAAGTTGCTTTGACTGACTCAAACCTTCAACTAAACTCAACATCGGTGTAATACCACTTCCCGCTGCAAGCAATAACAAATGAGGAGTTTTAATATGTTGTTGCATATCCCCGTAAGGTTGACCCAAACGTAAAATATTTCCTACTTGACTCTGCTCGACCAACCATGAACTGACTACACCTTGGTCCACTTTTTTCACAGTTAAACACAGATGATCATGATCTAACTGCATCATGCTATAGGTACGCTCATAATGGCGACCAGCAATCTCTACAGTGACAGGATGATGTTGCCCTGCTACGCCATGTTTAACATGCCGATTGCATTGCAAAATAAGACTAACCGTATCTTTTGCCACAATTTGTTTTTTTACGATTTTGGCAAGTGGCTGATTTACAGACCATAAAGGATTAATTTTCTGTAACCAAAAATTGGTGTCATGACTATTCATTACGCTTTGAGCTAATGAATTGAATAGAGAAATTCTCTTTTCGACTGCTTGCATGAGCGATAACTCTGATCGTTTTTTAATTATTATACATATGTATATATATATTTGTATATACACTCGTATAAAAATTTACATTTCACAAGTTCATCGACTACAGCTATAATCCCGACTAGCTTACTTATATTTTGAAAACAATGGTTCATTCTTCTTTTTTACCGCTCGGCTCAGACACATTAAATGAACAAGATGTCATCGCGATGAAAACACCTGTACGTTCAGTTGGCAGAAAAGCAACAATTACGAAAGAAGAGTTATTCCAAGCAACTTTGAATCTAATTGGCCCGCAAAAAAGCATTGCTTCATTGAGCTTACGTGAAATTGCACGTGAAGCTGGTATTGCTCCAAATAGCTTTTATCGTCATTTCAAAGATATTGATGAACTAGCTATTGCTTTGATTGATCGTTCTGGTTTAGTGCTACGTAAAATTATTCGTGAAGCACGCTTACAGGCATCAATGCAGCACAGTATTATCCGCAGCTCAGTTGAAGTATTTATTCAACAGCTTGATGCGGATGAAGGAAATTTAAGTTTATTGCTTCGTGAAGGCTACACAGGTTCAACCTCGTACAAAGCTGCGGTTGATCGTCAGCTTAATTTCTTTCAACAAGAACTCCAAGAAGATTTAATTCGTTTAGAACAAATGAATGATAGCAAAATTAGCCACGCTGACCTTGTTGCCAAAGCAATTACGCAACTTGTATTCAACATGGGCGCACGCGTTATTGATATTCCTTCTGAGCAACGCATGGAAGTTGCGGAACAAACCATGATTATGATTCGCATGATCTTAGAAGGCGCTCGTCATTTAGATGAAGCAAGTATTCGTTAAGTCTTCTCTATATTCTTTCATTCATTATTGAGTGATTAAGCGCTTAGCAGCTCGATCACTCAAATTCAATGTTTGCTTATCCCCTGCCTGAATAATTTGCACAGGTACAAATCGTACCTGAACAATAGTGGGTTTCTTTTTGATGTCTTTCGGCAAAACCTCATTTAATTTTTGAATTTCCATCGAACTTGGTACTGTATCTCCCTCGACCACCACACGGGCTAAGGTATATTCACTTTGAGCATCGAACTGTATTTTATCGATAATATTATTATTTTTATTTAACGTCGAAATGATTGCGGTACGTGCTTTGGTTTCATAAATTTGCTTTTGAATCATATGCAAAAAGTTTGCAGTTAAATACACACCGAGAACTAGCAGAAACAGTAAGCTCACAAAGTTTCGTTTAACAAATTCTATTACATTACTTTGTACTTCTTCATCTGATCCTCGTCTAAAACCTGCGATCCATAACACCAAAGAAGAACTAATTTGAATTGCGATAATATTGGTAAACGCCAATAACAAAGCATTCGCAGAGAGACGTAAATCCCAATGCGCAAGTAAAATACCACTTGCAACCAAAGGTGGAACAAGTGCTGTAGCAACTGCGACCCCAACAACAGCAACGGATAATCGTGGCGAAACTGATGCAAATGCCCCAGCAGCTCCCCCTGCCAGTGCAATCATTAGATCGATCACATTCGGTTGAGTACGGGATAGAATTTCATGTGTTAGCGGCATATTAAAATTAATAAGCCCCAATATCACCCCTATTCCAAAAATCATTGCCACGCCAAGTGCTAAGGTCTTTAATGCCGTGACGAATAAGATCCAACGATTATCAATGAAAGAGAGTGCAATCCCCGAAATTGGACCAAGCATCATTGCCACAAGCATCGCACCAATCACCACAGCAGAAGAATCAGCGAGTAGACCATAACCTGCGATCACAGCAGCCAAAGCATTCATAATAAAAAATGTTTTGGTGGGTAATGCATCTGCCTGAATGTTGAGACGTACGAGCTTATGATCTATCTTTTTAGAATTTTCACGTAATGCTTGCTTATAGCGTAACTTTTCTTTTAAAACCTCAATCTTCTCTTGTTCTGGATGATCATTAATAACAATGGTTGCTTTATCTTTTTCATTTTCCATTTGTTCTATCTCTTCATTTGAAAGTCAAATTGGCTACCGATTTTATCGGTGCTATTTAACATTTATCTTAGATCAGTCTACTTTAACCTAAGATGCTGTAATCACTTCAAAAAAGGTATTTAAACTCACTATAATTTACAAAAGGCTTAACAATTCGAACACTCATCTGGCCGCTCACGGCTTACTCTAAATATGAAATAAATAGTTTTTATTCACTGTGTTTCACAAACGATAACTGAATGAGGTAACTATGAATTCTTCAGCAGCGAAAAATTTAAAAGTTTATACACGTAATAATTTAGATGATTCGATTAAAGAAGCGACTGTAAAAATATTAAATCAAATTCTTGCCAATCTTATCGATTTATCATTATTAACCAAGCAAGCGCATTGGAACATGCGTGGTAGTAATTTCATCGCAGTGCATGAAATGTTAGATATGTTCCGTACTTCAATTATTACCCACTTAGACAATGTCGCTGAGCGTGCAGTACAAATCGGTGGTACAGCTTTGGGTACAACTCAGACAGTTTCTGAAACGTCACACTTAAAACCATATCCTGTGGCGATTCATGCGGTTCAAGATCATTTAAAAGAGCTTGCTGATCGTTATGGTGTCGTTGCGAATCATTTACGCGATACGATTGATGAAATTAAAGATCCAATTTCGGAAGATATTATTCATGCAGCTTTAGAAGACCTTGATCAATATTTATGGTTCTTGGAAGCCAATATTGAGCAAAGCTAATTATTTTTTAGCAAATAAAAAAGAGGACTCAATTGTCCTCTTTTTTTGTTTCTATCTCAGTTAAGGTTTAACTACAACTAAGACTTGAATTGCTTCTGGTGTCACAGACAAACTATCAAGTAAGCCTAACCCTTCTTTTTGGAACTTCTGTAAACGCTCGATTTCATCTTGGCGAATACTTGGGTTAAATTGCTTGAGGTAAGCTAAACGGTCAATTTCATATTGCCATTTTCCACTGTAATGTTCTTTCGCTTGTTGCATTAACTCTGGCAATGATTCTTTTGCAATATCCAAAGCTTGTGCATAACGTGACTCAATTACTTCACGACGCGCTTTCACCACTTGACGACAGCTATTGCCATCTAAATGATGTAAATATGGACGCAAAATGCTTGGATCAATCTTCGCAGACAAGTCTTGACCATTTTCACTAAGTAATACACGGATCAATTGCTTTGGCAAACTTGCTGGTAAATTCAGAGCTTTTGGTGCAACTACATCAACCTTAAACCAAACCTCAAGTAAGACTGAACCCTGCTTCAATGCATTTGATTTCAGCAACGCAACATTGGTACTACCAAATGACTGTGTACGGATCATTTCCATCACACTTTCAATAAATGGGTGTTCCAAAGTCAAATACTGAGCATCTTCACGAATCTGTGCCTGATCACGATAGAAGGTCGCCGTCATGCCTTCTTCATCCAAGGTTAGACCTTGAACTTGCATTTGATCCGTTGGTTTGATGATCACTGTACCGTTACTTTGCTCGTCAAAATCAATATTGGTTGATGACATGAAACGCTTCACAAACATCGGCAAAGTGGTGTTGTCATCATAATCTTCAAGCGCTTGAACAATGCCCTGCGCTACAACAGGACGACAAGAGTTGTACTCAAGCAAACGGTCACGACCTGCTTGTAATTCAGCTTCCAATGCTTGACGTTGTACATTCACTTCTTCGAGTAAATCTTCAAAAGTCTGACCTTGATCCGCCAATAAGCAGTCTTTCAGTTCAACAATAAAGTTTTCTTGTAGTGTTTGTGCCGTAGGAGAAATATTGCTGAAAATATTAAGTGCTTCGTTATACCAACGGAACATACGCTCTTGCGCTGTACCCATGAGATAAGGCACATGAATTTGAATACGGTTTTCTTGACCAATACGATCCAAACGACCAATACGCTGTTCAAGTACGTCAGGGTTTGCAGGTAAATCAAATAAAATCAAATCACTGGCAAACTGGAAGTTACGTCCTTCAGAACCAATTTCCGAACAAAGAAGAATCTGTGCGCCATAGCTGTCTTCTGCAAAGTATGCAGCCGCCTGGTCGCGTTCCAATAAGCTCATGCCTTCATGGAACATTGCGGTACGAATGCCCGCATGTAAGCGCAAAACATTTTCCAAGGCTTCAACCACTGGCCCACTACGCGCAATCAACAACACTTTTTTATGTTTTAAATCTTTACGCAAAACTTCCATCAACCAAGGTACACGCGGATCATTCTCCATCCACGCGCCATCAAGTTGACCTTCTTCTGGCCACATTTGCTCACGCATTTTGCCATCGAAAGACCAGTCATCTGGTGCAGGTAAAGGTGCAGGTTGGCAATCACGACCTGGGAAGCCTTGAATCGCTTCACGGGTATTACGGAACAAAATACGACCTGTACCATGACGATCCAATAATTCGTGAATCGCACGCATACGCTGTTCAGGCTGATCATCAATACGATGACCCAATAAGCCATCCAATGCAGTAAGATGCTCTTCTGTTAATGGATCATCAGACATCAACACTTCAGCAACTTTTGCCGTTTGTTGATATTGTTCTTCTTCGTCAAGAAAACGATCTAAGCTACTAAAACGTTGCGGATCGAGTAACCGTAAACGTGCAAAATGACTTTCTACACCTAACTGTTCAGGTGTTGCAGTGAGTAATAAAACACCCGCAGTTTGCTCTGCAAGTTCTTCGACTAGATCATAACGATCATTGCCGCCTTCTTCTTCACTCCACATCAAATGATGTGCTTCATCGACAACTAATAGATCAAAACCAGCTTCCATCGCCTGATCACGCAAGTCATCATGGTCAACCATCAGGTCAACGCTGGCAATAATGCATTGTTCAGTCAAGAACGGATTCAAATCAGGATCATGTTCTTTGATCGAAGCAGTACGGGTTAAATCAAACAATGAGAATTGCAGATTGAAACGACGGCGCATTTCAATCATCCACTGATATTGCAGTGAATCAGGCACTAAAATCAGGATACGTTCTGAACGTCCTGTTTTCAGTTGTTGATGAATGATCAAACCTGCTTCAATGGTTTTACCTAAACCCACTTCATCAGCCAATAAAACGCGTGGCGCAAAACGCTTACCAACTTCATGCGCTATATAAAGCTGATGCGGAATTAAACCGACACGCGCACCAAGAAAACCACGTAAAGGACTCGTATGCATTTGCGCTTGCAACAACATTGCTTCAATGCGGAGGTCATACCACTCTTTATAATCGACTTGGCTTGCCAACAGACGTTCTAAAGGTTTTGACAGCTGGATTTGCGCACCGATACGGGTTTCGTTCAGTGACTTGCGTTCTTGTTCGCCATTTTCCAGTGTACGAACTACATCATAACGAAGGACACCATGACGGTCTTCAATCGACTCAACAGTCCACTTGACGCCTTCTTGGTCTTGTACTTCATCATTAACGTTAAAGATGATGCGAGATAAAGGCGCATTGTTTCGTGCATAGACACGAGTTTCATCACTTTTAGGGAATAAAATGCTGATAGAACGTTCATCGACATCAATAAGAACACCTAAACCAAGTTCAGTTTCTGTATCTGATAACCAACGTTGACCAATAGCAAACTGCTGCAATTTTTCCACCTTTATCTCAAGTTAGCCCACATATTGTATTCCTTAAATCAGATTAAATTTAAGGCATTTTATGTAGTTTTCAACAATGTATTTTGACACAAAGCACGATCAAATAGCGTGCATCACATCGTGTTTCATAAAAAAGTTTTAGACTAAAACGGCACTGCACAATCAAAGCTGAGTTGTGCACCTGTTTTAGGATGAGCGAAACTCAATTGTGTTGCATGTAAACACAATCGATCGTAAAGCTGCTGCTGTTCAGGTGTGGCATATAGGGTATCACCGAGAATCGGATGACCAAGATATTGCATATGCACACGAAGCTGATGTGAACGTCCTGTAATCGGAATCAATTTGACTCGAGTTACAGCTTGTCCTTGAATTTCTAGATGTTCGATCACTTGCCATTCGGTTAATGCAGGTTTGTGATGATTAGTATCAACGATATGTAATGGCGGGCGACTTGGATCATAAATCACAGGAATATCGACAGTACCCTGACCTTCTAAATGTCCTACAACCAAAGCTTGATAAATTTTTGAGGTTTGACGATCTTGGAATTGGCGTGAAATATGACTCTGTCCAAATTTAGACAAACCAAACACTAAGATGCCAGAGGTATCACGATCTAAACGATGAATCAGTAAAGTTTTTTGTTCTAGTTCTAATAAGCGATTGATCAAACAATTTTGTAAATCAGGTGTTTTCCCTGGCACGGTCAGTAAGCCTGCTGGTTTATGGATGACCATAAAATCTTCATCACGATGAATCAAATGTTCACTTAGAAAATCACTCAAGGTAGCCTTCCAACGACTGGATGAAAACAAGCGGGCAATCATAAAAAGCTTGGCGCTGAATTACAATGCATGACACGTATTTTTACTCTTTTTTTTCGTGTTTCTCTCGATATTTCATCCAGAATTGAATTTAAATGATGATTTAGGTCTGTTGCTCTAGGAATTGTTGAATCGCATGCTGAGCAATTTCTGCATCTTGAAAAGATTGTACACCTGAAATACCAACAGCCCCTACTACCTGCCCTTGATAAACAATCGGCTCACCACCTTCTAACATGCCGTTTGCAGCATTTATGGTTAAAAAGCCAATTTTACCATCACGGATCATATCTTCTGATACTTTGGTTGCTCTACGGCTTACTGCAGCAGATTTTGCTTTTTCTTGACAAATTTCGGTCGATAATACGGATGCACCATCCATACGCTTCATCATCAGCAGCGTTCCACCTTCATCAACCACTGCAATACTGACATTAAAGCTATGTTCTGTTGCATATTGTGATGCTGCATCAACCAGAATTTCTACATCCGCAGCAATTAAATAATGTTTAGTTTTCATCCGTTACTCCATTCCTATGAGTTTCTTATAAAAAGTTTGTTTAAAATTATATTATCAGCACTATCTTACAGCCTGCCTAAGCCAATATATCCACGCTTTGGAGCAGCTAAAGACAAACACAAAGATAGTTGATTATTCAAGCATATTTTACTCAGTGGTACAGTAAAGATTCTTTATATTTTTTGCTATTCTTAGCTTAGTTTTATCGTAAAAAATAAATGAGACTTCAGTAAGATTCCGTTGCGATCAAGCATTATTTTTAAACCTGTTAAGCTCTATATTCAGCTCAATTAAAATGCATCCATAAAAAAAGCCCGAATGAATCGGGCTTCTGTATGCATCATAGCATTATTTCATTTCTGCAAAAGTTTCTTTTGCTGCCTGAATAGTGTCTGCAATATCTTGATCTGAATGCATAGATGAAATAAATCCAGCTTCAAATGCTGATGGTGCGAGATAGACACCACGCTTTAACATGCCATGGAAGAATTTCTTAAATGCTTCAACATCACAAGCCAACATTGAATCAAAGCTAGTAATGTCATCTTGATCGGTAAAATACAAACCAAACATGCCACCCACTTGCTGGGTCTTGAATGGAATCCCTGCTTCGTCTGCGGCCGTCTGCAAACCTGCAAGTAATTTTGCTAACTGAGCAGCGAGCTTGTCATAAAACTCTGGTTCACGTAAATGTTTAAACATTGCAATACCCGCGCGCATAGCCAATGGGTTGCCTGACAATGTTCCTGCTTGATAAACACCACCTAAAGGTGCGATGCATTCCATAATTTCACGTTTACCACCAAAAGCACCGACAGGTAAGCCTGCACCAATGATTTTACCCAACGTGGTCAAGTCAGGTTTAACGTTATAGACCGATTGGGCACCACCTAAAGCGACACGGAAACCGGTCATCACTTCATCAATGATAAAGACTGATTTGTATTCATCACAGACATCACGGATCGCTTGCAAGAAACCATCAATTGGCGTTACCAAGTTCATGTTGCCTGCAACAGGCTCAATGATCACGCCTGCAATTTCATGACCAAATTTACTAAAGCATTCTTTCAATGCTTCGATGTTGTTATATGGCAGCGTTAAGGTATGTTTTGCAAAATCAGCAGGTACACCTTTTGAGGTTGGTTCTCCTTCCCCTAAAGTCAATAAGCCTGAACCTGCTTTCACTAATAATGAATCCGAATGACCGTGGTAGCAGCCTTCAAACTTTACAATCTTGTCACGACCTGTGTAACCACGAGCCAAACGAATCGCCGTCATGGTTGCTTCAGTACCTGAACTGGTCATACGCACCAATTCGATTGAAGGCATGATCTCGCAGATGGTATCTGCCAAAGTGGTTTCGTGTACCGTTGGCGCACCAAAGCTTAAGCCATCTTCCGCAGCAGTTTGTACTGCTTGAATAATATCTGGATGCGCGTGACCCAAAATCATTGGCCCCCATGAACCGACATAGTCCACATAGCGCTTACCATCAACATCCCACAAATACGCACCTTTTGCCTTTTCAATAAAGACAGGCGTACCACCAACACCGTTAAATGCACGTACAGGTGAATTTACACCACCTGGAATATGTTTATTTGCTTGTTTAAATAGCTGTTCTTGCTTTGGAGATAAGCTCATAAAAGACTCAACCTAAAATCGAGGACGAGGAACGTTGTCGTTCCGAGAAACAATAAAATTTCCGCAAAACGGATACATATAATTAGTCAAATAACGTTGCCCATGCATTTACACGAGCAGGAATTTCGGCTGTAGATCGCCCTAATATATCACTAATTACCGCACAAAGGCTTGCACCTGCCTCAATCACCACTTGAGAATTTTCAACGGTCAAACCGCCAATCGCACAAATTGGTACAGCGAATTTTTGTTTAGCTTGTTTAATGACTTCGATGCCGACATTACCTGCTTCTGGTTTGGTTGAAGTGGCATAAACTGCACCAAAGGCCACATAAGTTGCACCATCAGCAATCGCCTGTTCAGCCAACTCCAGTGAGTTTAAGCAGGTACGACCTATAATCACACCTTTCGGTAAACGCGCAGCAGCATCACTTATTTCACCATCAGATTGTCCAAGATGTACACCTAAACCAAACTGTTCAGCCAAGTCTAAATCATCATTAATGACAAACGGGACTTGATGCTTTTCACAAAGTGCTTTGATCTGTTGCACTTCTAATGGCTGATCTAGTTTTGCTATTTTTTTACGGCGATACTGTAAAATGGCAACCTGCCCAGTCGATAACGCAACATCTAATTTTTCTAATAATAATTGTATTGGATCATCATTGGTGATGAGATAAAGACCGCGCATAAATCACTCGATAAAGATATTTTCGAGTGATACTTTAGTCAATCTGTGTATTGGAATCTATACTCAATTTATCCAATGTTCAGAATATCGACACGATATTTTTAGCACTCAAGCTCACTGTCTTTTCGCACACATTTGTTAATGACACATTTAATAACTTACGCTTTTTAAAGCCGCCTACGATTTTTCAATGAGAAACTAACCATTATAAATCAGAGAAAATACTCCCAAATGATATAGCCCAAACCAAAACCCAAAAAGGCATAGAGTGTAATAATAATAAAAACAAAGCTCGCATTATTTTTCTTTCTTAAAAAGCTCACCTTCACACCTCAACATAAAACTAGCTTATGTTTATTGTGCCCATTTCAATATCCAACCTGTAGGTACAGAATCTGATTAAAAAGCTATAACAGACAGCTGATCTTTTTTCAAAAGACCTAAGACAGACGATTTCTAAACAGCCATGCAGCTAAAGGTAATGTGATTATCGCGAGTACAAACATAGGTACAAAATCCCACTTCACTTGTGAAAACGTTGCCCCCTCTAAATACACTCGCTGTACAAGATCAATTCCAAAACGCAGCGGGTTCGCATAAGTCGCAATCTCTAGCGCATGCGGCATATTCTGAACTGGTGTCAACAAACCAGATAACAACATTAATGGCATGATAATAAAGAATGTAAATAACATTGCTTGTTGCATATTGAGAGAAATTGCTGAAATGGACAGTCCAACTCCAACAACAGCAATATTAAAAAACAATAAGCCAAAATAAAGTAGAGTTAAGGAGCCATTCATTGGAATTTGAAACCAAAATAAAATGATGCAAAGAATAATAGTCGATTGCATCAAACCGACAAAAATAGGCGGCAAAGCCTTACCAATCATGATATGAATCGGTGTATAAGGCGTTACTAATAGCTGGTCAAAAGTTCCTTGTTCTCTTTCTCGTGCTACCGAAAGTGAGGATAGCAATAATGTTTGCATCATACTTAATGCGGCAATTAACGATGGCATAATCCCCCAACGTGATTCCTGATTTGGGTTATACCAAGTTCGTACCTCTAAGTTGACTGATGCTTGCCCTAAGCGCTCCTGATTTACTTTTGCGACGACACTATTGATATAAGACCCAGCCATACCTGCCGTTGATGAATTTCGACCGTCTAAGATAACCTGTATCGGAGAAACTTCGCCTTGAGCCAGTTTGTCTTCAAAATCTGAAGGAATACTAATTACGGCCAAAGCAGTACGATCATCGACTACAGTTTTGATCTGAGTAGCATTATTGAGCGTGGCCGTTCGATTAAAAATACCCGAACCATCAAGATGAGATAATAATTGCTGTGAAACTTGTCCTTTGCTTTGATCTAAGACGGCATAGTCCACATGATTGACATCATAACTTGCAGCATAGCCAAACAATAACGCCTGCATCAGCGCTGGCACAAATAAAATAATTCGATTTGCGGGATCACTAAAAATAGTGAGGAATTCTTTCTTCACTAAAACCAAGAGATAATTTAACCACACGACTATTTTTTGAATCATGTTATTACCTCAATCTCTTTTTTAATGACAAACACGATGCAAAGGTGAATAGCACAACATAGAGCATTAAAATTGCACATTCTTTTGTCCACAAATACCAATCATCACCACCTAGAAACAACGTTTTGATCAAGGTCATAAAATGCGTTGCAGGAATAATTTGACTAATGAGCTGTACTACAAAAGGTAAATTTCGCGTATCAAATACAAATCCTGAGAGCATCATGGCAGGCATAAAGCTTGCCAATAAAGCAATTTGGCTGGCTTGAAATTGGCTTTTAGAAGCGCCTGAAATCGTCAGTCCCATTAACAACGAAACCAATAAATATAAAAATGAAGCACTGATAATTGACGTCAATGAAGCTCGAATCGGCACATCAAAAATAAATGCCGCTGCCAATAAACACACGCCAATATCTATCATGCCAATCACGATATAAGGCGTTAATTTGGCAAGTACAATTTCTAGTGGTCGTACTGGTGTGACAAATAATGCCTCTAACGTTCCCCGATCTCTTTCTCTTGCGATTAATAAACCTGTTAAAAAAGCACCAATTAAAGTGAGGATCAGAACAATCAAGCCTGGAACTAAAAACCAAGTGCTATTTGCAGATTCATTAAACCAAATCCTTAGTTCAACACTGATCACTCCATTGGAAACCTGCATATTTTGACGATCAGACTGGATCGCTTGGGCTGTTGTTAGCGCACTAGAAATATAGCCTTGCAAAGCTGAAGCAATACTGGTCGATCGCCCATTAGTAATGATTTGAATGGTCGCAGCTTGATTTGTACTGGCTTGAGCAAAGTCAGCAGGAACATTTACAATCGCATCAATCTCAGCCCGTCCCATCGCTTGTTCAGCTTGGGCAAAACTTGTATAAGGCACTGCTGTTATATAGCGCGTTCCATTCAAGCCTGAAATTAACTGATTACTCTGTGACGTTACGTTCTGAACGACCACACCGACACGTCCGTTATTTAAATCGAAAGATAAGCCATAACCGAACAGTAAAATCAGGATAATCGGTAAAATCAGTCCTATCGCTAAACTACTTTTATCTCGTAATAATTGATTTGTTTCTTTTTTGATTAATGCCATCAAGCGAGCTACAGAGATACTCATTATGTATGCTCCTGCTTACGAGAACGTGCTTGTTCCACAATAGACATAAATGCACGATTCATATCACTATGGCTCGTTTCACCTGCCATTTGCCGAACTTGTTTTGGTGAACCAAGTGCTAATAATTTTCCAGCATCTTGAATCGCAATTCGATCACAATATTCAGCCTCTTCCATAAAATGCGTAGTAATAATAATGGTAATCCCTTGATTGGCGAGCTCTCCTATGCTGTACCAAAAAGAACGCCTTGCCAAAGGGTCAATCCCACTAGTAGGCTCATCTAAAAAGATAATCTCAGGCTGATGCAATAAAGCCGCAGCCATCGACAAACGTTGTTTAAATCCATTCGGTAAATCACCACTTTTAGCATGTGGCTGTAATTGAAATTGATGCAGTGCTTTGTCTATTTGTTGGTTAAGCTTCTTTCCAGATAAACCATAAGCACCACCAAAAAATTTTAAATTATCAAGTACCGTTAAATTGCTATATAAAGCGAATTTCTGAGAGACATAACCAATTTTTGCTCTCGCCTGTGCGCGTGCTGTGCGCAAGTTCATTCCAGCAACTTCTAAAGTGCCACTACTTGCAGGCAATAAACCACACAGCATTCTAAAAGTTGTTGTCTTCCCTGCGCCATTTGGCCCTAACAACCCAAAAATTTCACCGCGTTGCACATCAAAGGATGTATTTGCAACTGCGGTAAAATCACCAAATTTTCGTACTAAGTCTTTGACGATAATGGCTGATTGCGGTGTTTCAGCTAACTGCTTTTGGGATTCAAGCAAAGCATTTTCATTGCTATTTTTAACTTCAATTTTTTGTTGTTGAGCTTGATGTAAAAAGCTCATAAATGCATCTTCTAACTCAGGTTTTCTAGGTGTAACCACTGCATTTGAAGGTAAATATTCTATTGGCAATTCAGGATATGTAGGTTGAGTAATAAAACGGACAACATCGCCTTTAGGAACGGCATCTACAATATATTTATGATTATCTAATAACTGGGCTTGTAAAACCCTTGCCTTCATTTGTTTTGGTGGTTCAACCTGCCAAGTTTGGCCTCTTACTTTTTCACTAAGCTCAGATGGCGTGCCTTGTTGTAAAATTTTACCTTCATACATCACATACACTTCTGAACAACGTTCTGCTTCATCCATATATGCCGTGCTAATGATGACACTTAAATTTTCTTCCTGAACCAACTGTTTGATAATGATCCATAGATCTCTTCTCGATAAGGGATCAACACCGACACTCGGCTCATCGAGTAATAGCAGTTCTGGTGAGCGAACTAAGGTACAAGCCAAACCTAATTTTTGTTTCATTCCACCTGAAAGTTTCCCTGCTGGGCGTTCAGTAAAATGGGCTAAATCGGTAATTTCTAATAAACGAGCAAATCGTTGTTTACGTACAGCATGAGCTACGCCATGCAAATCTGCATACAAATCCAAATTTTCTTGAATACTTAAATCTTCATATAAACCAAACCGTTGTGGCATATAGCTGATTCGGTCTTGTACTGATTGAGGATCTTTAGCAACATCAATTCCAAGTACTTCCAAAGAACCTGAACTTGGCTGATACAAGCCTGCAATCAAGCGCAAAAAAGTTGTTTTACCCGCACCATCGGGTCCAACCAATGCCGTAAGCTGTCCTGCTTTGACTGTAATATTTAAATCTTGGAGTGCATTTATGTCTTTCCCTTTTTTATTTTCAGACGGAAAGACTTGGGTTAAGTCACGCGCCACCACCACTTTAGACAAAGTATTCATCAGCGTTCACTCACTTGTCCTTGGCAATTTTAACGGTGACAGGCTGCCCCATTTTTAATTGATCATTTGGATCATTTACATAAACTCGAACCTCATAGACCAAGGTTGTTCGGATGTCTTCTGTTTGCACTGTTTTAGGGGTAAATTCTGCAACAGATGAGATATAGCCAATTTTTCCGTGGATAGGTTGATCGGGCTTAGAATCGCGAATGATTTGGGCAACTGATCCCATTTTAATCCAGTCTAAATCTTTTTCATTTGCATACACTCTCACCCACTTCGGATCAGTCAGTGCCAAGGTATACACTGCTTTCTGAGGGTTGGTCATATCTCCCACTTCTTGCAACCTAGCACGCACCACTGCACCTACTGGTGAGCGCAACTCACTTTGTGTAAGTTGGTATTTGATTAAATCTAAATTTGCGTGCGTTGCCTGATATTGCGCCTTAGTCGCAGCACGATCTTCAGCACGTGCCCCTTTTTCTAGTAATGCTAAATTCGCTTCACGCTCTTTCACTGAAGCTGCTGCTGTAGCTTGATTACTCTGTGCAAAATCTAGTTCTTGTTTGCTAATCGCTTGGCCAGAGGTACTTTTATTCAAAATCTGTAAGCGTTGATAATCTTTATTTGCTTTGTCTAGTTGAGCTTGGGCTGATACCAGCTGTGCTTTTGCCTGTGTAATTTGTTCAGGTCGAGTTCCTACTTCTTGCTCAATCATTGCCTGCTTTTGTACATTCAACTGCGCTTCCGCTTGCTGTTCTTGAATCTTCAAAGCATCTGTTTTTAATTCTGCCAATACTTGCCCTTTTTTAACTTTATCTCCCTCTTGCACTGATAAGGACTGGATTCTTCCTGTTTGTTCAAAAGCGAGTGAAATCTGGCGAATATCGACATTTCCATAGAGTGTGAGTTCCTGTTCAGTATTTTTATCTTTATTAAAGAACCAAAGCACAACTGCTAAGAGAACAATGATACTGACCACAGCAACAGCAATAACTTTCTTGTTCATGGAATCAGACCTTTTTTATTAAAGTTTAAATTCAATTTAAATTTAAACTATATCAATTTAAGGAAAAAAGATATACTTAAAATTAAAGTTTAATTCAGAGTAAAAAATGTCTAGAGCTAGGCGCAGTGATGGTGATATTACCAAATCAAAAATTCTTGAGGCAGCAGGTCAATTAATTGCCCAAAATGGTTTTGCTCAGACAACAAACAAAGAAATTGCCAAATTGGCAGAGGTCGATTTAGCTGCGATTAACTATCATTTTGCTGGTCGTGATGGTTTATATAGCGCTGTGTTGGCTGAAGCACATACACATTATATCAACGAACAACAGTTATTGGCGCTCGTGGATAGCCCTCTCCCTCCGACACAAAAACTTGAAACATTTTTTGCAACGCTGGTGAGTAAGCTCGTTGAAAAAGATGTCTGGCATAGTAAAGTTTTTATTCGCGAATTATTTTCCCCTACATCGCATCTGCAAGCATTTATGCAAAGTGATGGTGCTAGAAAGTTTCAAGCCGTCCGAAAAATTATTAGTCAGGTTTCAGGGCTAGATGAAAATCACCCAGCGCTATTACCTTGTGTTCTAAGTGTCGTTGCGCCATGTATGATGCTACTGATCGTCGGAAGTAATCTCCCTGCACCCATACAAGATATTTCAAAAATGAATGCTCAACAATTGGTTAAGCATCTGATGACCTTTTCCTTAGCAGGTTTAGAAGCAATTAAACAACAGCAGTAAATCAAGCGAATGTAGCAAAAACAAAGTGATTTAAAGCTTAAAATATTTTAGCTCTAAGATGCTATATCCCTAAACTCAATTCCTGACTCCACGTTGAATTCGGTTGCTGATGCAAATGCAAACAAGCTTTTTTAACCGAATTCACAAAATCTTCGCGATGACCTTGCCATTGCTCTAACATGCAATAACACACATGAATTCCCTTGGGATGAAACTCTCTTGCTAATGACTGAGAAAGTGCTCGAATCGCAGCAAATGAACTCTGGCTGAGAGGATCATAATATGCTGAACTCTGAGGTTGAGAACCTAGAAAAATCATAGTTCCGCTTTGTCGCATCAACATTTCACGGATTATCACCTGAGATAAACTGACAGCACTCAAGCCATTATTGTTCCATTCATGCTCAGCTTCTTGAGATAACAAAATATCCATTTCACGAGCATGACTAAAGTAGGCTTGGAAAATACACAATTCAATTTGATGCTTTGAACTTGTGATATGCGAAAGTAGTTTCTTTAATGCATGCTGATCAATCAAATTTATGCGGACTACGGTCAATTGATTGTGCAATTTTTCAATATGAATTTTTTCTTGATTTAAATCATTCACAACGTGATAAACATGCAAAGCATCGATCAGATTGGTCTCAGCGAAACTTTGGCTGAGCTGTTGAATGTCACTGCCAACAACTAGCATACAACCTGTCGCTTTCTTGCCCCATCGAAACAGTTTATTACTCATGATGATCACCCTAAAATTTTTCTTGATGTGGCCTAAGATCTAACTCATGCGTCCATAGATCAGCCGTCTGTTGATAGAGCATCCAATAATTTTCAGCAATTGCATCAATATTCAAACCACCAGTCCCACGCGTCATTCGAGCCAAACGACCTAAACCAAACAGTGCTTTATTGACACGATCCCCATCCACCATGCCATCAATCACCACATGAGCAATATGAATATTTTGAGCCTTATACTGCTGGGCAAGGTTCAAAGCATAAGCTCTCAAAGCAGATTTACCCATAGTAAAAGCAGCAAAAAATGGCTTACCACGCAACGAGGCACTTGCACCCGTAAAGATTAATGTGCCAGCTTGTTGTTGCTGAAAAATTTTTAAACTACTCTGCGAAACCCAAAATGCTGATAAAAAAGTTGAATGCCACATTTTGCTAAAAAACGTCAATGAAGACTGCAAGAAAATCGAAGGGACATTTCCACCCACATTATGAATCACTGCGACCAATTGCTCTTGGCTAAGCGAAATTGATTGAAACAATTGTTGTACCTGTATTGGATCTTCAGCATCTAAACCGTAAGCCACGGCGTCACCATGATTGTTTTTGATCTCGATAGCTATCTGCTCTGCTTTCTCCAGTGTGCGACCCACAACATAGACTTTTAAACCTTCTTGAGCAAAACGGCGGCTCACTGCAGCTCCAATACCTTGCGATGCACCGACACCAACCACCACAACACATTGCTGTCTTTCTGAAAGAGAAATGGTCATAGCGATTACTCAGCTTGCTTGTCATACCAAGCTTTAATTGCAGGTCGACTTAATATTTCTTTACCAAACTGACGGCTCGTGCGAATCACTTCGCCTAACTGTGAGACCACAGCAATATCTGCGATTGTTTGGCTATCCCCAACTAACCAACCTGTCGCTGAAAGCACCTGTTCGATTCGATCTAAGTGTCGTCTAAACTCTGCATGAACATCTTCAGCTTTCATTCGACCAGTGCCCTGAAAAAACAATTGCGTTTTGAGTTCTGCTAAAATAAAGCCTTTAACCATTACTCGTTCATAAGCTGGACGACCTTCGCTACTCATCCGAATAGCTTCCGTCAAAGCCTCTGAATCATTGACACGTAAATAGACCTCATAAAAATACAAGGATTCATCAGCCCAATCTTCCCATAATTCAACAAAAGCTCTTTGTGTCGGATCTTTGGGATAAAGTAAAGCTTGGTCGGGAAAAGCCTCATCTAAGTAGCGCGCAATCCGAGTACTATCTTGGATGCGTTGCTGATGAATATCCACCACAGGAACTTTGCCAACCTTACTCAGCAATGGCACTTTTGCCCCTAAAATTCCATTGTAGTTTATGGTCTCAAAATCAATTCCTTTGAAGCGAAGCATTCTCGCTGCTTTTTGGCAAAACGGCGAAATTTCCCATTGATGAAGAACAACTGAACTCATTTCTTGTTTCTCTTTTATATCTATTTAAATAATAAATTTGATGGATTTTTGATTAGCCAATAACTAGCTCACTCCATCTCCTCACTATTTCCCATAAATGCTTTACATCTTAAATGATGGAAAGCTAGTCAGTCTCAAAAAAGAACTAACCTAAGCAAGGTAACGATGAATCAGAAAACTGTCAATCAATTGACTAAGCTTAAATCTAAAGTTGTCCTGAAATGACAGCATTTACCCCTAAAAGATAAATGAAGAAATTTATCAATATAATTATTGAGCTTTAGAATAATATCGATAAAAAACAATGTGACATTGTTTTTAAATTAAGTTTTCAATGCTCTCGCTTCTGCAATATTATGCTGCTCCACTAAAGTACGAATCGTATATTCATGATTAGTCTTTTGATCACATGCAAATTTACATTTCTGATCGAGTGGCATCGCACTGCCGCCCAATAACGGACAGGCAGCAAATAACTCTGCAACCCAATCAACAAAGACTCTAACCTTGTGTGATAAATGGCGGCTTTGTAAATATACCGCTGAAATCGGCATCGGCGCAGGTGTCCACTGCGGGAGTACTTCTGTTAATGCTCCAGACTCTAAATGATCAGTAAGCATATAACGAGGCCCTTGAATCACCCCAAATCCCTGTAACGCCAAATCAATATAGGCATCTCCATCATTAACCGATACGTTCCCATTGACACTGACACTTTTAATCAAATCATCAACCATAAAATCCCAGTCAAAATTACGACCTGTACGACTTGAAAAGAAATGAATCGCTTGATGATTTTTCTGTAAATCCTCAATAGAAGTTGGTACACCCTTTTTATTTAAATAACAAGATGATGCAGCTGTCGCACATTGGAAAGTTCCAATACGTCTTGCGATTAAACTAGAGTCTTGCAACTCACCAACTCGAATTGCACAATCGACAGCTTCGCCGACCAAATCAACTGGACGATCATTCAACCCAATCACAAGATCAATGTCAGGATAACGTGCATGGAACTCACGTAGTCGAGGAATCAAGATCAGTCGTCCAATCGAGACAGGAACATCAATCCTTAATCGTCCGCGTGGCCCTCTCTCAGCATCATTAAAAGAAGATTCAACATCTTCAACATCCGCTAAGATTCTCACGGTACGGTCATAATACACAGCACCATCTGGGGTTAAACTCAGCTTACGCGTTGTTCGATTAAGCAAGCGAACTTGTAAATGTTTTTCTAAAGATTGAATCGTTGTGGTCACAGAAGCTCGTGGCAAACCCAGCGTATCGGCAGCCAAACTAAAACTGTTGGTTTCAACAACTTTATTAAAAACTTTCATCGCATGAAATAAATCCACAAGCCCACTCCCAATCCAATAATCTAAACAATTATCTAACGATTATTATAAAAATACGAATAGTGTTATCAAATTTAATGTATTTATTCATTATTGACAAACTTTTATCCTCCTTTCATTCCATAAATCCTGTTTCTCCCATACAGACCATAACTAAAAGTCTGAAAACAGGGATCCAAATAACTAGGAGCACCTCATGTCACTTTCTCGCAAACAGCTGACGCTGTCTGCTGTCATTATTGCCATTTTTGCTACAGGTGGCAGTTTTCTTCTCTTTCAAGAAAATGCAGATGCAAAAGCTACCCCAGCAGCGAATTCTCAACCCGCAACCACAGTAGATGTAGCCACAGTTGTCAATAAAACCATTACCGATTGGCAAGAATACTCAGGACGTTTAGAGGCGATTGATCAAGTCGATATACGCCCACAAATTTCAGGTAAACTGATTGCTGTCCACTTCAAAGATGGCAACTTGGTTAATAAAGGCGATTTACTATTTAGCATTGATCCTCGACCATTTGAAGCAGAACTCAACCGCGCCAAAGCTCAACTTGCCTCTGCCGAGGCACAAGTAACGTATAGCTCCGCAAACCTCAGCCGTAACCAACGCTTAATCGAAAGCAATGCCATTGCTCGTCAAGAGCTTGATCAAGCTCAAAATGAAGCTCGCTCAGCAAATGCGAACTTACAAGCGGCTAGAGCTGCCGTAGAATCTGCTCGATTAAATCTGGAATATACCCGAATTACTGCACCTGTCAGTGGTCGAATTTCTAGAGCAGAAGTGACAGTTGGAAACGTAGTTTCAGCTGGAAATGGCGCACAAGTGTTAACTCGACTCGTCTCTGTTTCGCGCTTATATGCCTCTTTTGATGTAGATGAGCAAACCTACCTAAAATATATCAGTAATCAAAGAAACTCAGCTCAAGTGTCAGTGTATATGGGACTTGCAAATGAGTCTGGTTTTTCTCGCCAAGGTTATATCAGCTCCATCGACAATAACCTCGATAGTACTTCAGGCACTATCCGTGTTCGCGCTACTTTTGAAAATCCTACAGGCGTTATGCTCCCAGGACTTTACGCTCGTATTCGTCTTGGTGGAGGACAACCTCGCTCAGCCATTCTCATCAATCCGACTGCAATTGGCGTAGATCAAGACAAGCGCTTTGTGGTTGTGGTAGATGCCAAAAATCAAACTGCATATCGTGAAGTTAAACTGGGTGCTCAACAAGATGGCTTACAAATCGTTGACGCTGGTTTAAAAGCTGGTGAACGTATCGTGGTCAATGGTCTACAACGAATTCGTCCCGGAGATCCAATTACACCACACCTTGTTGCTATGCCAAACGCGCAAATCATTGCAGAGAATAGCTCCTCACAACCTCAGCCTACAGACAAAAACTCAACTTCGGCCAAAGGTTAATCCAATATGAATATATCTAAGTTTTTTATTGATCGGCCGATCTTTGCTGGCGTGCTGTCAGTATTGATTTTGCTGGCGGGTCTACTTTCTGTCTTTAAACTTCCAATTTCCGAATATCCCGAAGTTGTGCCGCCCTCAGTTGTGGTACGTGCCCAATATCCAGGGGCAAACCCTAAAGTGATTGCAGAGACCGTGGCTTCTCCGTTAGAAGAATCTATTAACGGCGTTGAAGACATGCTGTACATGCAGTCTCAAGCAAACAGTGACGGCAACCTAACGATTACAGTGAACTTCAAACTAGGTGTTGATCCTGATAAAGCACAACAACTGGTACAGAACCGTGTTTCGCAAGCGTTGCCCCGCCTCCCAGAAGATGTACAACGTTTAGGTGTTACAACACTAAAAAGCTCGCCAACTTTAACCATGGTTGTACATCTAACATCTCCAGATAATCGCTACGATATGACTTATCTGAGGAACCATGCAGTCCTCAACGTCAAAGATCGTTTGGCTCGTTTGCAGGGTGTTGGCGAAGTTGGGCTGTTTGGTTCTGGCGATTATGCGATGCGAGTTTGGCTTGATCCACAGAAAGTCGCTCAACGAAATCTCACTGCCACTGAAGTCGTCAATGCAATTCGTGAACAAAACATTCAAGTTGCAGCGGGAACTATCGGGGCTGCGCCCAATGATTCACCCTTGCAACTTTCTGTGAATGCTCAAGGTCGTTTAAGTACTGAACAAGAATTCTCCGATATTATTTTAAAAACAGCTGCTGATGGTGCTGTGACCAAACTCGGCGATGTCGCGCGCGTTGAGCTTGCAGCATCTCAATATGGCTTACGTTCATTACTGGACAATAAGCAAGCAGTCGCAATTCCAATTTTCCAAGCACCGGGTGCTAATGCCTTACAAGTTTCTGATCAAGTGCGTAGCACCATGCAGGAACTTTCTAAAGATTTTCCATCCTCGATTAAATACGACATTGTTTACGATCCAACTCAGTTCGTACGTGCCAGTATCAAGGCTGTTATTCATACCTTACTTGAAGCGATTGCTCTAGTTGTCGTGGTTGTAATCCTATTTCTACAAACATGGCGAGCATCCATCATTCCTTTACTCGCTGTACCTGTTTCGATTATTGGTACATTTGCACTGATGCTGGCGTTTGGTTATTCCATCAATGCACTTTCGCTATTCGGGATGGTTCTCGCTATCGGAATCGTAGTCGATGATGCGATCGTCGTGGTGGAAAATGTTGAGAGGAATATTGAAGCGGGTTTAAGCCCAAGAGATGCGACTTATCGTGCCATGCGTGAAGTGAGCGGCCCGATTATTGCGATTGCCCTGACTCTTGTTGCCGTGTTCGTCCCTCTTGCATTCATGACAGGTTTAACAGGTCAGTTTTATAAGCAATTCGCAATGACGATTGCTATTTCAACTGTCATTTCAGCATTCAACTCACTTACCCTTTCGCCTGCCTTAGCAGCGATGTTGCTGAAAGGTCACGATGCCAAACCTGATGCATTAACACGTTTTATGAATCGTGTCTTTGGACGCTTCTTTGCATTATTCAATCGCGTGTTCTCTCGTGCTTCGGACAAATACGGTCGAGGCGTGAACCGCGTCATTTCCCATAAAGCTTCAGCAATGGGTGTCTATGCTGCATTGCTTGGTCTGACCATTGGGATTTCATATATCGTTCCCGGAGGATTTGTTCCTGCTCAAGATAAACAATACCTGATTAGTTTTGCCCAATTACCAAATGGTGCTTCACTCGACCGCACTGAAACTGTGATCCGAAAAATGAGTGATGCCGCGCTCAAACAACCCGGCGTCGAAAGTGCCGTGGCATTCCCCGGTTTATCCATAAATGGCTTTACCAACAGCTCAAGTGCAGGGATCGTCTTTGTCACCTTAAAACCATTTGATGAACGTAAAGGCGCTGATCTTTCAGCCAATGCGATTGCTGGTGCATTAAATCAAAAATATGCTGCGATTCAAGATGCTTATATTGCGGTATTCCCACCACCACCTGTGATGGGCTTAGGTACGATGGGTGGCTTTAAACTACAACTTGAGGATCGTGGTGCATTAGGTTACTCAGCCCTAAATGATGCCGCACAATCCTTTATGAAAGCAGCACAGTCCGCACCCGAATTAGGGCCAATGTTCTCTAGTTATCAAATCAATGTTCCACAATTAAATGTAGATTTAGATCGTGTTAAAGCCAAACAACAAGGTGTTGCAATCACCGATGTATTTAATACCATGCAAATCTACTTGGGTTCGCAATACGTCAATGATTTCAACCGTTTTGGTCGTGTCTATCAAGTGCGTGCTCAAGCAGATGCACCGTTCCGTGCCAATCCAGAAGACATTTCACAGCTCAAAACACGAAATGATGCTGGGCAAATGGTTCCACTCTCTTCATTGGTGAAAGTCACACAAACCTACGGTCCAGAAATGGTCGTGCGATATAACGGCTACACTGCGGCAGATATTAACGGCGGTCCTGCGCCGGGATATTCTTCAAGCCAAGCAGAGACCGCTGTTGAACGCATTGCAGCAGAAACCTTGCCGCGTGGGGTAAAATTTGAATGGACAGATTTAACCTATCAAAAAATCTTAGCGGGTAATGCAGGATTGTGGGTATTTCCAATCAGTGTCTTACTCGTGTTCTTGGTTTTAGCTGCACAATACGAAAGCCTTACCCTTCCTTTGGCTGTTATTTTGATTGTTCCAATGGGTATATTGGCAGCACTGGCTGGAGTCTGGTTCACGGGTGGCGATAACAACATCTTTACCCAAATTGGACTCATGGTGCTCGTCGGGCTGGCCTGTAAAAATGCGATATTAATTGTCGAGTTTGCCCGTGAACTAGAAATGCAAGGTGCTACGGCATTTAAAGCAGCTGTTGAAGCAAGTCGTTTACGTTTACGCCCAATTTTGATGACCTCGATTGCCTTCATTATGGGTGTAATTCCACTCGTAACATCGACAGGTGCTGGTTCAGAAATGCGCCATGCCATGGGTGTAGCGGTGTTCTTTGGGATGATCGGGGTAACATTATGCGGTCTATTCCTCACCCCAGCATTTTATGTCCTGATTCGTACATTGAATAGCAAACATAAATTGCATTCTGCTGCGGTACACGAAGCACCTTTACATAACCCGAATCATCAATAAGGAGGACATTTGATGAAAGCATCTACGCCAAAATGGCTATTGTCCTCACTGATGGGAAGCCTGCTGCTCGCAGGCTGCTCCCTTGCGCCTGAATATCAACCAGCACAAGTGATTATTCCTATCAAATTTAAAGAAGCAAATTCGACACTTGAAAACGAACAATGGAAGATTGCTCAACCCGCCGATGAACACATTCGAGGTGAATGGTGGCGTGTCTTTAATGATCCTCAACTGAATGAACTTGAACAGCAAGCTATTTCAGGTAATCAGAATCTAAAAAGAGCGGCAGCAAATATTCAATCATCGCGTGCACTAAGATCAGCAGCACAATCCGAGCGCTTACCGAGTATTGGTGCAGGTTTTGGACCGACACGCCAGAAACCATCCCCTGCATCATTAGGACTGGATGCGGATGCACCAACCTCAGCAAGTACTCTATGGCGAGCACAAGCAAACGTTTCATACGAATTAGATTTATTCGGACGGATCGCAAGTAGTGTGAATGCTGCAACAGCAGATGTTCAGCAACAAGAAGCGTTGTATCACTCTGCTCTACTTGCACTTCAAGCAGATGTTGCTCAAACCTATTTTTTGATTCGACAATTAGATACCGAGCAAGTGATTTATCAGCAGAATATCCAACTGCTCACTGAAACACGCGATTTAATGCAACTTCGTTATCGCAATGGCTTAGTTAGTGAATTGGACTTTTCCCGTGCCCAAACCGAATTATCAACTGCGCAAAGTGACGCATTAAATATTGCGCGTAGTCGAGCGACAGCTGAACATGCACTCGCAGTATTGTTGGGTAAAACGCCAGCGGAATTCAGTTTAACAACTCAACCTGTTAATTCGGATCTCGTTGTTTTGCCTGCTGGACTTCCATCCTCTCTGCTTGAACGTCGTCCTGATATCGCTGCGGCGGAACGAGCTATGGCAGCAAATAATGCACGTATTGGTATAGCCCGCGCTGCATTTTTCCCCAAATTAGATCTCACTGGTGCATTCGGATACGAGTCAGCAAGTTTAGGGAGCTTAGGGAACTGGTCAAGCCGAACCTTTTTATTAGGTCCTGTTGCCGGCACAATTTTATCTTTGCCTTTGTTTGATGGTGGACAACGTAAGGCTGGCGTTGCTCAAGCGCGTGCAGCTTATGAAGAAAGCGTCGCTGGTTATCGGCAAACCGTCTTAAATGCATTTCGTGAAGTTGAAAATGGCTTGTCTGATCAACGCATCCTTGATCAACAAATACAGGCTCAAAATTTAGCACTAAAATCGAGTAAGCATGCCAATCAACTGGCACATTTACGTTATCGTGAAGGTGCAGTGAGCTATTTAGATGTGATTGATTCCGATCGAAATCTATTACAACAGCAACAACGCGCTGCACAACTGAATGGAGATCGTATGCTTGCAAGCGTAGATTTAATCCGTGCTTTAGGTGGTGGTTGGGAATCTGTACCTGCTAAAACAGCGTTGTAATCTTTTGATCGATGGCACTAGATAAGTTTTGGACTCGTCTAGTGCTTTTTTATAAAACGTCCTACTTCAACGGCGAAAACCCCACAACAATTATAGTTATGGAATTTCTTTTAAATTACTCAAAATAAATGCATCAAATCAATTCAGTAGAACCGATAGGATTTAAAGAAAAGTCAGTTCTTCACACTCAAATTAATTTGAATGAACGATATCAATAAAACGATAGATACGGCCATCTTTTGGATTTTCATAGAGCAATTCCATATTCGGTCGCAAAATCTCACCTTCAATTTCAATATGCTCAATGCGTTTAAATAAAGGAATCTCTAGATCATTTACCTTGCTAATTAAAGCAATTGCAACATTTTCGGTTTCAAACTGATCCTTTACTTTGATTTGTATATTTTTCATTGAAAAAACTTCCATTTTAAAAATTTGAAAAACACAGCTGAACTAAGGTTTAAATGAAAAAAGTGACAATAAAGTGAAAATAAAAGCAGCTGTGCGATGTAAGGTTAAGTTGATTCCATAAAGGAGTCTTGTGCTAAATTTTGCAAAGAAAATATGGCAAATTACAGCTAAACTTGTCGACAAAATGGTTGTAACAAAAAATATTAAAAATAATTTATATATTAAAAACAAAATCTTAAATAAGAACTCATGAGTTCAACACATGACGTCAACCTTTTTTAAAATGCATACTAGATCACATATTAATATAAATTTTTCAATTATATGTCTCTGTTTTTCATTCTAAAAACTTATAGATTTTTTAAATTTTTATCTGATCATAGTGGCTAAAAGTATCTCAATCACTTTTTAGATGTTCACAATAGTAAGACTGAGATTAAGTGATAAATATAAAAAAAGCCACATCTGGAGAATGTGGCCAAGGGTATTGCTTTGCTTGCTACGGTGTTTGCCGTATCTTTAAATTAATGTACTAAACTTAAAGAAATCTGAATTTTTAAACTTTTTGATTTTAATGGGCGGTTTAACTCATTTATATGCCATCATCAAGCTGCTGATTAATCGTCAATGCACGCTAAGACCCTGAATATTAAAGCATCTAATTTTTTGACAGATTTTAGTCTAACATGGAGCATTGAGCTAAATTTTACCCTTAATATGAACTGAAGCTTAGAAACGTTTAAATAAACCGAACTATTTTTCAATTCATACCTCATCTGGTACAGGCATTATTGATATGGAAATCGATGAAGATTTAACTTTACGGAAAATTCAAATATTCCTCGCATTTATGCGTTATGGCAACCTTTCAAAAACAGCCGCCGAAATGCAAATCAGTAATGTTAGCGTACATAAAGCATTGCACTCTTTAGAAAATAGCTTGCGATGTCCTCTATTCAAAAATGAAGGACGGAATTTAATTCCCCTAAAAAGTGCATATGTTTTACAAGAGAACTCACAGAAAATTGTTCAAGACATTGTTACCGCTGTAAATAAAACCAGAGAAGCAGCAGGTTTCGCGGCAAAAGTATTGCATTTAGGTTCGTTATATTCACTTACGGTCAATACCATTCCCAACGTGATTAGTGGTCTGAAGTTGAGGCGTGGTGAGTTGGATATTCAACTCTTGCTAAGCTCTAATCTCGATTTAGTTAAAAAATTAAAAACGACTGAATTAGATGCCATTATCGTTGCTTTAAATGAAACAACATCTGATGCTGATTTTGAAAGTTTAGCAATGTTTCAAGATGATATTCATTTAGCTGTGAATAAGAATTCTCCGCTTGCGAGCCTCGAAGAAATCGACTTAAGTACATTAAAAGATGAAACGTTTTTAACCCTATCCAAAGGCTTTGCAACACGTCATGACAGTGACGTCGTATTTGAAAAAGCAGGCATAGATCCTAAAGTCTTTTTACAGGTTAGCGATATTTTTACTTTAATCAGTATGGTGAGTACAGGAGTGGGTTTAGCCTTATTACCCGGTCGTATCTCAACCATCTATGAAAGTTCAGTCAAGTTGATTCCTCTGCAATCGCCTTATCAAATCAAACAAGAAATTGGCTTAGTCTTTCTAAAGAGTAAGGAGCGAGATCCGAACCTCTTAGCATTAATTGCTGAATGCAGAATGTTTGCGCGACAGTATATATAAATATTAAAGGGAGATGATTCTGTCTGAACCATCTCCCCCTCATCTGTTAAAGCAAAATATATTTAACTGAAAATCGCATTTACCGTTAAGAAAAATATAGACGGTGCTAACAAGCATCCAAGACCTGTATAAAATGTTGCAACCAATGCACCATAAGGAACTAATCTAACATCTGTACCCGCCAAACCTGCTGCTGTGCCGCTGGTAGTACCCGCCAACCCTCCAAAGACCATCGCAGAACGCGGACTTTTGAGATACATAAACTTTGCAAGCAAGGGTGTGCCAATCATAAAAAATACCGATTTAATCAGACCAATCGCGATAGACAAAGCAATCACATCTGAACTTGCACCAATAGCCGAACCTGTAATTGGCCCAACGATATAGGTCATCGCACCTGCACCAATCGTCGTCATAGACACAGGATCTTTGTATCCCAAGAACCAAGCAACTACAACGCCGATTACAAAGGGCACTACACAGCCTAAAAGCAAGGCAACTAATCCAACTTTACCCGCCTTTTTTACCTCTTTAACATCAACTTCGAAAGCTGTTGAAGCAATCGCGAGATCACGAATCATTGCCCCGCCCAATAATGCAAATCCCGAAAAAATTGCAATATCAGATATACCCTTGGTCCCGTTTGTATAAACACCTGCAAAATAGGCAACCACCAATCCCAAAGTGATCGCAATCGCTGAACTCTGTAATTTTCCTTTGGTTAAATATTTAGACAGTAAGTGTGAAACAAACATCATTAGCCCAGTTACCGCAAGTGCTGTCACAAGTGCATTTTTTACTGAGAACCGCTATTAAAGTTTCCATCTCATAATTCCTTTATGATTTTATCGTTTTAAGCTGTTTTTTCCGTTGTTTCGATAGACCATTCATAAGTTTCATAGTCGCCACTAATACGATTTAAATATCGAATTACAAGCACGGTTCCGATCAGCGATGCAACGGATACAATAATTCCAAGTAAACCACCTGATAGTGCAGCAACGACATTTTGACCTGCTGACATTGCCACTACGATTGGAATGTACATACCAGACCAATATAAAATTCCGAATTGAGTGACTTGTGGTAAATAACCTTTTTTGCCAATAGTTCTTTGGCCAATATCAGTAAAAGCATGGAAATCGCCACACCACCTACATTTGCTTTTACGCCGAGTAACATACCCAATGTATTACCAAAGTAATCACCTAATAAATGACAAATCGCTAAAATAGCTGTTCCGTATATAATCATTTTAAATTTCCTCTATCCTTTGAGTTACATCATTTTTTGATTAGGCGTTATACAAAATCGTTGTCCTTTTGCATTGCCATAATCAGATTTTCAAGTTGTGTATTTTGAAAGGATAATAGTGTTCCTTCTTTAAATACTTTACGTGCTAAACCTGTTAAAACCGTTCCTGGTAAAGCCTCGATCTGTAAGCGTGCGCCTCGTTCCCAAGCTGCTTGAACAGTGTTGTGCCAATCAATCATCCGACTCATATTAAAAACAAGATCATCAATAATCTGAGTATCTGTTCTCAGTAGCCGTGCAGATGTACCACTTAAATATTGAATTGTAGGTTGCTGTGAATTGATTCCCTCCACGAAGCCAGCGAGCTGCTGTGCTTGTTTGTCCAATAACACACAATGTGATGGCACACTGATCTCTACTTTTTTCGTTGTTGCACCTTGTTGGTTTGCTAATAATGCAACCCGTTGCATAGCATCCAATGATCCCGAAATTACGATTTGATTTTCGGCATTTAGATTTGCGATAAAAACTTCTGCATCTTGCTCATGAACTTCTGAAACCCAGTTTTCAACCTGAGAGCGATCAGCGCCAATGATGGCCGTCATTCCATATCCACTTGGATAAGCTTGCTGCATCAATTGACCACGTTTCGCAACTAGGCGCACACCATCTTCAAACTGAATGACATTGGCTACTGTTGCTGCTGCCCAAGCCCCAATGGATAAACCAGCGACAAACTTGGGTTGAAATCCTTGTTCTTGCAACAATGCAGAACTCACAACACCCGCGATATATAAGCAAAGTTGAACTGAATAAGTAGACTTTAAAGCCTCAGCCTGATCCAATAACATGACGTTTTCTTTCAAAACATCAGAGGCCTGTTCAAGGTACTGATTGACCAAAGGATGTTGCGGAAGATCGTGCAACATATTGACCTTTTGAGCACCTTGCCCTGGATATACCCATATCGAGCTCATTTTGCTATTCCCTTAGCTCCAAGGATTGTCTATCAAAACAGCCTTATCATTGCGTTTTAGTAAGACATTCCCTGTTGTCCCTGCCCATTCTCTCAATGCAACACCACCTTGTGGAGTTTGTAACTGCACATCGAGCTTCATATTCAAATCATCTAATTGCCCTAAGATATTTTGAGCATCCAACTTTGAAACTGGTTCTTGAGCACGGATTAATAAATCAATATCACTATTTTCATTCACCGTTTTCAACCCAGTTGCGAGTTCAAAACCCACGCTTCCCGTATATCCCCATGAGAAATTGAAACCTTGCATCAAGTTATAAACTGCGGCTAATTTCCCCTGAAGATGTGGAAATTGGCTCAAATCTGTATCAATTAAACTTTCAGGTTTCACGCATTTGCTTATGGCGTTTACTGGCATTTCTAATGCCAACCGATGGCACCGTTGCTTACCGCGTATCCCAACCGCAATATTTCTAGGATTGGTTACTGCACGTCTAACCACCACGGGTCTTTGCTCAGACACAGCTTCAACCACCCATTGCGACACATCATCTGGCAAAAGTTCTGGAGTTATTCCCCACAGCAAATCGTGAGGTTGGAACGTGGTCATGACCATTGCTCACGTAACAGTTCACGCACGCGTTTGGACGCACTACGGTTTTCAGCATTCAAGCGATGTTTTAGATCATGGGTTCCTTGCTGTTTAATATCCGCAAAAGCTGCTGTTAATGCCTGTTGTATTTGCTGAATATCTAAAACAGAAGGTTGATCAGCATTACTCACGTCTAAAATATCTGATAACAATCCTAAAGAGTTATAACTCTCGATGTCATACGCCATTGGTGGAATATTGGCTGCTAATCGTTCTAACTCCTCAACGGTCCGTAAAGTCACGCGTGCCGCAGACTCTTTGCCCATCGCATGTACCATCACACCTTGATCTTTTAAGGCGAGAATACGATTTGCTTGATAACCATGTGCTAAAAATGCACCTGACATTGATTTTCCAACCAGCAGACTAACAATCGGATGACCTGCTAAACGGGCACGCGCATAGCTATCTACAGCTCCCGCAAGCGCTTGATGAATACCGAGCACTTCCTCTCTACGACCATAAGCCTGACTCGGTACATCAACAATACATAGGATTCCGCGCTTTTCTGCACGATCTTGATCGGCTTCAATAACCTGATCAACCGCACGAGCCAATGACCATCCTTCTAATAATCCAACCTCACCTTGACGTGCTCTTGGATATAGGTTCTGTTCATTATTCACGACACAAAAAACACGAGTCGGTATACCATTTAATTGGCCATCAGCAATAAGCAACGATGCTATTCCGCTATCAACTGCCTGAAACTGATCTGTTAAAGCACCAAACCAGTGTCGTCCTCTTGATGAGTTCTTAATTGCATTTACATCCATGTTCATGCTTTTTCTCCTCGATATAATTCTTGGACTTCAGTCGGTGAAATCTGTTGAGAGGTATCCACTTGAGTAAGCTTAGATAGATAAAATTCAGCTTGTGTACTGCGTTGCACAGCTGGAATACCTTGCGCTATAAAACTAATAATTTGTTGCTTAATTTGCTCACGATCATCTTCAACAAATGCATCAACAAGCCCACACGCAAAACGTTGTTCACCACCCGTGATACTCCAAATAAATGGTCGATCTTTGGCGTTATACTCATTGCTACCAGCTTCTTGTTCAATTACTTGGGGGCCATTCAGACCTAAACGACCTTCTTGCGTGATGACCAAGTAACTACATAAACCTGCTGCAATTGACATTCCTCCGAAACATCCCACACTGCCAGCCACAACGCCTATCACAGGTTGATATTGTCTGAGTTCCACAATCGCGGATTGAATTTCAGCAATCGCGGCGAGTCCTAAATTCGCTTCTTGCAAACGAACGCCACCTGTTTCAAGTAACAAAATCGCAGTAGTAGGAATATTATTTTGGTTATCTTCTATCGCCAATTCCAAAGCACCAGCGATCTTAGCACCACCAACTTCGCCTAAACTGCCGCCTTGGAACATGCCTTCGATAGAAATCACCACCACAGGTTTTTGCTGAATCGTTCCTTTAATGACAACCACGCCATCGTCGGCTTGAGGAACAATATTTTGCTTCGGCAGCCACGGCGACATCATGCGACTAAAAGGATCAAGTAACTCTTTAAAACTACCTTGATCAAACAAAGATTTAGCCCGTTCACGCGCATCTAGCTCAATAAAACTTTGCTTGCTGAGTAAGTAATCAATATCAACCACGTTGCACCTCCTCAAAAGCCTGCTCTAAACGTAATCTCACCACACCAGGCGTCGCACCAAAATCATGAATATCAATATGAACTGCGGGTGTATTTGATTCTAAAAAAATGCGATCGAATAAATTTTTCCACCGTTGTTCACTGCCATCAACCGATGTCATCACTTGAATGGTGGTTTTTCCTGAATGACTTGGTTCCATCAAAATTTCTAAATCACCAGAGCCAACACAGCCCACTAAAGCTGATTTGTCTGGCGAATGACTCGCTGTAAATTCAAAATTAAGTATTTCCATTGATATATTCCCTGTTATCGAACTCAGTTGTATTGTTCAACTTCATCAAGAAACAAAAGCGTGGCCAATAAATCTGCCGCTCCGCCCGCTGATGCCCGAATGGCTAATAAGTCGCGCTCTAGTTCTTCAAGCCTTTGTTTTCCTTGAGCAGTTGAACAACCACCTAGTGCTAAAATCTGTTGAGCACCTATTTGCATCTTGTTCAAACCATCCAGTCCAGCACGATGAATCACACAGGTATCCGTAAGCTGTGCCATCATCGAAATGAGGGCATTTAAGCGTACTTCCGACTCTGTCCCCCCCTGATCGCGACTATGTCTTAACTGAGGCAAACCATGTTGCATGATCATTGGAAAACCAAGTTGAGCCTGTTGTTTAGCGCCATTTACACCAAATTGCTGTCTAACTTTCTCACCATGACTCGTCTTTTTTTGAGGGGCAAAACGATCTTCGATCAGTGCAATTTCACTCGCTGTCGTACAAATATTTTCAATAAAAAATGATTGTTTATTGAAAACCCTGAGTGCTGTAGCAGTCACTACAAGTCCAATCGACCAAATAGCCCCTCGATGAGTATTTACACCTTGTGTGACTTGCAACATGCGTTGCTCACCTTGTCGACCCAATTGTCCGATGTCTTCTCTTAACGCCTGACAAACCTGCCCATGATGCTCTGCTGCTTCTGCCATTGCTTTGAACATCGGCGCTAGGCTGTGTGCAGATCGCTCCATTAGCTCAAGCGTAAGGTCATCGTGAGCACCACTTCCACGTTGATCAACCAGTGCTGGTTTTGGTGTGAGATTCACTTCATCTAACAATGCCGCAACTGCCATATCAGCAAGATGCTCTGAGGTACTGAAGAAACTGGTTGTTTTTAGGATTGCATTCATTACCAGCTCCTGAATTTTGCAGGAGGCTCATATAGTCCATCTGACCAAGTCACCAAATCAGCAATATTTTTTGCGGCTAACAACTCGCGTGTCGCATCTGTTCGTCGAATTCCTAAATCCTCAGGGAACACGACTAGGCCTTCTTGACGTAGTTTTTGTGTCTTTTTAGGATCTTGGCTTAATCCAATTTCAGTCACCCCAGCAACCGCAGCGATCATGTCTCGACGCTCTTCTAAGCTGCGCGCCTTGTATAAATAGGCAATACCTTCTTCTGTTAATAAATGCGTAACATCATCACCATAGATCATGATTGGCGCTAAATCCATTCCTGATTTCTTAGCCACATCCACAGCATCCAAAGTCTTAACAAATGTTGGCTTACCACCTTCTTGATAAGTTTCAACCATTTGAACAACTAACTTTTTACCGCGGGCTAAATACGTATCTGTATCCGTATTTCCTGCGACTCGCATATCAATCCAAGCAGGTGTAGCATGACGACGTCCACGAGGATCATGTCCCATATTCGGTGCTCCACCGAATCCCGCTAAGCGCCCTTTCGTTACAGTTGATGAATGCCCATCACCATCTACTTGCAAAGTTGCACCAATAAATAAATCAACAGCATACTGACCTGCAAGCTGACACATCATCCGATTTGAGCGCAATGAACCATCTCGACCAGTAAAGAAAATATCAGGACGAGCAGCGACATATTTCTCCATGCCGAGTTCTGTACCAAAGCAATGCACACTTTCAACCCAGCCTGTTTCGATTGCTGGAATTAAGGTTGGATGTGGATTGAGCGTCCAGTTTCGGCAGATTTTTCCTTTTAGGCCTAATGACTCGCCATAAGTCGGCAGAATCAGCTCAATCGCAGCGGTATTAAAACCAATACCATGATTCAATGACTGTACTTGATGCTTTTCATAAATACCTCGAATTGCCATCATTGCCATTAAGACATGCACTGGTTTAATGTGTTTAGGATCACGTGTAAATAATGGTTCGATATAAAAAGGCTTATCGGAAACAACAACAAAATCGACCCAAGATGCGGGAATATCTACTCTTGGCAAATCAGTCACATCATCTACAAGTTCATTAACCTGCACGATTACAATGCCATCACTAAAAGCTGCAGGTTCAATTAGCGCTGGTGAATCTTCTGTACTTGGACCTGTGTAAATATTTCCTTGTCGATCTGCCATAAAACCGGCCGATAACACGACATTCGGAATCAGATCAACCAATAAACGTGAATACAGTTCGATATAAGTATGGATCGCCCCGATCTCAAGCAGTCCATCCTCTAGCAACTGACTAATACGTAAACTTTGTGTGCCTGCAAAAGAAAAATCGAGTTTTCGAGCAATTCCATTTTCAAATAAATCTAAATGTTCGGCACGTCCCACACTTGGCATGATCATGTGCAAGTCATGTAAAACTTCAGGATTGGCCTTTGCCAAAGAACGAGATAAAAAGTCGGCTTGTTTTTGATTATTCCCTTCTAAAACAACTCGATCTCCGGGAGCAATCAGCGTTTCTAACACTTTGATAATATCTTCTGTTGGAATGACCGCACCATCTGTGTATTTGCTTGCCATTTCCAATTTTAGTTGTTTACTATGTCGACGCTTTGTCCAAAGTCGTTCTTTATGCTGAACAGAACCTTCCATGTGTATTTCCTTGGTTATGTCTTGATCTTCTCTTATAAAAAGCTTTTTCAAGTTTCCAATCAATCAACCCCAATTGCAGTTCATTAACTTCAGGTTAATATTGTTTAGTAAAATTCCAAATTGACTATTCCTATGCTTGAGGTTACTGATTCCTCAAATTTTCTCTTTAGTTAATTTTTATTCAGCAAAAATTAAAAAAATAAATTTAAAAAATTAGGCAATAAAAATGATCTAAAAAGAGTTTTATTTGAATAAATATTTTATTATTTAAGTAGATACATAAAATTCATTTATTTTATCTTTGACTAATTTTTTATTATTCTAAAATATTATGAGTTCTTATTTAGCTTTCCTTAAAGCGTAATCCAACGCCTGCGATCGTAAAAATATAAACGGGTGTGAGTGCTGAATCTCCGATTTTGGTTCGGAGTTTTTTGACGAGAATTCGCAGATAATGGGTATCTTCTTCATGGCTAACACCCCATAACTCGGTCATAATTTGTTTCTGCGTAACAATCTTACCCTGATGGCGAATCAGTAGTGCTAAAAGCTGGAATTCCTTTTTGGTGAGAACAATTTCTTCATTCGCCAACTTAACCATATGTTCAGCCACGTTCACAGATAATTGACCATCATCAAAGACAATTTTCTGTTCAACCTGTTGCGGTTTATTGCGAAACATCACTCGAATGCGTGCACACAGTTCCTGAATGCTAAATGGTTTCGTGACATAATCATTCGCTCCAGCATCAAGCAATTTAATTTTTTGATTTTCATCAGGACGCGCAGAAAGTACGATCACAGGAATGTCAGACCATTGCCTTAACTCAGTCAAAACCTCTTGACCATCCATATCAGGCAAACCCAAATCTAGAATCAATAAATCTGCACCTCGACTCGCCAAAGTCTCAAGTCCTTTCATACCATTCTCAGCCACATACACTTTATAGCCTTGCGCGCGCAAAGCAATGTCCAAAAATTTTCGAATTTGTGGTTCATCATCAATAATAAGAATTGAAGCTTGGGCGTTTAATTTATGAGGCATGAAATTATTTTAATCCTGATGTAAAGGTAATCGTATTCTAATTAAAGTGCCTTGACCATGTTTCCCACTAAAAGCTTCAATACTGCCCATGTGCGCGCCAATAATCGCTTTTACAATTGAAAGACCCAACCCTGTTCCTGTTTTACCTCGATCTCCCCTTTGCATGGTATAGAACATATCAAAAATCTGCTCACGCTCATCTTTAGGAATACCAACACCTTGATCTTCAATCTCGATCTGTAAATAGCTTTCGATCTGCTGAATATTCACTTCTATCGGCACATTTTCTGGAGAAAATTTGGCTGCATTTTCTAAAACATTAAAAACAGCTTGTTCAATTAAAGCGGGATGTACATATAACTCAGGCAGCTCTTCAGCAAATGAAATCTTAATGCTCACATGCGGTTGATATCGTTTTAAACGTTCAGTAGCAGAACCAATTAACTCATCAACACCAATCCAAGCACGACTGAGCGTTAATCCTTGATGGCCCAAACGCGTCATATCCAAAAGATTTTGAATATAGCGATCTAAGCGCTCACCTTCTATATGAATGGTATCTAATAATTCATGGCGATCTGTCTCAGGCATTTGTTCGCCATAATATTTAAGCGTATCTGCTGAACCAATCATCGCAGCCAACGGCGAACGCAAATCATGTGATACGGATGACAATAAAGCAGAACGAAGCTTTTCAGTTTCAGCAACGACTCTAGAATTTTCCAACTGCAACGATAGCTGCACCCTAGAAAGCGTTTGTGCAATATCATCAATCATTAACTCAGCCAAACGTTGCTGCTCGAAGTGAATACTTTGCAAATTACGGTTAAATCGAATGGCAACCACACCAAAATCTGCCACTAAATTTACTGGGTTAAACCACCATTCTGAATTGGTCAAAGTATTGGTAAAACGCCCACATGGTTTAGCATTCTTTTGTGTCCAATCTGCTGCTATTTGATCTTTTTCATTCAAAATTAGTGTATCGCCTACTGATTGTCCACTCACTCTCAACCACACAGTAGCATTGAGCGAACTTTCCAAATGCTGCTTGGATATGTTTAAAACTTGCTCAACATCAACACAAGTAGATAACTTTCGCTCTAACTCTTGCAATTGGAGTGACATCGAATTTGCAGCGCGCAAACTCAGCACTTGAGCGCGTAGTTGATTGGCCAATCGTCCTACTAATAAAGCAGAAACGATAAACATAATAATCGTCATCACGCCACGCTCGGCAATGATTCGAAAGGTAAATCGTGGTTCAATAAAGAAATAGTTATAAAGTAGAAAGCAAATCAAGACACTCATAATCGTAATCAGCATTCTTGTCCGCATCGCAACAATCAGCACTGTCACCACAAAAATCAAAGCCAGTTCGCTATAACCAATAAAGTGATCACTCACCAGTGCAACAAGAAAACCGAGTAATACAATTAAAATACTTTCCGTGATCTCACGCGGATTGAAACCAAAACCTTGCGTTAACCAATCAGAGGTTGTGTTTTCTATTCGCGTTTTAGATTCATTATTTTTGGCTTTTAACGGCTGAACAAAAGTAATCTCAAAAGGATGTTGTTTTTCTAAAAGCTGATCAGCAATATGATCTGAAGATAAGCGTTGCCATAATGATTTTTTAGCGCTCTTGCCCAATAAAATATTAGATGCGCCATAATCATAAGCAGCCTGTAAAATCGTTGCTGCAATTTGATTGCTATACAATAAATAGGTATCTGCACCCAACTTACGTGCCAAATTAAATGCTTTAGTAACAGCAAAAGTTTGCCTGTTTTCAATTTTGCTTTTTTGAATTGAAATCACACTCCAAGTCGCATTTCTCCTTTCAGCAATTCGATGTGCTCGTCTGACTAAATCCTCTGAAAACTCAGTTCCATCGATGGCTAACATCACATGATTCTGAATCGGAATAATTTGTCCTTGAGCTACAAATTTCTCCCGATAATCAATATCCACCTGTCCTGCAACCGTTTGAATTGCGAGGTCTCGTAAAGCAGTGAGATTGGCTGGCTTAAAAAAGCCTTGCAAAGCATGTGGAGCGACATCCGCTAAATAAATTTTGCCATGATTCATACGCTCCAATAGTTCTGGTACAGGCAGATCAACCAAGCGAATATCTTTTAATCTTTTTAATAGTGCATCAGGCACCGTTTCTGTTACCCGAATGCCCGTGATTTGATAGACCACATCATTCAAACTTTCGAGATGCTGAATATTCAATGTGCTATAGACATCAATACCCGCATCTAATAACTCATTCACATCTTGCCAACGATACTCATGACGACTATTGGGCACGTTTCGATGTGCGAGTTCATCAACCAAAACAATTTCAGGTTTTAACTTCAGAATTTGATCAAGATCCATTTCATCTAAAAATCGATCTTGATATTCAACAGTCCTTTTAGGAACAACATTCAGCCCTTGAATCAAAGCTTCTGTATCAGCTCGACCATGCGTTTCGACCACGCCCACCAGCACATGATGACCTTGTCGCATCAACTCATGTGCTCTCGACAACATGGCAAAGGTTTTGCCCACGCCAGGTGCCGCCCCCAAGAAAATGGTTAAACGTCCAGATTGTTCACGTTGGCTATGTGCCAACCATGCATCTGCTTTGTTATTTCGGTCGATCTGCATAGGCTCAGCTCTATCAACGTGAGGTTGATGATAATTGATCTAAAGCGATGTTGAGCTGAAGCACATTGACTCGTGCCTGCCCATACAAGCCCAATTGAACAGGTTGAATCTGTTGTTGCACTAAATCTCTGACTTTCTGCTCGGGTAAAGCACGTTGTTGTGCCACACGTTTCACCTGTAATAGCGCACTTTCAGGTGAAATATCTGGATCAATCCCGCTACCCGATGCAGTGATCATTTCTGGTGGTACTTGTTGCTCAACAATTTGATTGCTTTGAGCAAACTGCAAGGTTCTTTCTTTAATTTGCTTTTGCAATTCAGGATTAGATACTGCCAAGTTACTGCCCGCTACACCATCCACATTATAATTCACAGCACTTGGACGACTATGGAAATATTGTTCACTCACAAAATTCTGTCCCACTAAGCTTGACCCGACAATTTTTCCATTTAACTCGATAACACTACCATTGGCCTGTTTTGGAAATAACAATTGAGCCAAAGATACACTGACACTGCAATACAATACACCTGCGACCAAGAACCCAACCAGTACTAAACCCAGACTAGACCGAAAAAAGGATTGTGCTTCAGTCGATAGGGGAAGATTTTCTAATGTATTCATGATGCACTCCTAAATCCACAACGACACAACAAGGTCAATCAATTTGATCGCAATAAACGGAAAAACCACACCCCCTACGCCATAGATCAGCATATTACGACGCAATAGCTGTAAGGCACTGGCAGGTTTAAATTGCACCCCTTTCAGCGCTAAAGGAATCAACATCGGAATAATCATTGCATTGAAAATCAATGCAGAAATCACCGCACTACTTGGACTACTCAACTGTAAAATATTCAAGACATCAAGCTGAGGAATCGCAACGGCGAACAATGCAGGTAAAATCACAAAGTATTTAGACACATCATTTGCTAAAGAAAATGTGGTTAAAGCGCCTCGAGTAATCAACTGCTGCTTGCCAATTTCTACTACATCAAGCAGTTTGGTTGGATCAGAATCTAGATCGACCATATTTCCTGCTTCTTTTGCAGCTTGCGTACCTGAGTTCATCGCCAAACCAATATCTGCTTGTGCCAAAGCGGGTGCATCATTGGTTCCATCGCCAACCATTGCGACCAATTTTCCTGCGGCTTGCTCTTTACGAATACAAGCTAATTTATCTTCAGGTCGAGCTTCAGCAATATAATCATCGACACCTGCTTCGGCAGCAATTGCGGCTGCGGTCAATGGATTATCCCCTGTCACCATGATGGTTTTAATCCCCATTTCTCGTAACAATGCAAAGCGCTCTTTAATCCCTTGTTTAATCACATCTGAAAGTTCAATCACACCTAAAATTGAATGATTCGATGCCACAACCAATGGTGTTGCGCCTTTAGAAGCGACTTGTTCAACACGGGCTTTCAGCTCAATATTGTCTTTAACCTCTTGTTGGGTAAATTTTAGAATCGCATCCACTGCGCCTTTGCGAATCTTTTGCCCTGTCGCTAAATCAACTCCAGATAACCGTGTTGAAGCACTAAACTGAATAAATTCTGCATCTTTAGATTCACGGATACTTTCACCCATTTCTTTACCTAAACACACTACAGATTTACCTTCAGGCGTTGGATCAGCAAAAGACGTGAGCATTGCTGCTTGGCGTAATTCACTTGGACTCACACCAGCCAATGGATAAAAAGCGGTCGCTTGGCGATCACCATAGGTTATTGTGCCTGTTTTATCCAACAGCAATACATCAATATCACCAGCAACCTCAACTGCCTTACCTGACTTCGCCAATACATTGGCTTTTAAGGCTCTGTTCATCCCTGCAATCCCAATCGCAGGCAACAATCCACCAATTGTTGTTGGAATGAGACAGACCAATAACGCAATCAACATCACCAGACTGATTTTGATCCCAACCATAGAACCAATAAACGGTAATGTTGCAACCACAACAATAAAAGTAATGGTCATGATGTTCAGTAAGATACTCAGCGCAATTTCATTCGGTGTTTTTTGACGGTTTGCACCCTCAACCAAAGCGATCATTCGATCTAAGAAACTATTGCCTGCCTCATTACTGACACGAACAATAATTTGATCAGATAAAACTTTGGTACCACCAATCACACCTGAGCGATCTGTATTGGCTTCACGTAATACAGGTGCAGACTCACCTGTCACCGCCGACTCATTAATGGTGGCAAAACCTTGAATAATTTCACCATCCGCAGGCACAATTTCACCGGCTTTAATGATCACCAAATCATCTCTTTTTAATAAATTTGCAGAAATCACCGTTGCTGTGGCATTCAGATCAGCAATTTTATTTGCCATTAAGTTTTCACGGGCTTGCCGTAAAGAAGATGCTTGTCCACGTCCTTTGGCTTCTGCTACTGCTTCTGCATAATTGGCAAACAAAACGGTCACCAATAAAATCAAACTCAGTAAAATACCAAATCCAAAACTGGTGCTCCCCATCACAGTTGCCGCGATGGTTAACACCGTTCCAATCCAAACACATGCCATCACAGGATTTTTAAAGGCATGCTGTGGTAATAATTTATAAAAGGTTTGCTGAATAATTTCTTTATTCAAGATATCCATTTGTGTCGCATTAGAGTGATTCATGGTACTTGCTCCACTAGATCTTTACAGATAAATAATCAGCAATTGGTCCAATCACCAACACTGGCATAAATTGCAAAAGCGTTAAAATCAGTACAATTCCGATTAAAGTCAGTGCAAATGTAGGCGACTCAATCTGTAATGAGCCCTTGGTCTCATCTGCTTTAGGTTTGGTTGCTAGACTGACTGCAATTAAAACTGGAATGATCAGCACGCTATAACGACCTGCTAATAACGCAACACTGGTGCTTAGATTCCACCATAAAGTGTTGTCGGCTAAGCCTTCAAAACCAGAACCATTATTGGCAAACGCAGACACATATTCATAAAACACTTGGCTAATACCATGTGATGCAGGGTTTGAGTTTCCCGTTAAAGATGGGAAAGCGATAGCAATCGCAGTCAAACCAAGAATCACCACAGGTTGTAAAAGAATGACCAATGCCAATAACTTAATTTCAGTGACTTCAATTTTTCGTCCAAATAACTCAGGCGTACGACCTGTCATCAAACCCGCGATAAATACGGCTAAAAATAGATAGATAAAAAATTGTAATAGACCACAACCAATCCCACCCCAAATGGCATTGATTAGCATATTGCATAACTCAACCAAACCCGTTAATGGCGAAGCTGAGTCATGCATCATATTGACCGAACCATTATTCACCTGTGTAGTTAAACTTCCCCATAATGCAGAGGCTTCAGCTCCAAAACGAACTTCTTTACCTTCCATTAGCGCCGTATTTGGGATTAAAGAAGATTTTTCAGCCCACAATGTGAATACAGTAGAAGCCAATGACATCAATAACATCGTGCCCAAAATCATCCACATTAATTTTTTGCGTTGGACAAAGCGACCAAGCATAAATACAACCGACATTGGAATCAGTAAAATCGCAAGCATCTCCAGCATATTGGATAATGGCGTTGGATTTTCTAAAGGCACACTACTGTTTGGACCATACCAACCACCACCATTACTGCCTAATTGCTTGATCGCTACCATCGCTGCAACAGGTCCAAGTGGAATATGTTGTGTTTGTACTTCTGCTGCTTGATCTAAAACTTGGATGGTTGGACCCGCAGAAAGTGTTGATGGCACACCTTGAAAAGTCAGTAATAGAGAAAAAACTAAACCCAAAGGAATAAAGAATCGGAACAGTGGTCGGATCATATCCATCCAATAATTTCCAAGATTAATTTGCAATGCATTTTTCAGTTCAACATTTTCAGCAGCTTGATCTTTGGGCTGTAAAAATAAAGCTCTTAACATGGCTGTTAACAAAGCCAAACCCATAATTGGAGATAAATATTGCAAACCAACAATTACTGTCATTTGCGACAGATAAGACAATTGAGCTTGTCCTGAATAATGCTGCTGATTGGTATTGGTTAGAAATGAAATCGTTGTGTGTACTGCCAAATGCCAATTCATATTAGGAATACGATCTGGATTCAACGGTAACCAAGCTTGCGTCATCAAGATCACAATGCTGATGCCAAGTAACAAAAGATTACTGATGACAAACGCAGCAAAATATTGCCGCCAATTCATACCCATTTGTTTCACATTCAAAATGGCGTAAATTGGTTGTTCGATACATTTAAAGAAACGATCGCTTTTCATTGGTTGAGCTTGCATCACATCTGCAAGATAGCCTCCTAATGGGTAGGCTAAAACCAATGCAAGGATAAATACGGAAATAAATTCCCACATAGCACATGCCATTTAAAAAATAAGTCGGTATTAGTATGGAAATTGACTGCGTAAATTCTCTATATTGAAATAAGAGTAAGGCGTAAATTTTCCGTAAATTATTCTGTATTTCACTACCGTATGTTTGGAATGCCTACTTTTCAATCACAAATACATTCCATTAGAGATTTAGATTTAAATTTCCTATATTTGTGTTATGATGCTGGTACATATATGGGGATGTTATTGGCTTCGACGCTGGTGATGAAGCTCATAGATGCATGCCGAGAGCGCATTTTCTCTCGTAAATAAAATTTGCATTTAAATAGTCGCAAACGACGAAACTTACGCTCTAGCTGCCTAAGGGCAGCTTGTCCGCTTCCTAGAATACTTGTGGTCTAGGAACCCGACCGAAGCGCACGCACACAAGTCCGTATAGAGTCAAGCCTCGGGGCTTTATACCAAACTTAGAGGATCGCACTTTGTACCCTGTTCGTCGGGTCACTTGGTGTTAAAACAATAGACGATATCTAAGCATGTAGTATTCTCGAGTGTAGTGCTGGCGGACGCGGGTTCAACTCCCGCCATCTCCACCAAAATACCGTAAATAAAAGAGCCACTTACCAAAGTGGCTTTTTTATTGACAGGTTTTTATTTCATAACAAAAATTTAATTGCTGATTGAATATTTTCAGAATAAAAAATGAAAGATTGGATCTATTTTCTACATCAAATATAAAATCAAGCATGGGAATCATTATATAAATCAAAATGCTAGTTGCTTTGTTTAAAAACAATTATGCAGTAGTCTGCAAAGATTATAATTAAGTTGCTCTTGTTCTTTGACTTACATTTTTTATATTCCGAAATGTGCATTACAATCACTCAGGTATAATATATAACTGCGACATATGCCTTGGAGGTATTATTTTTGAAGGTTAAAGCGATTATTCTTCAAGATGAAGAATTAAAGCTACATAAATTAAAAAAGGTTAAAGATTCAGCTTACGATTCTATTAAGAAAGCTAAAGTTTCAAACTACTTGTGGATCTATGCCGAAACTGCCGATTTCTTTAACTTCGACTTATGGGATGAATTAGACAACGCATACATCAATAAAGTAATTCATTATAAAAATAAACTCTTCAAAGTGGTCGAAATTAATTCTTTAGATAAAATTAGATATTCTTAGATTTATAGATATGGTCGGATACCACGTTGATTCAATCCAACCTTTTTACGAACACGTGTCTGGTTTTCATTCAACAAAGCCTCTAGCAGACCACTTAAATTTTGCTCATTAATCATCGAGGGAGTAAATTCTTCACAACCTATACGATTAAAAAAAATGTCTACTTTTGAACTTTTTTGAACGTATTTCATTGACCAACTTTTAAAGTTGTATTTATCAATATTTTTGACCTCAAATTCAATGATATTGTTATGCCTGAAGTCTTTTTTAATACTTTCGAATAATGGCAAAACGATAAAATCCTCTCCTTCTAAGCATTGAAAGAATGCATTATTCGCATAATACAAAACACCAAAGACGAGATGTTTAGAGTTAAATTCTCTAGCTATAGACAAGATATCACTTAAATCATCTATCAAATCATTTGCATGACCTTGTCGCAGGCTTGCATAGCACAACTGGATTTTCATTTATTTCTCGTATGTACAATGCGGGAGTGGAATTTTGAATAAGCTTTATTAGAAAACTTAAAAAACAGGATACATATTTTTGTTTTATAAAGCTATTTTTAATTTCAAATTTATTTTGTATACTAAAAATAGCACCTATGTTAAGAATTATTAATGATCTTTTGTTGAAATTTAACAGATTAAATACAAGATACTGATATTTAACAATATTAATAAAATATAGCATTAACATTTTGACCAATTTTTAATCAAATGTAAGAAATTTCTCATAGTTATGTAAGCCAAAGATTATACCGATATTTTTTTGAATACTTATAATTTTCTCATACACCAAGCTTTTGATAATCCATTATTTTTCATTAAGTTTAAAATGATTAGCCATGATAATTTTAGACGAAAAATCAAACATAAAGGCTTATTTAAAACAAAGTGTATTCCCTAATCCCCCTTTAAGATGAGGCCCTTATATGTGGGGATTTTTTTATGCTTTAAAACAGAGGAATAAGAATGAATATCTTCAAAAATCTTTTTATTTTTGCTTTCTCAGTTGTAATAATTTTTCTCGTTATTATATTTTTTGATAAGCTCGGAATGAATAAAAACTTTAATTTATTCTTTTCTTCATTCTTATATTCAGTCTTCATCTCATTGTATTTTAAAAATACATTCATCAGCTTGATGTGCTTTTTTGTATTTTATTCCCTTCTATTTGTACTAAGTAACTCATTGGAAGTTCTGCTGATGCTTTTAACTTCACTTTCAACACTTACTTTAATCAATCTCGCTTTACCAAAACTAAAAAACGAACCAGATGTCATTCATATCCCAATGGGATAAGTCCAAAAGCATTTGAGACAGCTTCAAAATGAGGCTGTCTCGTGTCTGTCTAGCATATTGAGACAGTCAATACGTTGGATGTCACCTAATTTCCACCTAGAACATAAAGGATATAGTTAGCGAGCCTTTATCTATCGAAATCGCTCTAATACAGTAGAAGCTTCAATCAAGGCTTCATAAAAAGTGAAAATAAAACAACAGACGATAAAAAAGCCCACCTAATGTGAGCTTTTTTATTGTGATCTAATGCCTTAGATCACAGTAATTGTTTTAGCTACTGGCCCTTTCTGCCCCTCACCTAACGTAAATGTTACGCGTTGCCCTTCTTGTAGTGCTCGAAAGCCTTTACTTTGGATTTCACTAAAATGGGCAAACACTTCTTGGCCAGAATCAGATTGAATAAATCCAAATCCTTTCTTTTCATTGAACCATTTTACTGTACCATTGATTGTTTCACTCATGCCTGCTGTACCTTCAAATATCTTGTTTGAATATAAATAAAATTAGACCGTGATGCTTTCAATCAGCCTATTTTCATTTAATAAGTACTACAGCTATGTGAAATTTTTATGTCAATCGATAAAGCTGATTCACCGAAGTATAGAAGCTATTTCCATCTAAATTAAAGTCAATTTCTTGACCAGACTCTAGTAGAACTTTTTTCCCAACTTCAACCCATTTAAAACCTTCCAACGTATTTTGTTGACGTTTAAGTGGGATAATTTGTACAGATATTTCATTGCCATTCACGGCTTTGGCTATACGCCATTCATTGATAATTTTCACGACAGAATCACTCATTACTGAGCTCAAGTGATCGATTTTGATTTACTACAAGATTAGACAAATGAGAGAGGATAACAACATTTCTAGAATCTAATAATTTTAGCTTTATTTAGGGTTATTTAAGCTAATTTCATTGCCAAAGTGATTATGACCATCAGCAATATTTAAAACATCACAGAGCAAAATTCAAATAAATAAATTGGTAGCGGGAGCTGGATTTGAACCAACGACCTTCGGGTTATGAGCCCGACGAGCTACCAGACTGCTCCATCCCGCACCAGAGGTTATGCTTTATACGCCTATAATTTCGATTAATCAAGCTTTTCACTAAAAAAATGCAAATTTAGTATATTTTACACCCAAAACCTTTAAATTGACGCTAAAAAACACTTTCCAAGTCTTTTGATTTTCCTCTCTCAAAAAGTACTTTTTGATAAAAAAATTACAATGAAAATAAAAAGTAGAAAAATAAAAAACTCGGATTAAATATCCGAGTTTTTTTATAGTCAACAACCTATTTTCATCTAAGTTAATGTGGTGCAGGTCCACCTGAGATCGGTTTCGGTTTTGGACTCAACCAAATGAATGCACTCGCAAATATAAATACCAATGCCAAAAGCATAAATACATGGTTGGCTGATATGGTAATTGCCTCTTTATCGACTAAATTCGCAATCACACCCAGTGTTGCATCTGGAGAGAATCCATTTTGAAGCAAGCTATTTTGTACTTCTTGTGGATGTAAAGAATTAACCATTTCACTACGCGCCACTTTGGTATGATCATCCCAAATTGTCACTGCAATCGATGCACCAATAGCCCCTGCCATGGTCCGTAAAAAGTTCATCAAACCTGCGGCAGAAGCCATTTCTGATGGTAATACCGATCCCATTGCAATATTCGACAGCGGAATAAAGAAAAACGGTACAGCAAAGCCCTGCAAAATCTGCGGCCATGCCAAGGCCATAAAGTCTGCATCGGTCACCCAAAACATACGCATGACGGTAACAACACCGAGCAAAGCTAAACCAAAACTTGCCAATGCTCGTGGATCGTATTTCGTTGCCAGTTTCGCAACGATAGGCGACATGGTTAAACTACCAAATCCCATCGTGGCGGTGAGATAACCTGCCCATGTTGCGGTATAACCCAAATTGATCTGTAACCATTGCGGGATCAAGACAATACTGCCAAAGAATGAGCCAAAGCCAAAAGCCAGTGCGAGCACAGAAACTGCAAATCCCCGATGCCTAAATACATAGAGATTGACCACAGGATGCTTCTCAGTCAGCTCCCATATCATAAACACGATAAAGCCAACAACAGCGATCAGAGCAAGCATAATAATGCTGCTGCTATTGAACCAATCCCGCTCATGCCCAAGATCAAGCATGAGTTGCAATGCGCCAATCCACAACACCAATAAGCCCAAGCCAATGGCATCAATACGTAATTTTTCAGTTTTGGTTTCAGCAACAGATAGCAAGCGTATCGCAGCTAAAACACAGAAAATACCAACAGGAATGTTAATAAAGAAAATCCAGTGCCACGACAAATTATCACTGATTAAGCCACCCAAAATCGGGCCTAAAATTGGGCCAACGACAGTGGTCATTGCCCACATTCCCATGGCTTGTGAATGTTTTTCTGGAGGGAAAATACGCATGAGCAAGGTTTGACTGAGTGGCATCAGTGGACCACCACAAAGCCCTTGACCTATACGGAAAAATACCAACGTTTCCAGTGAGGTCGCTAAACCACAGAGGAATGAAAAAATAGTGAAACCAATCAGTCCAAAGACAAAGACCCGAACAGTCCCAAAACGTCCAGCCAACCAGCCAGTTAAAGGAACACAAATTGCTTCAGCCACAGCATAGGACGTAATAACCCAAGTCCCTTGTGAACTTGAAACAGCTAAGTTCCCTGTGATGTGGGGTACAGATACATTGGCAATGGTGGTATCTAAGACCACCATAAAGTTTGAGAGTGCGATAACAAATGCTGCAAGCAGTAATCGGCCACCACTCAGTTCTGCAAAAGGTGTTTGCGTTTTCATGGCTAATTACTTCGATGCAAGGTCAATATCCGCTTCCATCGACAAGCCGACACGCAGTGGATGTTCAGCAAGCTCTTTTGGATCTAGAGAAATACGTACAGGTAAACGCTGTACGACTTTAATCCAGTTACCAGTTGCGTTCTGAGCCGGAATCAAAGCAAATGCTGCACCTGTACCGCCAGAGAAGCCCTGAACAACACCATGGTAAACAACATCATCACCGTATAAATCAGATTTGAGTGTAACTTTCTGCCCTGCTTTTACTTTCGCAAGTTGGCTTTCTTTATAATTCGCATCAACATAAAGCGCAGCAACAGGAACCACTGACATCATCACTGTACCGGGCGCTACACGCTGTCCAATCTGGATATTTTTACGTGTTACAACACCATCGACTGGTGCTCTGATCACAGTACGATCTAAGTCCAATTTAGCTTGTTCAACATGGGCTTGAGCAACCAAAACATCAGGCGTAGATGATTCATTGACTCCTTGAATCAATGCTTCATTTGCGGCCAAAGTACTTTCAGCTGCTTTACGGCTTGACGTAGCCTGAGCCAATCCAGCCTGCGCTAAATCCAAACTTGCTTTTGCTGTTGATACAGCACTTTGTGCTTTACTTAATTCTTCTTTTGAAATTGCGCCAGAAGCTGCCAGTTCATTACGGCGTTTTAATTCTAGCGTTGCACGATCAAAATCAGCTTGTGCTTTAGTTACCTGCGCTTGGGCACTAGTGATTTCATCATTACGAACCACAACTTGCGAGTTAAGTGAGCTGCTGTTTGCCTGACTCTGTTTGTATTGACGTTGCGCTTTTGCCAATTCAGCTTGAGCTTGTGCCAATTGAATTTTGGCATCACGCTCATCAATGCGAACCAGTACATCACCCTTTTTCACTTGTTGTGTATCTTTAACCAATACATCAGCAACTTGACCATTCACCATCGAAGTGATTTGTGCAGTTTCCGCCCCTACATAAGCGTTATCTGTGGCCACAGAATGGTTAAAGAAAATCGCCCAAATGCCATACAAAATTGCTGCAAGAATAAGAATGAGTGCAAAAAATCCTAAAAACTTTTTACGTTTTGCTTTCATTGCATCATCTGATGCCGAATTTAAAGCAGCATCTTGTTGATTCGCTTGGGCGTCACTCATAAGTTATTCCTGAAAATTAAAGAAAATTTTAACTTTTGGTTTAATCAGCCGATCAGTCTATTTTTAAAAACTTAACCGAATGTTAAAACCATAGATCAAAATTCGAGCAAAAAATTTAAAAGCATTCTAACGACAAAAAATCACATAGCGAGAATAAAAAAATAACTGGTGCGTTCAATTCTTATATTTTGATAATTATTTTCGGCAAAACTTATATACAAATATAAAAAAAGCGTCTGAGACGCTTTAATTATTGGTCTATTTTTTTAAAATGCATATGAAGCGATTGCTGTTGCAATTGGTTTCCCTTCATCATTGACCATCGTCATTCTCATCGTGCAACCTTTACGTCCTAAACGTAAAGTTTCTGCTCGAGCAATAAAATATTTTCCACGACCCGGCGCAAGATAATCCACACGCATATCAACTGTCGCCAAACGTGACACTTTTTTGATGGTATCGGGTAAATCCTCAGGTGTTGCACGGCGATAGAGCTGTTCCATAGCAACCACACCACCAATGCTATCTAACATTGTTGCAGCAACTCCACCATGTAGAATTTGAAATGCGACATTCCCGACCAACTCAGGCTGCATTTCAAAATATCCTTCGATCTGATCATCAACGACACGCATGACCATGCCACTGTACTTAAAAAAAGGACAGGCATTAAATGCTTTACAAAGCTGCTTCAAGACCACGTCATGATCTGCCTTTGCACCTAATTGAATATTTCCAGTCCAGTTTCTCTTTACATCATTCATACGCTGCTAACATCCAAGGGAACGATAAATGCCCCATTATTTTGCACAAACTTTAAAATATGGGGCTACAATAGCTAGGTTTTTCAATTGATCTAAGCCGCTAAGTTTTCTCCCCTAGCATGACTTAAATGATTCAATTATTCCTATAGTGTAATACTGAACATCGAGATTGTTATGACTTATACGTTCAATCGCCCAGCTTTCCCAGCGACGCGCATGCGCCGTATCCGTAAAAATGACCAACTTCGTGCCATGGTCAGTGAAACACAACTCACAGCAAATCACCTGATTTATCCAGTATTTGTATTACCGGGACAGCAACAAACGCAAGACATTCCAAGCATGCCAAATGTGCAACGCTTATCAGCTGACTTGCTGTTAAAAAAAGCAGAAAGCTTATTGGAACTGGGCGTATCAAAGCTTGCATTATTTCCAGTCACGCCACAAGAAGACAAAAGCCTAACAGCGGAAGCGGCATGGGATGAAAATGGTTTAGTACAAACAACCTGTCGCTTACTAAAAAAAGAATTGCCAGAAATGGTACTCATTACTGATGGTGCACTTGATCCTTATACAACACATGGTCAGGACGGTATCATTGATGATACAGGTTATGTACTTAATGACGAAACAGTTGAATGCCTCGTAAAGCAAGCACTTAGCCATGCAGCTGCGGGTGCAGATGTTGTTGCACCAAGTGATATGATGGATGGTCGCATTGGTGCGATTCGCCAAGCACTTGAGCAGAATAATTTTATTTATACCAATATCATGGCGTATTCAGCTAAATATGCCTCAAGTTTCTACGGCCCATTCCGTGATGCAGTTGGTTCTGCTAGCAACCTAAAAGGCGGCAATAAATATAATTACCAAATGGATGTCGGCAACCGTGCAGAAGCACTGCATGAAATCGCCCTTGATATTCAAGAAGGTGCAGACATGGTGATCGTCAAACCCGGTATGCCTTATTTAGATATTGTCCGTGAAGTAAAAGATACTTTTGGTGTGCCAACTTTCATCTATCAAGTCAGTGGTGAGTACGCCATGCTTGCGGGTGCGATTCAAAATGGCTGGTTATCTGAAAGTGTCATTTTAGAGTCGTTAATGTGCTGCCGTCGTGCTGGTGCTGATGGGATTTGGACGTATTTCGCTGAAGATGCAGCGCGTAAACTGAAAGAGATGAAATGATTGATCTGATTTTGGTATAAAACCTCATACTGAAATTGGATACTCGGAAACGTCATCCGCAATTGGTTGAGACAGGACAACATTAAAAGAATGATGTTTCTGCGATTAACTAAACGAGTTGATGGTAAACAACGAGTTTTGCGGATGACAATGCCTTTGCTTACTTTGGGCGAAACCAAAGTAAGTCCAGCCGAAGGCTTATCCTAAAATATAATGAGAACTCGGCAAAACTCCGCCATGCATATCATTAATAGTAATTCTAAAATAGTTTAAATTAAGCTGAAATTAAACTATGACTTTGGTTTAGATTTTTATGCATATCGCCATCATTGGTGCGGGTATCAGTGGATTAATGACCGCACTAGAACTTGTTGAACAAGGCTGCTCAGTCGACATTTTTGATCAACAACAAGCAGGCCAAGCTGCTTCTTGGGCAGGTGGAGGAATCCTTTCTCCGATGTACCCTTGGCGATATGCACCAGAGGTCAATCAACTTGCTCAATATGGTAAACCCCTCTACCAAATATGGAATGAAAAGCTACTCCCTATTACAGGAATCGACTTTCAAATCCACGATACAGGCATGCTGATTTTTGATCAGGAAGATTTTAAAGTTGGTCTTGATTATGCAACTCAATTTAATGAACATATGCAACAGGCTCATTTATTAAATAGAGAAAAATTAGAACAGGTTAATCCGCATATTTCGGCACAATTTCAACAAGCGATTTATTTCCCACAACTATCCAATGTACGCAATCCACGATTATTGCAATCACTGATTCACTATTTAAAACAACATCCCCTCGTTCAATTTTTTGAACATTGTCCAATTGAAAAGCTACTGATTCAAAATCATAAAGTACAGGGCATACAACTCAATGATGGACAGCGTTTTTATGCAGACCATGTGGTACTGGCTTCAGGCGCATGGAGTCAGTATTGGCTAGAACAAGTGCAACGAGAAATTCCAGTTCATCCAGTTCAAGGACAAATGCTATTATTCAAAACACCCGAAAACTGGTTACCTACCATGTGCATGAATCGTGTGATGTATCTGATTCCTCGCCAAGATGGGCATATCGTATGTGGCTCAAGCATGGCGGAAGTTGGTTTTGATACCAACACAGATATGTCGACGCAACAGAATATTTTAGACGCTTGCTTAGAAATGGTGCCCGAACTTGCGCAGTTCCCGATTGTAAAGCGTTGGGCTGGTCTACGCCCAAGCTCGCCTAGAGGGATTCCATATATTGGTAAAATGCCTGATATCGAAAACCTTTGGGCAAACTTTGGACATTTTCGCAACGGACTATGTATGGGTTCTGGCTCTGCCCTTTTACTACGCCAATTGATTTTAGAACAAAATACCATTGTCAATCCCAGCGCCTATTCACCTAGCCGCTTAGAAAAAACATTATTGATGACGAGTTAAAATGTCTTTGAGGGCTGATTCAAGCGTTGGGTATTGGAATTGAAAACCATACTCAACCAAAGCTTTGGGTTCAACAAATTGACCATTTAAAATCAATTGAGACTGTTCACCTAACATCAATTCAAAAATACATTTTGGCATTGGCAGCAGTGGCTTACGCTTTAAAATTTTTGCCGCAACTTTTACAAATTGCTGCTGATTTGATTGCTCAGGTGCAACCAAATTATAGACTTTTTGTGCTTGATCAGATGTGAATAAAAATTCGATTGCGCTTAGCACATCTTGGATATGAATCCATACAATCGGCTGTCTTCCAGATGCAATTCGTCCCACTGTATTTAAACGAATGGGCAGTAACATTTGCGGCAGAATTCCACCATGACCAAACACAACCCCCAAACGAATGATTTTGGTGTTTTGTGCAGTGAATTTGAGCGCCATTTGCTCCCATTTTTGGCAAAGTTCAGACATAAATATCGCTTGGGGCGGTGTATTTTCATCGCAACTCACCATCCATCGCTCATTTGGATCAATGCCATAATAACCAATTGCAGAACCAGAAATAATGCACTTGGGGAAGATTTGATGTACATCTAGCCATTCATACAGCTTTTGCGTCATTGCAACACGGCTTTCAATCAGCTGTTGTTTACGACTTTCAGTCCAACGCTTAGCGCCAATATTCTCCCCTGCCAGATTTACAACATAATCAATTTGTGTCGTCTCTATTTGCTCAAAATGATTCACCCAATACAGATCAGGATGATCCGATGATTTATTCCTTTGCCGCGTCAATGCGATGACTTTATATTGTCTTTCCAATAAATAAGCTAAAAGATGGGAACCTATGAAACCACTTGCTCCCGTTACCAATACAGTCAATTTTTGCATCTCACGACCTATCAAAAATTATGTGTATTTGTAGTCTTAGCAAAATAAAAGTGAATTACAAGTGAACTTTTTTAGTGCGTATTAAACATCTTGTTCGCCATTCGTTGAGCTTGTGGGCCATAAAACCAAAAAGTAATCAAAAATAATGGAACGGCAATGACGAACCACGTGGCTAAAACCGTCAATAAAAATGCAGGTTGTTTTAAATACAATAAAAAGTTCTGCCAAATTTCAGGGTCTTTACGTGCAAAGATAAATAAACCAAGCAATAAACCACAAGCGTTATACCCCCAAAAGATCAAAGTAAAGCCCAGCGTTAATCGTTTTTTCTCTTGTGGTGTTGGTGCTCGACGCTGTTTTTTTAGAAATCTGAATAAAACAAAAATAATCGCAATCAAATAAGGAATCGCTGTTAACACACCGCCTACACTATTCGGTAAAATTGCAGCCAAGATACCAGCTATCAAAGTTGCAAGCAGACAAATAATAAAAAACCAAATATAGTACAAACGCAATGAAATCATAAAGATAAACCTAATAGAATCGGCTTTGGAAAATAATTATAAATTTTTTTCTCTTTTTTTTCATTTTTATGTCAACCAATCCTCATCGAGCAGCGTTATATAGGATACAAGGTCGCAGCAACCGAATGTTCATTGCACGGCATCCGCAATATTTTTCGGTGACCTTTCATTATGACTCTCCATCTTTGGCAAAGGTTTTGTTAGCAGCCAAAACCTTTAATAAAGATTTTGACCGACGATTTCTCATCACTCGAATCGTCGGTTTTTATTTTTATCATCAACAAAAATAACAAGGATAAAAATATGAATCATCTTATTTATTTTGAAATTCAGTCTTCAGATCCAAAGCGTGACATTCATTTTTATCAATCTGTATTTGATTGGCACTTCGAAAAAAATGAGGGGCTTCCAATTGAATATTATCGTATCGAAACAGATGGAATTCACGGTGGTCTATTACAACGTCCTGTTGCCATACCACCTATGGAATGTGGTACCAATGCCTTTACTTGCTCCATTCAAGTTGAAAACTTTGATGAAACGGCAAATAAAATCTTAAGTTTAGGCGGTACTGTTGCTATGCCAAAATTTGCGATTCCAAATCGTTGCTGGCAAGGCTATTTTCTCGATTTGGATCACAATGTATTTGGGATTTGCGAGGTCGATGAAAATGCCAAATAAACCTGTCACCCCAATATGTTATATGACGAATCAGAAAAATTTAAAATTCATTTTCCTTTAAAATCAGGTAATCGTCTTTCAAGCATAGCCCTTACACCCTCTTGGGCATCTTGAGATGAAAATAACGGTTTGAGATAACTATCCATTTTCTGAAATGCAAACATCTGTCCTTCGGTTACAGCATCGGTTGCTGATGCCAATAAGGCCTGTACTGCCAAAGGTGCGGCAATACAAATTTCTTGAGCTACCTCGATAGCGCGATCTAGCTGTTTACCTTTTTCAACGATCTCCGAAAGCAAATTAAGTTTATCTGCTGTTTGAGTGTCAAAGGTCTTACCCGTTAACAAATATGGCATCGCTTTTTGCCAGCCTGCTGCTTGTACAAATCTTACCGTCGCTCCACCAAATGGCATAATTCCACGTAATACTTCAAGCTGTCCAAATATGGTGTCTTCACTTGCAATCACTACATCAGCATTGAGCATTAACTCAACGCCTGCGGTATAACAAAAGCCTTGTACGGCGACAACAATAGGTTTCGTTCTATGTCGTCCACTCACACCCCAAGGATTTACTTGACCTTCCTCAAAATTAAAAATTCCTTGTGGAATTTTCGGTTGTAATTCGACCAGATCTAAACCCGCCGTGAAATGATCACCATGTGCAAAAATCACGGCGCAACGCAATTCAGGATTATTTTCATATTCAGTTAAGGCTAGGGATAAATCGGCAATCATATGACTGTCAAAAGCATTACGCTTTGCGACCCGATCTAAGCCGATCAACATAATATGTCCCATTATTTCTCGGCTTACTTTTCCTAAGCTCATTTTATTTTCCTCTTTGTAATCATCATCTCGGTAATAAACTAATTGATGGTTTAAATATCTTCAATGTATGTCTTGTAGATTTTTTGGCTTAAACACAACTCTTTTTTTGATTTAATTAAAAGTAGTTCAATCATCATATTTTAGGTATTTTTGCATTGATTAGGAAAATGAATAAACAGTGATTTTTTTTAATACAAACTTCATTAGATACTGATTTAATTTAGCTTTTCAAAATTTAGCTCGATAAAATCAATATAAAAATATGTCTGAATTCTCAAACTAAACGGATCAACTTTTAACTTCGCCTGACCATTTCAACCATGTGCACTGATTTGTCGCATCATCATTTTGACGTTATTATAGTCAATATGAAGAAAATGATGTCGAGCAAAGCACACACTTATTCTTATAGATTCAAACGCATTATCATCTATCAATGATGTTATACGAACCCTCTATCGACTTAAAAAATTTAAGAAAAATATCGAAAGGAATGGTTTTGTATGACTTCCACAACAGAAACAAAAGGATTTTTTAAAACAGCAATCTTACTTCCTGTTTTTATTCCAGCCGTTATCGTTATTGTCTTCGTGCTATTTGGAACAATCAGTAATCCAGAATTAGCAGGTCAATTTTTCTCAGAAGTTCTTAACTATGTAACCCATACTTTTGGTTGGTTCTACATGTTAGCCGTCGCAACATTTCTTATTTTTATTGTTGGGATCGCAATGAGTAACTGGGGAAATATCAGATTAGGCCCTGATCACGCTGAGCCAGAATATAGTTTTTTATCATGGTTCGCGATGCTATTTTCAGCAGGTTATGGTATTGCGCTTTTATTCTTTGGGGTGGCCGAACCTGTTTTGCATTTTAGTCAGCCACCTCAAGGGACACCAGAAAGCATAGATGCCGCCAAACAAGCCATGCAAATCGCCTATTTCCATTGGGGTTTCCATATTTGGGCCATCTATGGCGTGGTTGGCTTATCACTTGCCTATTTCACTTTTCGTCATGGCCTACCACTGGCGATGCGCTCAACGCTATTTCCCTTAATTGGAAATCGAATTAATGGTTGGATGGGACATACCGTCGATACCTTTGCAATTTTAGGTACTTTATTTGGGATTGCCACGACCTTAGGATTATCTGTAACGCAAATTAATACGGGGATGAATTACTTATTCCCTTCTATCCCAATTAGCACGCCTGTGCAGATTGCAACCATTTTAATTATCACGCTGTTGGCAACTTTTTCCGTTGTTGCAGGTATGGATAAAGGCATTAAGCGACTCTCCATTATTAATATTGGACTTGCTGTTGCGCTCATGTTGTTTGTATTTATTGTTGGCCCAACCTTATTTATTTTACAAACATTTGTTGAAAATACAGGGAGCTATCTCAGTAATTTAGTTGAACGCACTTTTAGTTTACAAGCCTATACCTCAAATGACTGGATCGGAAACTGGACTTTATTCATCTTTGGCTGGACGATTTCATGGGCACCATTTGTTGGTATCTTTATTGCGAAGATTAGTCGTGGACGAACCATTCGACAGTTTATTGTTGGGATCATGCTCATTCCAACCTTTTTTACATTCTTATGGTTTTCCGTCTTCGGTGATACCGCTCTGCATTTGATTATGGTCGAGGGTTATCGCTCACTGGTGCAAGATGTTCAACAAGATAAAGCAATTGCCTTATTTAAGCTCTATGAACATTTACCACTCACGTCTTTATTATCCTTTCTCAGTGTTATTTTGATTATTACTTTCTTCGTAACCTCAGCAGACTCAGGCTCATTAGTGATTGATTCCCTTGCCTCTGGCGGAGTAACCGATACTCCGATTTGGCAACGTATCTTCTGGTCGACCACACAAGGATTAATTGCTTCGGCATTACTACTTGCTGGTGGTTTAACGGCTTTACAAACGGCCTCTATTGTCAGTGCGCTGCCCTTTACCATCATTATGTTGATTGCAATTATTGGAATGTGCCGAGCCTTGGTGATTGAACAACATCGCAATGCAAGCTTAATTCATCATCAACCGACCCAACACGCCCCTGAAAAAAGTGATGACACTGAATCCTTAATTCAACGTCGTCTACACTGTCTTGTAACGTTCCCAACTCAGCACCAAGTGAGCCAATTTATCGCAACGACAGCTTATCAAAGTATGGAAGCAGTAAAACAAGGTTTCCAAGACAAAGATTGGCCATTTGAAGTGATTTACGATGAAGTCAATACGCGAGTACAACTCAGACTATCCGAACTCGATAATGTTGAATTTATCTACGAGATTAGGATGTGTGAATATACGATTCCAAGCTATATGAAAGACTTGAAGCGTAAGGAATACGCTGATCAAGAAAAATATTATCGCGCTGAGGTTTTCTTACTTCGTGGTGGTCGAGCGTATGATGTTTATGGTTTTGATCAAAGCTCTCTCATCAATGATATTTTAAATCAGTTTGAGAAATATCTTCACTTCTTGCATATTTCACCAAGCACTTTACCGTGGAAAATGGAAAGTGATATGCATCATTAATCTGACAGCAAAATGCCCTAAATTATGTAAATAATTTGGGGCTTTTATTTTTATGGTTTTGATCTTCCCTCACACATTCAGATAACACGATCCTATTTTAAGTACCAATTTATGCTACCTTATCCCTATTCAAAAATAGGGATTTTCTATTTCATGACTGTGCGTTTTTTTCATACGTCTGACTGGCATTTGGGACAGTTTTTTTATAACCACTCACGCCAATATGAACATGAACAATTTCTTGCATGGTTACTGGAACAGATCAAAATAAAACAACCGCATGCGCTACTGATCGCGGGTGATATTTTTGATGTCATCAATCCCAGCTCACAAGCACAAAAACAACTTTATCAATTCCTTGCCGATGCACATGATCTTGCGCCACAAATGCAAACTTTAATGATTGCAGGTAATCATGACTCAGGTTATCGCATCGAACAAGTTGAGCCTTTATTAGAAAAATATAATGCCAAAACCGTCGGAGTGATTCGTTGGAATCAAGACAAAAGCCTCGACTTGGAGCGTTTAATTTTACCGATTTATGATGAGCAAAAACAGATTGTGGCATGGTGTATTGCCCTACCTTTCTTGCGTTCAGCAGAAATCACTGGGTTTAATGAACACACCACCAACAGCCAAAATGCGATTGCTTATTTACATCAACAATTAATTGAAGAAGCTAAACGTCGTAAAACAGATGACCAAGCACTGATTTTAATGTCACATGCACATATGCAAGGTGGAGAAACCTCTGATTCAGAGCGACCAATTATTATTGGCAATGAAGAAGCACTTTCGACTGCTTTATTCGATGACAGTATTGATTATGTGGCTCTTGGGCATTTGCATAAACCACAGAAAGTTCAACATCCACATATTCGCTATAGCGGCTCACCGATCCCACTTTCATTTAGTGAAATCAACTACAAGCACCAAGTAGTTGATGTCACAATTGACTCAGCAAATGTTGAAAATAAATTTTCTTTTGACGCCATTGCGATTCCACGATCAATTCAGTTGCATAAAATCAAAGGCGAATTGAATGAAGTCATGCAGCGTCTTAAAAATTTACCAAATGAACCCATCGAAAACATTGACCATCGTGAATATGTCGATATCGAATACCACACCGCTACGCCACCACAACCCAATTTAAGACAACAATTTGAAGATGCGCTCCCTAAAGATCGTTATCGCTTAGTACGCATTTCAAGACAGTATTTGTCTACTGAAAACTCAACTGAAACTAAGCAAAGTGTCAATTTAGAACCACCAACACCTGAAAAGCTTTTCCAACAAATTTGGGAGAAAAAAGGATATGACAGTGATAGTGAAGTGATTAAGGACTTTATGAGCCTCGTTGCTGAAGCACAAAAACAACTAGAAGATGATCAGACTGTTTAAGGATTTGCCGTGAAAATTTTATCGATTCGACTTAAAAATTTGGCATCTCTTGCAGGTGAACATTTTATTGATTTTGAAAGCGAACCACTGGCAAGTGCAGGTTTAATTGCCATTGTCGGAAAAACCGGCGCAGGTAAATCTACACTACTCGATGCAATGTGTTTAGCTTTGTTCAATCAAATTCCTCGTCTTAAATCGAGCGATGGCAAACTGGTCGATGTTGATGGTTCAGAGCTACTGACCAATTCCCCTTTGACGGTATTACGTCGTGGGACGGGACATGGTTTTGCTGAACTGTGTTTTGTTGCTCAGGATCAAAAACATTATCAAGCACGTTGGGAAATTAAACGTGCCCGTGAAAACCCAAATGGCAAACTACAAAGTGTACAACGGTCATTAAAATGCCTGACTGATGGTGTGGTGATTGCAGATAAAACCAAAGCCGTAGAAACCCATATTCAACACATTACCCAACTCAGTTTTGAACAATTCACCCGTGCTGTGTTACTCGCGCAATCCGAAGTGACCGCATTTTTAAAAGCACGTGATAATGAACGTGGTGAATTATTAGAATATCTCACCAACTCCAGTATTTTCGCCAAGATTGGACAATTGGCTTACATCAAAACCAAAGAAATCGCTGATCAACGCAAGCAATTGGAAAATATCTTAGGTCATATTGAAATTCGTTCTGATGAAGAACTTGCTGAGCTACAAAAGCAATTCCAACACCTTCAAGAACAAACTAAAAGTTTGGAAAATGAAAAAAATCAATTCAAACAACAACAGCAATGGTTTGAGCAACGAGATAAAATCAACAATGAAATTGGATTAAAACAACAACAGTTTGATCAGCAACTTAAAGCACAAGAAACCATTGCCAAAGATCGCCAATTACTGGGTCAATTAGAACAGTTCGCTGAGATACGCCCTATTGTATTTCAACAACAACAGTTGCAAAAAACATTGCAAAAACTCACGCCACAAATTCAACAAAAGCATAATGAGTTTAGTGCCTTAACAACTCAATTTGAGCAGCAAAAAACGCGTTATACCCAAGCAGAAACAACACTCAATCAGTTTCAAGATTTCGAACAAAAGCATCAAACTGAACTGACACAAGTACGTAAATTTGTTCAAGAACGTGACTATATTGCTGAAGAATATAAAAAAACCAAAACTCGAGTGAATCAACTGGAAAGCCAGCAGCAACCACTCATTGAGCAACAACAACAGCTTGAACAAAGCATCCAAAACTTGAGTGCGCAACATACGACTTGCTTAGAACAGTTAAAATACAGTGCTCAATACGCTCCTTTAGATAAAGGTTTAAATGCCCATATTCAACAACTCAAGCAATTTATTCAGCAATATCAAAAAGTAGAAAATGCGCTCGGTTCTATTCAACAAGCACAAGCGAAACTTGAGCAAGATCAAAATACATTCGACAGTTTAATCGCGCAATTTGGCTCAACCCAACACATTGAACAGCGTATTGAGCAACAGTCGAAATTAAAAGAAGCTCAACAGCTTCGCCTTAATCAATTGGATGTAATTCAACAAAAACTTCATCATTATTTTGAATTAAAAAATGAGGTGCTTACCTCGCAAAACAAATTTGACGCTATACAAACACAATCTCAACAGCTAGAACAACGCAGCAAAAAAACTGAGCAGGATTATCATGCTGCTAAAACTGAACGTGAGAAACTACAACAGGTTTTGCAACAACAACGTCTACTGCATGCTGAAAATATTGAACATCTACGTGCTGAACTCAAACCCGGCGAAGCCTGTCTAGTCTGTGGCAGTACCGAGCATCCTTATCTTGATGATGAAAGCCAAATCTCTAAAGCGCTGTATGAACTACAGCAACAACAAGAACAACAAGCAACTCAACAAGAACAACAGCTTTTCCAGCTTTGGCAAAAAACACAACAACAATTCACCCAAAGCCATACTGAACAAACTCAATTGCAACAACAGTTACAGCAGTTGAATGAAAAATTAAAAACACATGAGCAGGTGTTACAGAAGCATGTATTACAAACGAATATTAAACTCGATTTCAATCTCAGTGAGCATGACATCACGAATAAGACGCAAACATTCGTTTTAGAGTCGACGCAGGCTCAACAACAGCTTGAAAAGGAATTACAACAACTTAACCAAGCCAATAAAGATCAGCATACGCTCAATCAAAATATTCAGAATACCCGTCATCAACTTGAGACCGTACAACACTTACAACAACAGATTCATCATATCGTGGACTGTCTCAATATAGACGATAAAACTTCTTGGTCTAAGCAAGGCGTGTCATTCTCACCACAAGTCTTACAAGCATTGCAACAACGCAGCCAACAAATAGAACATGCGGAATCACTCACCAAACAGAAAGACCAATTCGATCAGCAGCTAATTTTATTAAAGAGCAATTTGGCAGGACTTACCACCCAACAAGTTGAATGTGCACAGCAGCTAAAAGACATCGAAATTAAAGGCAAACAAAATACTGATGCTGCCAATCAACTAATCTTGACCATGACAGGTTCAACTAAAATCAAAGCCAATGAATGGTTACAACAGCATGATCAACAACGTCAGCAATTACAAAACCAATATCAGCAGTTAAAGCAGAGTTTTGAACAGGCTCGTCAAAATTTTGAACAACAGAAAAATGAACTTGAACAACTCAAATCACAACAGCAACAGAATCATGAGTCTTTGGAGCAATGTAAAACTGAAATTAACAGTTGGTTAGCTCAACATCAGAATTTTGCAGAAGATCAACTCAACGAATTACTTGCGATTTCATCAGCCCAAGAACAGCAGATTCGGAGTGCAATACAACAAGCAGATCGTACGCTCAGTGAAGCAAATTCTGCACTAAGAACTATCCAAGAACAGTTGAATACACATCTTCAATCAGAACCGAATATTCAGGTTGAACAACTCACTGAATTGATAAATACCAATCAAGAAATTTTGCAGCAAGCAACAGATCAGCGAGATCAATTAAAAGTTCAACTTGAGTTACATCAGCGTAGCATTGAGAAACAAAAAAATTTGCCGAGCAAATCCAGCAGGTTCAACAGCAAGAACATCGCTGGAATAAAATCTCTAGTCTGATTGGCGATTCAAAAGGTAAAGAATTCCGAGATTTAGCACAGCAATATAACTTGGATATTTTGCTCGAATATGCCAACCAACAATTAGCGATGTTGTCTCAACGCTATACATTAAAGCGCTTGGATAATTCGCTAAGTCTCGCCATTATCGACCATGATATGGATGGTGAAACTCGTTCTGTTGCTTCATTGTCTGGTGGTGAATCTTTCTTGACTGCCTTGGCAATTTCCTTAGCGATTGCCAATATGGCTTCTGGTTCAATGAAAATCGAATCTCTATTTATTGATGAAGGCTTTGGGACTCTAGACGCATCTTCGCTTCATATGGTCATGAATGCGCTTGATCAACTACAAAGTCAGGGACGAAAAGTGATTTTAATTTCCCATATTCAAGAAATGCATGAACGGATTCCTGTACAGATTCAGGTACAACCCATTGGTTCAGGTTCAAGTCGGGTTGAGGTAATTGGATAATATTAAAAAGCCTCGATATTCTACCGAGGCTTTTCTTAACTTTAGTTTAATATAGCTAGAAGTTAAAAGTCTTTATCTCAAATTTTTAATCGAATAGATTAAATTTAACGCTCGAAAGTAGAGCATTATTTATTTTAATTATTCTCTTTTAGCTTATTCACTAATTTAGCTTCATAATCATCTAAAGCAAGATTAGTATTTTTAATCCACATAGCCCCTGTCACAGCTTGAAGCGATTTCGTTATTTTTGTTTCAACCACAATTTTTTTTGCTGGTTCTTTGTCGTTTAAAATAGTAGTTTCTATTTCAGTATTTAATTTAGCAGCCCAGAATCCAAGCTCAACCCACGACCAAAATTTATCAATTTTCACTGAGATCACTAAATCTGCATTTTGGTAGTTTGCTTCTGATGCAGGTACAACTCGATATCCTGATTGATTTAAAGCACTGACGACTCGCTTTTCGACTGTAGAAGCTACAGTACCATCACGCAGCATAATATCTCCAAGCGCTTTACCATAACCATTTCTTTTTCTTGCTATAGCCTTTGCTTTATCGTCTGCTGTTGCTTTCTCTAATCCACCTTTTAATGAAGGAATATTTGGCGTTTTTGGTTTTTCCTCAAACACTCGATCATCTTCTACAATTTTGATAATAGCTGTTTTATTTAGATTTTCTGGTTGAGCTGTTACTTTAGGATCTGCTAGGGTTACTAATCCTCTTGTCGTAACACAACCAGAAAGGACAACAACTAACATCAACAAAGATGCCATTAAAATTCTATTCATGATATAACTCTATAAGTTTTCTAATACTAAATGAATTGAAAAATGATTTAAAAAATAAGATTGAGTAACTCAAAATCAATCTTATTTTAAAATAATTTTAATATAGTTAAAAAAGATTGCATTAAAAATTATTGCAACTCATTTTTAAACTAGACATTCTACATATTTAATTATTATCTACAATTTAATTCTAAGTATTAATTAACTTCTTTTGCCAAACAGCGCCGTCCCTATTCTTACCATGGTTGAACCCGCAGCAATTGCTGCATCCAAATCAGCAGACATACCCATACTTAAAGTATCCCAGTCTTGTGACTGTGCATGTTGAGATTTTACTTGCTCAAATAGGACTTTGGCATCTGCAAATGCAGCATGATTTTCAGGCGCAGGAATCACCATCAAACCACGCAAACGGATATTTGGAAGTCGGCTAATTTGTTTAACTAGTTCAATAACTTCTTCTGGCTGACAACCATCTTTGGAATCTTGCCCATCAATATTCACTTGTAGGCAAATATTTAACGGCGTTTGCGACTCTAAACGCTGACTCGATAAACGTTCCGCAATAATCAAACGATCAACCCCATGTACCCAGTCAAATTTTTCAGCTAAATGCTTGGTTTTATTGCGCTGCACATGTCCAATAAAATGCCATTCGATCTCTAAATCTTGTAACTCTTCTATTTTGGTCAGTGCTTCTTGTAAATAGTTCTCACCAAAACTACGCTGTCCAACGGCATACATTTCTCTAAGCGCTAAACTTGGATGTGTCTTTGACACGGCTAACAATTGCACTGTTGCAGGATCACGTTGGGCTTGCTGACAAGCTTGTTCAATTTGACTTAAAACAGATTGGCGGGATTGTTCCGATTGATTCATTGACACAGTTCTCATTTATGAAATCTTTTTTTGCGTTCGCATTCTATAAGGTGTTGGTAAGCTAGAATGAAAGCCGTATATTATTCTACAAAATAATGAGACATTTTTGATTGTTTCGGGGAAATTATGGATATTACAGAATTACTCGCCTTTTCAGTAAAAAACGGTGCTTCAGATTTACACCTTTCTGCGGGTATGCCGCCTATGATTCGTGTAGATGGTGAAGTTCGTCGTATTAACTTACCTGCATTAGAACATAAAGATGTACACCGTTTGGTGTATGACATTATGAATGACAAACAACGTCGTGATTTTGAAGAAGATCTAGAAACAGACTTTTCATTTGAAGTACCAAATATCGCTCGTTTCCGTGTGAACGCATTCAACCAAAACCGCGGTGCTGGTGCAGTATTCCGTACCATTCCTTCAAAAGTTTTAACGATGGAAGATTTAGGATTGGGATCAATTTTCAAAGAAATTTGTGACTATCCACGTGGAATTGTACTTGTAACAGGTCCAACAGGTTCGGGTAAATCAACCACCTTGGCTGCGATGATCGACTATATTAATGAAAATCGCTATGACCATATCTTAACTGTCGAAGACCCAATCGAATTTGTACACCAATCAAAAAAATGTTTGATTAACCAACGTGAAGTTCATCGTGATACACATGGATTCAATGAAGCACTTCGTTCTGCGCTCCGTGAAGACCCTGATATTATCTTGGTCGGTGAGATGCGTGATTTAGAGACCATCCGCCTCGCTTTAACTGCAGCAGAAACAGGTCACTTAGTATTTGGAACGCTACATACCACCTCAGCAGCAAAAACCATTGACCGTGTGATCGATGTCTTCCCTGCTGAAGAAAAAGACATGGTACGTGCCATGTTGTCAGAATCGTTACAAGCTGTTATTTCTCAAACACTATTGAAGAAAAATGGTGGCGGTCGTGTTGCTGCACATGAGATTATGATTGGTATTCCTGCGATTCGTAACCTTGTACGTGAAAACAAAGTTGCACAAATGTACTCAGCGATTCAGACGGGTGCTAACTATGGTATGACAACGCTAGATCAAAGCCTGAAAACCTTAGTTTCTAAGGGATTAATTAGCCCTCAAACAGCCCGTACCGTTGCTAAACAGCCTGAATCATTCCTATAAAAATAAATGGATTAGAGAAATATCATGGACTTTAATGATTTACTCAATTTGATGATTCAGCAAAATGCATCTGACTTATTTGTCACTGCTGATGTTGAACCATCAATGAAAATTAATGGTCAGATCGTACCTGTATCAAAAACTAAATTGTCTGGGGAAATTGTTGGTCAACTTATTCAGTCAGTAATGACTGATAAGCAACGTAAAGAGTTTGCAGAAACTCGTGAATGTAACTTTGCCATTACCAACCGTGAAAAAACTGCACGTTTCCGTGTGAGTGCATTTCAGCAACGTGATATGCCTGGCATGATTTTGCGTAAAATTGAAACGCACATCCCGAGCATGGAAGATTTAAAATTACCCGAAGTTCTTAAAGAACTTGCAATGACCAAACGCGGTATCATTATTTTTGTTGGCGCAACAGGTACTGGTAAATCAACTTCTTTAGCATCAATGATTGGCTTCCGTAACCATAATTCGAAAGGCCATATCATTACCATCGAAGATCCAATTGAATTTGTACACCAACATGCAGGCTGTATCATCACACAGCGTGAAGTCGGTATCGACACAGATTCATTTGAAGTCGCACTGAAGAACACCTTACGTCAAGCACCAGATGTGATTCTAATTGGTGAGATTCGTTCTCGTGAGACCATGGACTATGCTATTGCTTTCGCAGAAACGGGACACTTAGTGCTTGCAACACTACATGCGAACAATGCCAACCAAGCATTAGATCGTATTATTCACTTCTTTGAAGCAGACCGTCATAGCCAACTTTACATGGACTTGTCTCTAAACCTACGCGCGTTAGTTGCGCAGCAACTTATCCCAACGCCTGATGGTAATTCACGTCGCGCTGCAATTGAAATTTTAATTAATACTCCACTCCTTGCAGATTATATCCGCAAAGGTGAAATTCATGAGATTAAGGATCTAATGAAACGCTCGCGTGAGCTAGGTATGCAAACCTTCGACCAAGCGTTGTTTGATCTTTATAAAGCAGGTGAAATTACCTATAAAGATGCGCTTAAACATGCAGACTCTCCAAATGACTTACGTTTAACCATTAAGTTATCTGAAGAAGGTTCAGACCAATTATTGAGCGCAAGTAAAAACATTACATTTGATGGCCAATAATTAGCGCTAAGCCCATAAAAAAGGAAGGTTTTTGTAACCTTCCTTTTTATTTGTTCATTTTTAGTGAACAAGAAAATAAAGCATAATTCGCACTTATTTTTTACGATAAGCTTCTTGGCATTCTGCATCATTACAGTAGCCATATAAATTTAAAGAGTGTCCAGTTAGTGCAAATCCATGTTGATCTGCTACAGCATGTTGCTCTTTCTCGATAATATCATTAGTAAATTCAACAACTTTATTACAATTCAAGCAAACTAAATGATCGTGATGATCTTCTTGCATGATCTCAAATACAGAGTGATTATTTTCAAAGTGATGGCGCTGAATAATACCTGCAGCTTCAAATTGTGTTAAAACACGATAAACCGTAGCTAAGCCAACATCTTCACCTTGCTCAAGCAAAGTTTTATAAATATCTTCTGCACTTAAATGATGTTGTTTTGAATTTTCTAATAATTCCAAAATCTTAATACGAGGAAGGGTAACTTTAAGTCCAGCTTTGCGTAAGTCTTGATTGGAAATAGGCATGAAAAAAGGTCTCTCAACAAATCTTAAGTTGGAATAGGCAATAGAGTTTAGATGCAGTATGATCTATCCTTGAACCAAATGCATCATCATTTATCAGGATAGTGTAGCAAAATGCAAAAAATCATGCTGACGTTATTCGTCACTTCAGTACTTAGCGGTTGTTCAGTCTTTGGTGTGTATAAAGTCGATATTCCACAGGGAACTCCATTAACCAAAGCACAAGCATCTCAAGTACAAGTAGGCATGAGCTTTCAACAAGTACGTTTCTTACTTGGTAGTCCAACTGTAACAGATCCTTTGAATCCACTGCGTTGGGACTACATTTATAACTACATTCCAGGTACTTATGCTAAAAAAGCAAAAATACCAGCAGCGCATGGTCAACATTTAAAAGTTTATTTTGATGGAAATGGCATCGTAGAACGCATCGAAGGTTTAGATACTATTCCAGAATCACAACCTGGTTTACCAGCATCAAAAGAAGCCATTTTGACTGCGCCCCCACTATAACCACTTTCACATAAAAAGAAACCCCTCATTGAATTGATCATGAGGGGTTTTATTTATGAATTTGATGGTCTAAAGCGATTGCCCTTGGCAAATCTTCCTACAGGATTCTTTGCAGCACGTTTTCGCCGAATATCTTTGGGATTAATTTTTAATGCACGATAGATTTCAACACGATCACCTGCATTGAGAACAGTATCCACGTCGATCTTGCTTCCAAAAATACCCAACTGTAAGGGCTCAGGTAATGCGACCTGCTCAGCGATTCCACTTTTATGAATAGCATCTAATGCTGTCATTCCATTCATGAAATCAACAGTAATATGAAATTGCTGCTGTTCAGTTGCGAATGCAACCGATACATGCTGCTGTTTGTATTCCATTAGAAGATTTGTCCAATAACTGCCACAATTGCGACAACAATTGATAACGGCAATACTAAACGTACCGCAATACGCCATAAATTATAAAACAACTCATTACTAAAATTCATCGCTTTACGCAAATGACTGATTTTCATAATCCAACCAGCAAAAATGGCATAGATTAGACAAATAACAAGTCCCCATAACATAAGCGCAATATTAAAAAGTGATTCAACTTGTGGTACAGCCCAAACTGCAATTGCAGCGAGAATGATCAACCATTGCACAGCCATCGCCAATTGACGCTGAGCCAATTGCTCTTTGGCAAACTGAATCAATAAAGCTGCTGACGAAACAGCTGCAAAGATCCAAACAAGTGCTGGAATTTGTGCTTGTAAAGAGAAGAATCCAAAAGCAATGACAGCCAATAATTGTGCAATCCAGACAGGTAAGGCTGTAGATGTCGCAGCATCTTGTTTTTGAATATCAGCAAGGCTTGTCTGCCAATACAGCCCTAGACCTAAACCTGTCGCTACAAGCGCAAGAACAGTCGCATTGCCCCACTCTTTAAACTCAACACCAGTCCAGTGCCATGCTTGTAGATGTGTTCCCATAACATTTGCGAGAACGAACGCAGCAAGTACCCCAAGTGCAGATAAAGCAATTAAAAACTGACGAGGAATAAAAGATAATCCCACAGCAATAACAGCTAAAGCTGCAAAAATAATTTGGCTCGTAATATCTAAAGAGAACTGTTGTCCGATCAAATGCGCAGCGGTCGTTAAAACACTACCAGCAAAAAAAGGAACAAACACAACTGCCAACCACCCAACAATACGCCATTTAGGTGAAGCATCAGCATCCCGTGTCAAACTCGATAATGCTTGTAAAGCCGTCACCTTCGAGCGTTTTGCTAATGCAATTTCTAAATATCCAATTGGCAGTGCCAATAAAATCATCGTACCGAACCAAAGCAACCAAAAATCAAACTGACGATCAATTTGAATCCCTACTGTCGGTGCTAGTGTAGTGATCATGACAAATGATAAGCAAAATGCCATCACTGGAGTGAGCCAGCGTGACAGAGTTGTGTCCTGCATAATGCATTCCTTGAAAAATCTTTGAACTCATTGCGCTATATGGTGTTTGCAATGAAATATTCAATGTATTTTGCCTTTCTCAAGCATGAAAATCAAAACAAAAGATGTCGAAATAAAAAGGCAAACCATCATTTCAGATGGTTTGCCGCGCACTAATTATTATAATGTTTATTCGACCCTCTATTTCTCACTCATGCCTATCGTATTATTTTTATTTAATAGAGGGTCTTTTTTATTATTTTTTTATTCTCTTATTATTATGAGAAAAATCTAGAAAACCAATTCTTCCCTTTTTTCTTTTCATTTTCTTTAATAATACCCATCATATTTTCTTTAACTGCACCCACATAATCAGCATCATCATGACGGATATGATTAATCAGCCATTTTGATAGTACTTCATGCAATTCAGTATCAATGTTATGTCCTAATTCAAAACGCTCACGATATGTCTCTATCTTCTTGATAAATAAGTCATGAACACGTTTATGTGGAACGCGATATTTGTAGTTCGCCTCTTCTTGAAGACTTTCTTCAAAAGTAAAATGAGACTGAGTATAGTCAATAATATTGTCTAAAACACTTTTCATTTTCATACGATCATTGGAGTGCTTTAAATCAGCAATTTCATTAATATAATCTAGAATACGTCGATGTTGATCATCAATAACCTCGATTCCTGTATTATATTCGACAGACCACTTCATCCCCATATCGAACCCCAAACCAACACTTTATATTGAATAAGAGCATAATATCTACAAAGTGAGTAAATAAAAACACAGCGTTTTTGTCAGATTTTAAGTATTTCCAATTAAAATAAATTAACCTATTGTTTTATATTTATTTAAATATTTTCACCAATCAAAACACTCAAGTATTTTTTAACCAATAAGAAAAATTATCTCTTTAATTTTATTGAAATATGTATAAAAAATACAACTTTAGTAGCATAAGAAAATAATATGCAGACTATTAATTAGAGTTATATGGAAATTAATATTGATCAGCTTTGGTTACTCTTTTTAATGATGGGTTTTCAGCTTCTCTTACAAGTCGCTCAATATGAGTTAAAGCGTGTTTTATTGATTTACCATCTTGAAATAAAATCATTTCACCTGGCTGATACGCTGTCCATGCTTCATTATGCGTCAATGGCTCTGTTGTAATGACAGCAACTCTGTCTTCAGGTGTTGTCACTTCACTAAAGTCGACCTCAACGTCTAAATCAATGAGATGCGCATGCTGAAAAGGATATTCCCGTACTAACCAATGTAGCTTCGTTGTCGCATAACTAAATAAAGCTTTGCCATTCGACAAACAGAAGTTAAAAGTTCCATGCTCAGCTACTTGCGGTGAGATACGTTCTAATAAAGAAAATATTTGCTCCAAGCTCGGCTCAGTGTAGCCAAACTCCTCAACCAATTGATCAAGCAAAAAGCAAAAAGCGAGTTCACTATCAGTATTACCAACAGGTTCAAAGCGACCACTTAATTTTGGATCAAAATTATGTAAATCACCATTATGTGCGAAAATCCAATGTCTCCCCCATAACTCTCGCAGAAATGGATGAGAATTTTCTAAAGTAATCTTACCCTGCGTCGCTTTTCTGATATGTGCGATGACATTACGAGACTTGATTGGATAATTACGCACTAAGTCTGCAATTGGGGATTCAACAGCTGATTGATTATCGACAAATAAGCGACAAGCTTTATCTTCAAAGAATGCAATCCCGAACCCATCACAGTGATCAGACGTCACACCAGCTCGTTGAGAAAAACCACGAAAAGAGAAGGTAATATCTGTTGGAGTAGCGCAATTCATTCCTAATAGCTGGCACATATCTATAATCTTTTTAACATCTTCGCCTATTGTGCATGAGGTTTCGATGTATTGTAAATCTCAATATGTGCTCACTATAGGATTGAGAACGATATATGCTTATCGTTGCACCATCTTATTCATTACAAAAGAAGTAGCAATCTTATTTACTTCTAAAAAAACAAAATAATCTAAACATTTAAAATGCTCATCATAGAATGCTTCTTTAGATAGTTTTGACTGCATCCCCAAATAAGTTTGGAACAATTTCGGCATACGCTCATCTTGAGGGAAACTGAAATCAGGACGTACTGGCTCAAACGCATGCTTTGAACGAATATCGATGGTTTGATGATCTGCCAACTGTTGAATCTGGCGATGAGTGTAATAAGTACGAGCCAAATTGTCTTCTAGATGAATGCTGACGCAACCCATCAAGTATTTTGCACGCATTGACCAAAGTACTTTTGGTGCTAAATTCAACCATAACATCGACAATGCTTTACCAGAGCGAAAACGTGGATGTACGCAGGTACGCCCAATTTCGAGAACATTCGGTAAATGTGATAACTGAGGAACGATTTCAAACTCTTTTGCACTGTAGCTCTGGCTAATTTCATGACCTTGGAATAATTTAAGGCGTGTATAAGCAACAATCTCACCAGTCCACTTCTCACGTAACACAGCGTGTTCACAACCAAAATCGTAAAGATCCTGATCTAAACCATCTTCAAATGACATACCAAATTGATGAGCAAATTGCGTTGCTCTAAAACGTTGTACTTCTTGTAATTCTTTTAAGTTGTCCACCCATTCAAAACGGAATTGATTTTGAGCTGGTTTGTGGCGTAAAGGTAAAGTCAATGTCTGACGATATTGATTTAGTTTTTCTAGCATAATGAAAGCTCCTTATGGCTAGATTTACCTTAAATCCCTTAAATGACAGTGCAATGACTAAAACATGAACAGGTCATGACAAAAAAAGACCTACTAGAGGTCTCTTTTGAAATCAATATAGTGAATTAATGTTTCACTCGATTGGTAATCAATGTACCCACACCATGATCAGTGAATATCTCTAATAAACTTGCATGTGGCACACGACCATCAACAATATGTGCACTCACAACACCACCTTTCACAGCATCAAGCGCACAACCGACTTTAGGAATCATGCCACCATAAATCACACCTGTATCGATTAGACGATCAACTTCTTGAGTTGTTAAACCTGTTAATAGGTTTTTATTTTCGTCTAAAACGCCAGTGATATTGGTAAGTAGAATAAGCTTCTCAGCACCTAATGCTTCAGCAACTTTACCCGCGACAAGGTCAGCATTGATGTTATAGGTATTACCGTCCTCATCGACACCTAATGGTGCGATCACAGGGATAAAATCACCTTGAGTAAACATTTCTAATACATCAGTTTTTACACCTGTAACCTCACCCACCATACCTAGATCAATTTGCGAAATTGAACCATCAGCTTCCTGTTTTTCCATTAACAGTTTACGCGCACGAAGTAAATTACCATCCTTACCCGTTAAACCAATTGCACGACCACCATGTTTATTGATCAAATTCACGATTGATTTATTGACACTACCGCCCAACACCATTTCAACTACTTCCATCGTGGCTTGATCTGTAACACGCATACCATCAATACGGTCAGACTCTTGACCTAGACGCTTAAGTAATGAATCGACTTGTGGGCCACCACCATGTACTACGATTGGATTTAAGCCCACTGTTTTTAACAGCACGATGTCACGAGCAAAAGAGCTTTCTAACTCAGGATCAGTCATTGCGTTGCCACCATATTTTACAACCAGCGTTTTACCTGAAAAACGTTGGATATACGGCAAAGCTTCAATCAAAATTTTTGCTTTATCAATGCCGATATGCTCGTGTGGCATGTGACTCTCCTTCATTAAGCCTGTGCGAGTTCTTGTGCAATCAATGGATACTGTGGTTGCAACATAGAAACAAATTTCTGGCGGATTTCAACTAAGCGGTCAGGATGATCTGCATCAAAACGAACAGTAAAATACTCGCCAGTATTAGATGCTCGAATAATGCCAAAACCATCATCAAAATCAAGTCTTACACCATCGATTTTACTGATACGAGCACCTAAACGATGACTTAAAATTTCAACGTCACTCAAAACTTGCTTTGGATTGATATGATGCGTGCTGATATATGTGTCTTCGGTACAGTATCTTTCTGGGTAAACTGAAAGTAACTCAGCTAAGCTTTTAGCATCAGATTGAGTCAAATACTCCATAACGCGTAACGCAGCATATAATCCATCGTCATAGCCATAACCGCGTCCATCGTTAAACACATAATGCCCTGCATATTCACCGCCAAATACAGCTTCACCTTGCGACTGCGATAAATACGCGCGTAAAAAACTACTACCTGTTCGGATCATTTTCGCGTGTCCCTCAAGCTGCTGAACTGTATCAGCGACCATACGAGAGCATTTCACATCAAATACGATTTCTTTATGTGGATGTTGTTGCAAACACATCTGGGCAAATAAAGACAATAAACGATCAGGACTAATGATATGTGCCAGCTCATCCAATAAAACCACTCGATCTCCATCGCCATCTAAGGCAATACCAAGATCGGCTTTCTCTGACAGAATGGTTGCTTGTAATTGTGATAAATGTTCGGCATGCGAAGGATCTGGTGCATGATCTGGAAAGTGCCCATTTGCCTCACAACGCAGCGCGATCACTTCGCAACCTAACTTTTCCAAAACAAGCTTTGCACACCGCCCAGCAGAGCCATTCAAACCATCTAAAACAACTTTTAATGGTCTTGTTAAGTGAATATCACTGAGTAAAGAATGTTGATATTGCAAGCAATACTGCGGAATGATTTTATGGAGGAGACCATCAACTAAAGGACTATTGAGCTGATTCTTAGATATTTGAGCAAGATGTCCGACATGTTGAATCATTTCAGGACAAGGTGGCTCTCCTTTTAGAATCCATTTAATCCCATTATCAGATTTTGGATTGTGACTTGCTGTCACCATGATGCCATTACCACCAAAATCTCGGGCGATGTAATACATCATCGGTGAAGAACAGCACCCTATATTGGTTATAGCTATTCCTTGTTGTTCAAATATCTGTTGAATGATATTTGCATAAGTTGGACTGGTTAAGCGTGCATCATAACCAATGACAATATGGTTTTGCTCACTTTTTTTATATTGATCTGCTAATGCATAAGCAATTGAGCAAATCACTTGAGGTGTTAAATTGCTAAGTTTTCCACGGATATCATAAGCACGAAAAATATTCAGAGGAAATGTATGTTTTATATTCACAGCAAGCCCCTATTTCTTATAATCATAGATGATTCAAAAACCAAAATTGTTTAGAAATTAATTAACCCTTATTCAGTTAAATTAAAATAATTAATCTGCTGCTTTTTAATATATATTTGGTTAACAATCAATATGAGAAATGCAATATCTCATAGGAAGATATTGCATTGATATAGATAAAAGCTTAATAAACTTATTGTTTTCCTGTGTGACCGAAACCACCAGCACCACGCTCAGTCGCAACAAACTCATTCACTTGTTCAAACTCGGCTTGTATTACAGGAACGAGTACATATTGTGCCAAACGCTCACCTGGTTCTAAACGGAAGGTATTTTGCCCACGATTCCAAACAGAAACCATAAGCTCTCCTTGATAATCAGAGTCAATTAAACCAACTAAGTTACCTAACACAATACCATGTTTATGACCAAGACCTGAGCGAGGTAAAATTAAACCAGCAAAATTTGGATCTTCAATATAAATTGCTAAACCAGTTTTAACTAAAACCGTTTCACCCGCAGCAATTTCAATCGCTTCTTCCAAACATGCACGTAGATCCAAACCAGCTGAACCATTCGTTGCATAAGAAGGCATCGCCCACTCTTGGCCTAAACGCTTGTCTAATACTTTTACTTGGACTTTCATTACAACTTCCTACTTACAATTTTTTAACGTTTCAATAAAGCTTTTAAATTTGCGAGATATTGCTGAGCCTGTTCTTTCGGATCTATATTTGGCGCAAGTTTCTTTTTGCGTCCATGCCATTCCAACTCATCTTGTGGCAACTCATCCAAGAATCGACTTGGTGTCATTTGACGCATTTGACCACCATTCTTACGCTGTTCAGCTAAAGTAATAGTCAAACCTTGTCGCGCACGTGTAATCCCCACATACATCAATCGACGCTCCTCCTCGATGGTTTCCGAGGCAATTGAGTTTTTATGTGGCAATAACTCTTCTTCTAAACCGATCATATACACATAAGGGAATTCCAACCCTTTCGCAGCATGTAAAGTTAATAAGTTAACTTTATCAGTATCTTCCTCTTCCTGTTGCTGCTCAAGCATATCTAACAAAACAAGTTTACGAATGACACTTTCAATATTCTTCTCATCAACATCGTCTGTACGATTCAATAAGTTTTGGATGCTGGTGTATAAACTTTCGATATTGTCTATTTTGGTTTTTTCTTGTGCAGGCGTCGCAGCTTGTTCACGAACGTAATCGATATACCCTGCTTCATTGATCATCTGACGAACTTTTGGAACTGGTTCATCATCATCAAGTAACTCGCGCGTAAATGTTGCAATAAAGTCTGCGAACTCATGCAATTGTGTGGCAGCTTTCTTCGGTAAAACCATCGATAAACGTTGATCCGAAGATGCTGTTAATAACGACAAAGTATTTTCTTGGGCAAATAACCCCAACTTTTCAAGCGTTACAGGGCCAATCGCACGTTTTGGCGTATTAATAATTCGTAAAAATGCACTGTCATCTTCGGGGTTGATGATCAAGCGTAAATAGCTCATCACATCTTTAATTTCTGCGCGTGCGAAGAAAGATTGCCCGCCAGAAAGTTTATAAGGAATTTGCATTTGGCGAAGTTGTGTTTCTAAAACACGTGCTTGGAAGTTACCACGATATAAAATCGCATAATCTTTCCAATTTTTCCCATTCATCAATTTATGTGTGATGAGATCCTTAACAACACGCTCGGCCTCATCATCATCATTTAAACAAGTAATAATACGGATGGTCTCGCCATGTCCTTTATCACTCCACAGCTTCTTATCAAAAATATGTGGATTATTTTCAATAACAGCATTGGCTGCTTTTAAGATTCGGCTGGTTGAACGATAGTTTTGTTCAAGCTTAATCACTTTTAAGTTATGGAAATCATCTTTCAACAACGCCATATTTTCAGGTTTTGCACCACGCCATGCATAAATGGATTGGTCATCATCACCAACGGCAGTAAACTGCCCCATAACACCAACCAACAGCTTCACTAAGGTATATTGTGCTGTGTTGGTATCTTGATATTCATCGACCAGTAAATAACGCACACGATTCTGCCATTTATCGCGCACTTCAGCATTTTCTTGGAGTAAGCGTGTTGGCATCACGATCAGATCATCAAAGTCTACAGCGTTATATGCACGTAAATTGCGCTCGTAGAGTTGGTATAAATGTGCAAGTTGTACATCTTCAACAGTTTCACAAGTTGAGTGTGCCTGTTCTGGCACAACCAAGTCATTTTTCCAATCTGAGATTTTCTTCATTGCTTTCGCAATAAGCTCTTTACTCTCTGCCCCGGACATATTGTCACGTTGCATCAAATCCATCAGGATTCGTTTACAGTCATCCGCATCTAGAATCGAAAAATTATTTTTAAGCGGTAAATGTTTTAGTTCTATACGTAATAAATTCAGACCAAAGGTATGGAAAGTAGAAACAGACAAACCTTTTGCTTCTTCACGAGAGAGTAATTTACCAACACGCTCTTTCATCTCACGTGCTGCTTTGTTCGTAAATGTCATTGCTGTAATACGATGTGCTGGAATACCACACTGTTGCACTAAAAAAGCAATCTTTCGGGTAATAACAGAAGTTTTACCTGAACCTGCACCTGCAAGCACCAACAATGGCCCCTGAACATATTTCATGGCTTCAAGTTGCTTGTCATTGAGTTGACTGGCAGATGACATTAATAATACCTCTCTCGTTTCCGAGCCTTATTTTTCGAGCACAATTATAGACATCTCTTTTTTAGAATCCCAATAGTAAATCTTGGGATATGTATAAATTATGATGTCTTATGCAATTGCTACGCCACAGTTTGTCGCGAGATTCTAAAAGCCATAAAAAAACCACCCGAAGGTGGTTTTTAGAAATCAGTAAAAATTACTGTTTTGCATAAATGCTGATTTCAACACGGCGGTTTTGCTCTTTACCAGCAGCAGTCGCGTTAGAAGCGATTGGGTTAGAAGAACCCATACCTTGCGCATCAATACGGCTGCTTGAAATACCTTGACCAGCTAAATAAGTTTTAACTGATTGAGCACGCGCTTGAGATAATGGAATGTTGATTGAGTCATTACCAGTATTATCTGTATAACCTGTTACAAGAATCGCGCTCTTGTTATCTTCAGCTAAAACTTGTGCAACTTTGTTTAAAGTGCCGTAGAAGTTAGGTTTGATATTTGATTTGTTAGTATCAAATGTAATGCTACCAGGCATAATCAATTGAACAGAACCATCTGGATTACGGCCTACATCAACGCCAGTACCTGCCATTTGCTCACGTAATTTTTTCTCTTTGTTATCGAGATATAAACCGCTCGCACCACCAAGAATCGCACCAATTGCAATCGCACGGTTATTTTGGCTGCTGCTACCGTTGTTAATACCCTTAGATACACCATAACCTGCTGCTGCACCAATTAATGCGCCTAAAGCAGATTTGTCGTATGAAACACCACCAATATCATTACCCTGACCGCTCATTGTTTGGCAACCAGAAAGTACCAATCCAGCCCCTACGAGTGTTGAAATTACTAATGCACGCATTGCGTAGCTCCTGTCTATGTATTTTGTTGTCTTGGTAAATAATGAAGTAGAACTTTGCGCTAGACCATTGATATTTTGTTAATAATAAACACTTTATTTATATTTTTGTAATATTTTGATGCACTTTACTTGAAGGTATCATCACACTTCCTCCATGTTCGACCAATTATGAACTAAAAATGAATTTAGCGACTCGGGTCACAAAACAAGTCATCAGATAATAGATCTGTTCCATATATTGAGTTTTCACCTATTTTGCACAGAAAAACTCGCTTAAATGATTTAAATATATAAAAAATGTCAACATCTCTAAATATACAGTTGTATTTCAATCTCTGTTGTTTATAGTTGGAACATCTTTATTAAAACATCTGCACTCAAGGCTCGATTTATGACTAACGCAAATAAAAAAGCGTCCTTATTGCAAAAAGTAAGCAAAGGACTCACCGTCAGTTCAGTGATCACTGGAAGTACATTTTTGCACGGTCCTCCAGTTCTAGCTTTGGGCTTCACTAAATTCTTTAAAAAATCAAAAAAAGTCGATGAAACCAATATCCAGTTAGCAAATAGCTGGATTGGCATTAACAATCAATTAATTGAACACGTCTTACCAAATCTAAATTGGGACATCACGATTGATGAAAAACTCGACCTGAATTTACAAGGTCGCTATATGATGATTTGTAATCATCAGAGCTGGGTCGATACGACGGTTAATCAATATTTTGGTTTAAAACGTATGCCACTCACCCGTTTCTTCACCAAATGGGAACTTATTTTTATTCCTTTTGTAGGGCAAGCCTTCAAGATTTTGGGCTTCCCAATGATGAAACGTCATACCAAGGCTCAAATTGCAAAGAATCCAGAACTTAAGCATCGTGATATGCTCGAAGCACGCAAAGCTTGTGAACAGCTATTAAGTCAACCTTTTACTTTATTAAACTATTTAGAAGGAACACGCTTTACGCCTGAGAAACATGCTCAACAGCAATCGCCATATCAAAACTTATTAAAGCCTAAAGCAGGTGGATTGGCCTTGGCATTGAATATCTTGGGAGATAAAATCGATTCTCTCGTTGATATGACCATTGTTTATCCAAATGGTGCACCAGGTTATGGCGATTTTTGGTTAGGTGGCGTATCAGATATTGCTGTCGATTTACGTAAAATTGATATTCCAGATTGGGTTCTCGGTGGTAATTACGAAGACGATCCAGTTTATCGTGAACGGTTCCAAAAGTGGGTAGATCAAATCTGGACTGAAAAAGATCAACTCATTACTCGCATGAAATCCAGATACAACCAGTAATTTATTAAGGGATTAAATAGAAGTATGGCCCAGCAGGACTCTGATCAAAACTCTAAATATAACTATGTAAATCCGAGCAGTAAGTTTTTTAAACTGTTCCTTGTCTATGACATTTTCATGGTCTTTATTATTGTTTTTAACCTGTTCTGTTTGGGCATGAACTTCTTTCTCATGAGCAATATTGGAGCGTGGTTTTTTAATACCATCCAGCTCCCAAGTGTTCTTGAGTTTTATCGTACACACTTACATCCGTGGGTCATCATCACAGAAGCGTGGTTTATTATCTTTTTAATTGCTGAGCTTGCCGTACGTTGGTTTCTTGCAATTGTCCAAAAGCATCATGCGCGTTGGTGGTTCTTCCCTTTTATTCACTGGTACGAGATCATTGCGATTATTCCGCATTTCCGTTTTTTACGTTTATTCCGCGCTGGTATTATTGCTTATCGACTACACGAGCTGGGTTATAAAGTTGTTCCTGACAATCTTCGAATCAAAGCACTCTTTTACTATCGTGTCGTAATGGAAGAGCTTTCCGATCGTGTTGTGATTACCGTGATTGATGGTATTCGACATGAGCTGGATACAAGCTCAAGTCATAAAAAGATTATTCATGACTTAGTAGATCATCATCGACAATTATTCACAATAACACTCGCTTCGATGTTGCAAGAGTCGCTTGCTGTCGCATTACAACAACAAGAACCTGCAATTAAGCAAAAAGTCGGCCTGATTGTGAATCAAGCAATTGAGGATACGCCTGAACTTACCCAATTATTACGTCTAATTCCAATTGTTGGTGGGCGCATCGAACAACAAATTCAAAGTATAGGACAACGCTTAGGTGAAAATATTAGCGCTGGTTTAATTGAACCATTTATCGCAGGTTCACCACAAAAACCAAATGAAAGTTATCAGCTGATTGCAGAGAAAGTGAGTGAGTTAAATATCGACAATCATTACTTGGAAGAATTGGTTGAATCCGTCGTATATGAAAGCCTTGAAGCTATTCGAAAACAAGTAAAAGTAAAACAATGGCAGCAAATGTTAGAAGAACATGATCAATTGGATAAAAAAGCAGAATGATTACAAGAAAAATTACCAATCGTGCTAGAGAATTCGTGTAATTTGTTCTAGCATTTGCTTTTATTTACAACATGCTTTAACACAATAGAGCGCTTAAAAAGCCCTGAAGGATAAATTATGGCTGATATACGGATTACGGGCAGAATGGTGAATTTTAGTCGACTGACTTTCGACACAAATGACCATACTGCAATCCGCCAGCAACTTAGCAACACACTCAGCGAAGGTTCTTATTTAGGAACTTTAGTCATTATTGATAGTACAGTTGAGCAAGAACTGATTGCCTTAATTCAGCTTTTGATTGATTTAGGCTTACAACCAATGGCTGTGATTGATGGGATCCTGGGCGAACAAGCACGCGCGATCCAGTTCCCTGTACTTCCAGCAGACCAACCGCTACAAAGAATCAAAGCATCTAAAGAGCAAGTCGTTGAGCATGTAGCAGAGAAACCTTCAGAGAGTTCTGCAATACAAACACCACAAAAAAATACATCGAATACGCATATCACCTCTTATCATGATGAGATTTTGCGTACAGGCCAATGTTTGGTTCAAGATCAAGGCGATATCATCCTAAATGCTGGCATGAATAGTGGTTCAGAAGTGATTGCGTCTGGAAATATTCACATTTATGGTAATGCTCGTGGTAGAGTCATTGCAGGTGCAGGTGGACATACTTCAGCGCGTATTTTTTGCCACTCGCTTGAAGCTGAACTTGTCTCTATTGCAGGGACTTATTGCGTAGCAGATGATATTCCAAAAGATATGATCAAAAAGTCTGTACATATTTATTTAAATAACAAGCAAGAGCTTGAATTTGAAGCTTTACAGTTTTAATTTATCAGATTAAACACCAAAAAAGCCCTTTTAGGGGCGTATGACCATAAATAGGAGTGGATTCGGTGGCCAAAATTGTTGTCGTAACGTCAGGCAAAGGTGGTGTAGGTAAAACTACAACAAGCGCATCTTTTGCAACAGGGTTAGCCCTACGTGGTCATAAGACTGTTGTGATTGACTTCGATGTAGGTTTACGAAATCTTGATTTAATCATGGGCTGCGAACGCCGCGTAGTTTATGACTTTGTAAATGTCATTAATAATGAAGCACGCTTACAACAAGCGTTGATCCGTGATAAAGATATTGAAAACTTATACATTCTCCCAGCTTCTCAAACACGCGATAAAGATGCGTTAAGTGATGATGGTGTAGCACGTGTAATCGACGAACTTTCTCAAGAATTTGATTACATCATCTGTGACTCACCTGCGGGTATTGAACGTGGTGCTATTTTAGCCATGTATCATGCTGATGAAGCAATCATTGTAACGAACCCTGAGATTTCATCAGTTCGTGACTCAGACCGAATCATCGGTATGCTAGACAGCAAAACTAAAAAAGTTGAACAAAACGAAGGTCGTATCCGTAAGCATTTGTGTATTACACGTTTCAACCCAGAACGTGCTGATAAACAAGAAATGCTCACGATTGATGATATTTCGAAAGATATTTTACGAGTGCCGACATTGGGTGTTATTCCAGAATGTCCGAGCGTACTTCAAGCATCTAACGAAGGTAAGCCAGTTATTCTTTATTCAGAAACTAAAGCTGGACAAGCCTATGATGACTTAGTGGCTCGCTTCCTTGGCGAAGACCGCCCATATCGACACATTGAAGTACAGCCAAAAGGTTGGTTAGCTAGACTATTTGGAGCGTAATTATGGCAGGATTCTGGAGTAAACTTTTTAGCAGTGATGAAAAACCATCAAGTGCACAAACTGCCAAAGATCGCTTAAAAGTTATTGTTGCATCTGAACAAGGTCTAGGTCGTCGCCTAAGCCAAGATAAAATTGACCAAATGAAGAAAGAAATCATGCAGGTCGTAAGCCGTTATGTACGCGGTGTTGATGAACAGCATATTCAAATGCAAGTTCGTTCAGAAGCAAATATCGAAATGTTAGAAATGAATATCAATTTACCTGAAGATCGATAGAAGTTTTTTCATTAGCGAACTTTTGTAAATAAAGGCAGAATATACAGCAGAATTTTAAAAGTATTACTTTTCTAATCCCTCCCTACTTGAAGCCTAGCTTCTCGTCCTGCGGCAGGGAAAAGCGATGCTTTTCTAGTCCTGCCTCATATTTTGCCTTTATTATTTTATAAGACAGAGGAGATTGTCATGGCATTATCACAGCCAGCAACTTTCAACGAAGAATGGTCAGATGAGCGTGTGTTTGCCTACCTCAACCAGCTTCCTCCAACTGGCGTCAATGCTGACTTTCATGTGCTTTACCATGCATTTAAACATATGCGTCCAAATGACTATGAACGTTTATTAACAAAATTCTTAGCTGATGGTCGTGATCTGAATGCAACGAATCCTGAAGGTCAACGCATCCATGATGTTATTGCACAGTTCCCTCGTCAAAAAGATGGATTCTTAGAAGTTTTAGCAAAATTTGCTTAATTCAGCTTCATCAAAAAAGCCTGCATCGTGCAGGCTTTTTATTTTGCAATTATCGACTACCAATCAGATACACACCTAATAAGGTAAAAATCCCACCAGAAACGCCATCAATCCATTTTGCAAAGTTTTGATAAGCAGCTCTAAATGTAGGTAATGAAAATACAAAAGCAACCACCAAAAACCATAACAAGGTTTCTACAGCGATGATAATAAAAAGTAATGAATGATGTTGATCAAACAGTGGGTTTGCAAGGAATAATGAGAATACACTGCCAAAATAAATGACTGCTTTTGGATTTGATAAGTTCGTCAATAAACCTTTCATAAAAAACAAATAAGGCGACTGTGGTAATACCATTTGTTTTACAGTCTGCTCACCTTTTGAAAATGCCGAACGGAGCATCTGATAACCTAACCAGCATAGGTAGAGACCACCCGCAATTAAAAGCCCTTGCTTCAACCAAGCCATTTTTTCAAAAATAATATTAAGACCCATTAATGCTAGAAGTGACCACACCATTGCGCCTAAACAAATGCCAAGTGCAACAAGTACAGCATCTTTACGTGAACGGCTGATTGCAGTTTGAGAAACTAAAAAGAAATCTGGACCGGGGGTGATGAGCGCACAAAAATGAATAAAAATTAGTGTACATAATGCGACTAACATGGCTCACCCTTCAACTTGAGTTTTTGAACGATAAGCTTAAATAATAAGCGTGATTATTACCATATAAAATTGATAAATATATAGCAATAAAGCCTCTAAATAGAGGCTTTATTCATACACTATTCTTATTAAACGAGAATCTCGCGTTTACCGTTCGCCCCCATTGAACTCACGATACCATTCTCTTCCATCTGATCAATGATACGTGCAGCACGGTTATATCCTAAGCTAAATTTACGCTGCAAAGAGGATGTCGATGCTTTACGAGTTTCGAGTACAAATGCTACGCACTGATCATACAGCGCATCACGACTTGGATCACCATCACCATCCTCAAAACCACGAGAAGTTGGTTCTTCATCATACGGCGTTAAAATTTCATCAACATAGTTAGGTTCGCCACGCTCACGCCAAGCATCACAAATACGGTTGACTTCATCATCGCTGATAAACGCACCATGTACACGCTCAGGTTCAATTTTACCAGGCCCAAGGAATAACATATCACCATGACCAAGTAAGTCTTCTGCTCCGCCCGCATCTAAGATAGTACGAGAGTCAATTTTACTATTCACACGTAAAGCTACACGTGTAGGAATATTGGCTTTAATTAGACCAGTAATTACATCAACCGATGGACGTTGTGTTGCAAGTAATAAGTGAATCCCAGCAGCACGAGATTTCTGTGCTAATCGCGTGATCATTTCTTCAGCTTTCTTACCAACTTGCATGATCATATCGGCAAACTCGTCTGCCACAATCACAATTGAAGGCAATGGTGTTAAACGTGGTGCACGTTCACCCACTACTGAATCACTTGCTTTCCATGTTGGATCAATCAAATCCTCGCCATTCGCAATCGCTTCTTCGACCTTGCGGTTATAATCACTAAGCTTACGAATTTTTAAGAATGACATTAGCTTGTAACGACGCTCCATCTCATTGACACACCAGTTCAATGCACTCACCGCATCTTTCATATCGGTCACAACTGGCGTTAATAAATGTGGAATATCGTTATAGTTTGCTAATTCAAGTTGTTTAGGATCAATTAAAATGAGACGTAACTGATCGGGGGTATATTTCAACAACATCGATAAAATCATCGAGTTAACTGCAACTGATTTACCCGAACCTGTCGTACCAGCAACCAACATATGCGGTGCTTTGCCGAGATCTGTAATCACAGGATTGCCTGAAATATCTTTGCCCATCGCCATTGAGAGCAAGCCTGCTGGATCTTCAAATGCAGGTGTTTTGAGTAACTCAATCAAGCGAACCATTTCACGGCTACTATTCGGTACTTCGATACCGATATACGGTTTACCAGCGATAACCTCAACAACACGTACAGAAGCCATTGACATTGAGCGAGCTAAATCACGAGAAATATTCGTCACTTTAGATGCTTTTACACCCGGCGCTAGGTCTAGTTCAAAACGTGTAACGACTGGTCCCGGTTGAGCCTCTACAACTTGAGCTTTAACATTAAATTCCTGTAATTTAATTTCTAAAAGTTCAGACAACCGTGCTAATTGCTCAGCCGTAAAATTCACTTTCTTGTTTGGATCAACTTCATCCAGTAACTCTAAACCTGGTAAAGTTGGTAGATCACGACGTTTTTGTGCAACTTGCATTGCGCGCGACATTGGACGACCAAATGCATCTGTTAACGGAGCATCTAAATCAAAGTCTTCTTCAATATCCAGATCTGGTTCAGCTTTACCAGCAGTCTCTTGCCAAGCTTCGATAAATGCTTCTTTAGATAAAGCTTCTTTTGGTGCAGCGACTTCGATTGGTGCTTTTACAAATGCAGAAGTTTGAGCATAGCTGGTGGTTTGAGGACTAACTTTTTGCGGCTCATCATCAACCAAGAGATCATTAAAGTCATCAAAGCTAGCTAATTCATCTGATGCAGAGTTTTTAGGTGAATTGACTTGGGGTTGAGTCTCAACTGTATGTGTAAACTCAGATGCAGGTTGTTGAGGCACTTCATTAAAGGATTCTAAATGTAATGCTTCAACTTCACTGACAATATTTGTGCTTGGTTGTACTTCTTGAGTAAAAGGCGTATGTACATCTGTCGCAGTTTTACTATTTGGAACTGCCGCAAGTAACTCATCAAAAATCTGATCATCATTCCAATCTAAGTGACTATGAGCAGCTTGCTCTGCTTTAGATTCAGTTTGCGAAGGATGAGCATATTGCGTTGATGGATTTACGGAATCATCCGCAGCACGTAGCAACGCATCAATCTCTTGTTTATGACTTGCATCATCGTGTTGAAGTGCACGCCAAACTTCGCCTGTTTGAATCAGACGCTGGCTTTCAGTTTCAAACTGATGAGCACGTTGTAAAGTCTCTTCAAAATCTTCTGTTGACTGAGTTTCTTGAGGTTGATTACTTTGCTGCTCTTTCGCAATAACATCAGCAAACAACTTTTCAGCTAATTGTTGATGATGATCATGTTTTGATGCCTTAACAGGTTCTTCAACTGCTTTAAATTGATCGTTGGCTACTTCAGCAGTTTGTTCTTGGGCTTGCTGCTTATTTTTTATTGCGGGTGTATCTGCTGCTGTTAATTTCTCAGTCAAGTCATAAGCAGATTCTTGCTGAGGAATATTTTTATAAAATAAATCTTGCAGGTAAGCGGGTGTATTTTTCAACGTTCCCCATGTTTTATTCCATTGTATTCCAAATGCCAAAGTGACTAATAAAATACTAAATGCTAATAAGAACAGCGTTGCACCGTAAATTGTCAATAATTGGCTAAGGCTTTGACCAAGTTCAAAACCAATAATCCCACCTGCCGCATTTTCTAAAGTATCGGCTGGCATACTCCAATGTAAGTAGAACAAGCTAGACAAAGACAGAATTAAGAAAAATTGAGCTGCATAACGAAATGGACGATTTAGAAAACTTCTTGGCCACCACACTTGTACTGCTTCGATAAACAGAAATAGTGGAATCAGTAAACTTGCCCATCCCAAAAAGCCAAACAATAAATCTGCGATCCACGCCCCTGCCACACCACTTGCATTTGACACCTGTTGTGTATCACTTGATATATGCATCCAACCCGGATCAAAAGGTGTGTAGGTTACTGTGGCAAGAAATAGATAAATGCCAAAAGAAATCAAAAATAATGTCATTAAAAAGCGTTGTGCATAAACACTTGACACCGCAGTCATATACTGTCCTGTAACCCAATTCGTTATTTGTTTGTCTATTTTTTAAGGTCTAAGCCACCTTAATCAATAAGTTTAATATTATGCACTCGTTCTTACAAAAAAGATGCACGATTGTTTACTGTTGTTGTTAACATCCAGCCTTGATATAGCCCAATTCGATTGAGTTAATCAATATTATCCTGATGGATTTAACCCACTCCCCTGTGGTTTCACGTATAATTTTACCAGTTTCAATATAAAAAGGATGTTCTTTAATGAGCGCTCGTCACTCACGGTTAATTATTTTGGGCTCTGGACCTGCAGGCTACAGCGCGGCGGTATATGCTGCTCGTGCAAATTTAAAGCCTACACTGATTGCAGGTTTACAACTTGGTGGTCAATTAACAACGACAACTGAAGTTGATAACTGGCCAGGTGACCCTGAAGGATTAACTGGTCCTGTGCTTATGGAACGTATGCAAGCTCATGCAGAACGTTTCGGTACAGAAATCGTTTACGATCATATCAATGAAGTAGACTTAAAAACTCGCCCATTTGTCTTAAAAGGTGATATGGAAGAGTACACATGTGATGCGTTGATTATTGCAACAGGTGCAACTGCACAATATTTAGGTCTTGAATCTGAAGCTGCCTTTATGGGTCAAGGTGTAAGTGCTTGTGCAACATGTGATGGTTTCTTCTACAAAAACCAAAATGTAATGGTTGTCGGTGGTGGTAATACGGCCGTTGAAGAAGCACTCTACCTTTCGAATATCGCTGCACATGTGACTTTAGTTCACCGTCGCGATACATTACGTTCTGAGAAAATCTTACAAGATCACCTCTTTGCTAAAGAAAAAGAAGGCAAGATCAGTATTATTTGGAATCATCAAGTTGATGAAGTTCTGGGTGATAAAACAGGTGTAACTTCTGTGCGCATCAAATCAACTCAAGATGCTAGTACACAAGATGTTCAGGTACAAGGTTTATTTGTTGCAATTGGCCATAAACCAAATACAAGTATGTTTGATGGTCAGCTGAACTTACGTGATGGATATATTCAAGTCCATAGCGGAACAGCGGGCAATGCAACAGCGGCTTCTGTTGAAGGTGTATTCGCAGCAGGTGATGTTGCAGATAGCGTGTATCGCCAAGCGATCACTTCAGCAGGTTCGGGCTGTATGGCTGCACTAGATGCTGAGAAATATCTTGATAATTTAAATTAATTATCTAAAAGTAAAAAAGCCACCGATATGGTGGCTTTTTTTATTAAATTAAGCATAATCAAAAAAATGATGCATTTTTAAACAAAAAATTGGAACACATAAATGACAACAACTTGGACCAATGGTTATCAAACTGAAGTTAATTATACCTACGGATATTATCGAGATCTCAGCCCCAATTTTCAAAAGTTCTGTTTATTACTCAATGGAATTGAAAGCCCAGATTTCCAAGAGAATCAAACACATTGTGAGTTAGGCTTTGGACAAGGAGTCAGTATTAATATTCATGCTGCTAGTAACATTGCAAACTTTTATGGTACGGACTTTAATCCAGCACATGCAGCACATGCCAATCAACTAGCGGAACAGAGCAAGACCGAACATTATTTTTATGATGATAGCTTTGAAGAACTGCTTAACCGACATGACTTACCCATGTTTGACTCAATCAGTTTGCATGGTATCTGGAGTTGGATTAGCTATGAAAACCAGCACATCATTTTGAAGTTTATTCGTAAATTTCTAAAGCCAAATGGCATCGTTTATATCAGCTATAACTGCGTTACTGGATGGGCCGCGAACATGCCTATTCGAGAACTATTTCATAGTCATTTTAAATTTAATAGTAAAAGTACCAACCCACTGCAAAAGGTCAATGAGGCGCTTAATTTCAGCGAAAATCTATTACAGCAAAATCCTATTTTCGCCCAGCGCAATCCAAATGCCGTACAAAAAGTCGTAGATCTAAAACAACAAAATCCCAATTATCTTATCCATGAATATTTAAACCAAGATTGGCAATGCTTTTCTTTTCAGCAAGTGGTCAGGATTTTAGATGAAATCAAACTTTCTTATGCTGGTTCTACGGACTTGAATACGCATTTAGACAACATTAACTTTTCAGAGCAACATCAAGCATTCTTAAATGCAATTGAGCACCCTATTTTTAAAGAACAATGTCGTGATTACTTCGCCAATACTCAATTTCGCCGCGATCTGTTTATTCGAGGAAAAAACAACTTAACACCACTACAAGCTCAAGAAAAACTTCGTAAAACTGCTTTTGTTTTATTGACAGCTAAAGAGCAACTTCCGACAAGCATTAATGGTTTATTAGGAACCTTTAATTTAATCGAAGAAATTTATCTTCCTATAGGTAAAATGTTTGCTGAAAGAAACTATGAGGCAATTACGATTGCTGAACTAGAACAAGGCCTTAAGCAATTAAATTATGCCCAAATCTTAAATGCTCTCGTCATTCTCTGTCATTTAGGCTTAGCTCAACCTTGCCAAAACTTAGCACCTAATGATCAAGTTTTGCAGCGTTGCCATAAGCTAAACCATTATTTACTCAGTCAAGCAAGCTTCCATCAAAATTATGGTGCTCTCATTAGTCCATTAACGGGTATCGGTATTCCGACCGAACATTTCCATCAATTATTTTATCGTGCACATTTCATTGATGGGCTGAATACCGCCACTGATTTTGCTTATTACGTTCAAGATGTTATTCATCAACTTGGATGGTTGGTATTAGACAAAAAAGGAAATGCAGTCGCTGACAAAAATGAAAGCCTCACCATTATCCAAGAAAAGGCGCAATATTTTTTAGATAGCAAGAAGTTGGACATAGCCAAACAACTTCGTCTATTTGAATAATTCAATGCTGGAATGGCGATCGAGGTTGATTGCCATTCTATGTTAGTTCAGTTAGCTTAGAATCAGTCCTATTGAATTTTCGTACTATGCAACAACTCCCTACCTCACAATATATTTTTCCAGATCCTCTTGAAGCAGATCCCGAAGGCCATGGTTTTATTTGCATCGGTGCAGACCTCTCCCCTTCAACACTATTTGAAGCCTATACACATGGACTTTTCCCGTGGTTTAACCAAGATGAGCCGATTTGTTGGTGGAGCCCTGAACCACGCTGCATTATTGATCCTAAAGCTTATAAACCAAGCAAGTCTCTAATTCGTAACATGAAGAAATATGATTATCACATTACGATTAATCATGCATTTGAGGATGTCATCCGATCTTGTTCTTTGCCCCGTAGTTATGCAGATGAAACATGGATTAGTGAAGATATTATTGAAGGTTATACTGCCTTATTTGCAGCAGGCTATGCATATAGTGTCGAAGTCTGGCAGCAAGATAAACTGGTAGGCGGCCTATATGGTGTCACCATCGGCAAAGGCTGTTTTGGTGAATCCATGTTTAGTACCGAAACCGATGTCTCTAAAATGGCATTTTATACTCTAATGTTAATAGGCCAAGAAAATCAGCTCCCTTGGATCGACTGTCAATTAGTGAATGAGCATCTGATAAGCCTTGGTGCTAGTACACTTTCTCGCCAAGCCTACCTAAAATCGTTACAAGATGTAATTATTGCCCCCTCTATCAATTGGAAAAATTATCAAGAACGTGTATTTTCAAGTAAAACAATAGCACTTTGTGCAAAATTAAACGGTTAATGGATTAACGCCTTGGAGGGACAGATTAATGAAATCATACCAACCCAAGTCCCTTTTAAATGACTTACAGTATTATATTACGCCACCACATGACTGTAGCTATCTCGAAAACAAGTCTGCGCGAATGGTATTTTTAGACCCGATTCATCGCATTGATGTGGTGACATTATCTGAGCTATCGCGTGTTGGTTTCCGACGTAGTGGAGACTTTGTTTATCGCCCCGAATGTCATCTATGTCGTCAATGTTTATCGTGCCGAGTACCTGTACAAGAATTCCACATGAATAGTAGCCAAAAAAAAGCTTGGCGACGTAATCAAGATTTAAAAATGAGTATCTTGCCAACATCAAAGGCTACTCAAGAACATTATGATTTGTATGAACGCTATATCAATGAACGCCATGCCGATGGTGATATGTATCCTGCAAGTCTCGACCAATTTGAGAAATTCTTAGTCCACAGTTGTACTGAAAGTTTCTTCATTGAGCTTTGGGAAAATGAAAAATTAATTGCAGTTTCAACGTGTGATTTGATGGATGATGGGCTTTCAGCTGTTTATACTTTCTTTGATCCAGATGAACAACGTCGTTCTTTAGGTGTTTTTGCAATTCTCAAGCAAATTGAATATGTTAAAACGCTAAATCTAGAGTATTTATATCTGGGCTATTGGGTGCCACATTCATCCAAAATGAATTATAAATCGCAATATACACCACTTGAGTTATTACTTGATGGACAATGGCGAAGACTCAATCGTCCACTTTCAGAAAAAGAAATCCATCAACTCGGAAACTCTTTGATGAGCACATTGCCCTCTGAGTGGAATAATTTAATTATTAAATAACGCTGCAAAATCATCAGTGCATGTTTTGACCATAATCACAGCATGCTCTTTTGTGCCATCTGAGTTTGGATAATAGTTTTTGCGTAAATCAATTTGATGAAATCCTGCTTTTTCGTATAAATGAATCGCAGCAGTATTACTTTCGCGTACTTCTAAAAATATTTGAATCGGATTATTTTTTAATTGTTGAATTGAATAATCCAGTAATTCATAACCCAAACCCTTTCCTTGCTGATTAGGATGAATCGCCATCAATAATAGATTTGCTTCATCAAGCACAGGCTGCAAAATACAAAACCCGACAACCTGATGATTATGCTCATACACTGTGCATTGATAAGATTCTAAAGATTCTTGAAACTGTTGTTTAGACCAAGGATGCGTTTGCACAAGACGCTCAATTGCCGCAACATTATCCAAATCTTTTTCCTGCATCAATCGAATCACAATATCGCACCTATAAATCATTGATGCAGATTATCAGCAATTTAAAGCAAAATGAGAACAAAAAAATGGGCAACTTTCATTGCCCACCTATATTAATTTGCATTAAATCCCAATTCAGCGCGCCACTTATTCAAAAGTGCTGTAGTGTCATCATCATTTGGATGAAACTTCGGTCTCAAAAATGAAAGTAACGTTGGGATTTGGCGTGTCATAAAACCTTTATAACCATACATAAAATTAATCATATACTTGGTATCACGCCATGTAAGTTTGCCATCAGTTTGCAATAATTTCGCAGTGAAGTATGACTGAGTAATAAAGATTAAACCCATTGCAATAACCAATGCTAATGATCGCATGAAATAAGCTTTCGCACCCTGCCCATACATCGCTTCATAAACATCAAAAGCGACTGCTTTATGTTCATTTTCCTCAACTGCATGCCACATCCATAAGTGATACATGGTTTCATCCATGAACATCGACTGAATATCTGGATTACTCAGTAATTCCTCGGCAATCGTAGAAGTAAAATGTTCTAGTGCACATGTGCCCGTTAAGCCAATCATTTCTTTAGTAAAGCCAAATGGTTTTAAAAGCTTAGAGGTAATACCCACAGCACGATTAATTAGTCGTCCTGTTTGATCTTCCATTTTGCGCACACCATATCCATAAGCTTCGGCTGAGGCATTAAACGCCAAATGCTCTTTTGAATGCATCGCTTCTTGACCAATAAAGGCACTAATTTCTCTTTGTAATCTTGGATCCGCAAGTTTTGGATCATTTCGCACTGCTCTCGTACTATTTACGAAGAATTGTTCCCCTTCAGGAAATAGTGCTGACAAAGCGGTCATAAAATGCGTTAAAGCAGCATCACCATTTGCCCAGTAGCGAGGTACTTCACCAAACTCAAAATCCATTCTTCGTACAGGGAAACTAGCACCAGCTCGGTTTGAAATATTGACTTTAGCATTCATACCTTCTTCTCCTTAAAGATACTTATTTATTTTAAAAATTCATCTATCTTCTATTTATACGCCCTTTTCTATGCGTGAAATAAGTGCAAATAAGGTCATAAAAGCATCATCTTAGGACATCTAATTATTATAAAAAGCGTTGTTTTAACGCATAAAAAAAGGAGCACATGCTTGCTCCTTTTTTAACAATTAGTTTTTAAACGCGTTCACAACTTAAAAACCAAGTTTAGCTTTCCAGTCTTTTAATAGTTGAACTGTATCTAAATCATTTGGATGAAAGCGCGGTTTAAAATATGCCAACATTTCACCTGCCATACCTGTAATGATCCCTTTAGAAGGACTATAACCATACTTATAGATCATCCCTAACTCTTTTAGATTTAGCTTTTTATCTTGTTGTAATAAGCGTAAGGTAAAATAAGACTGTAAGATAAAAATTAGAGCCATCGCGAATACAAGTGCAGTCGTTCTTAAGCTATATGCCTTAAGCCCAGTTCCAAATACGCCCTCGTATACATCATAAGCAACTGCTTTATGCTCATTTTCTTCAACGGCATGCCAGAACCACATATACGACATTGTGTCATCTGTCATCAAATCTTGGATATGCTTGTTGCGCAATAATTCTGAGGCAATCGTCGCAGTAAAATGCTCTAATGCTGTCGTTGCTGTTAGGTCGACCATTTCACGCGTCATACCAAAAGGTTTTACGATTTTTGAAAAATTATTCAATGCAAATTGGATATAGCGTCCAGTAATCTGTTCCAAAGAACGTACATCATGACCATATTTTTGCGCAGAAGCATTGAAATTTACATGCTCTTGGGTGTGCATTGCTTCTTGACCAATAAATGCACTAATTTCTTTTTGTAATTCTGCATTATCTTTAATTGCTGGGTAATAACGTACAGCACGTACAGCATCGATAAATAATTTTTCACCGTCAGGGAATAGTGCTGACAATGCTGTCATAAAGTGTGTAAGACCAGCTGAACCGTCCATCCAGTACTCTGGTACTTGATCGAAATCAAAGTTCATACGACGTACTGGAAAACTCGCACCTGCACGATTTGAAATATTTACTTTAGCATTCATGCTGCCCACTCCTTCTGTGGAATTTCTCCACTTAGATACTTTTGTTCATTTTCTTGAGTTTTATATTACGGTTTTATGCGTATCAATTAAGTGCAGTTTAGGACAGCTAAGTATCAGTTTAGGACACTCTTACAGACAAATTGTCAAACAATAGACATAAAAAACACCCCGATGGGGTGTTTTTTTATTACCTTAGAGGCTTATGCAGTTACTTTAGCAACAACACCAGCACCTACAGTACGACCACCTTCACGGATCGCAAAACGCAGACCTGGGTCCATTGCGATTGGGTGGATTAATTCTACTGACATTTCAACGTTGTCACCTGGCATTACCATTTCAACGCCGTCTTGTAACTTGATTGCGCCAGTTACGTCAGTTGTACGGAAGTAGAACTGTGGACGGTAACCGTTAAGGAATGGAGTATGACGACCACCTTCTTCTTTAGAAAGTACATATACTTCTGCGTCGAATTTAGTGTGTGGCTTGATTGAACCTGGTTTAGCAAGTACTTGACCACGTTGTACGTCTTCACGCTTAGTACCACGTAGAAGAACACCACAGTTCTCGCCCGCACGACCTTCGTCAAGAAGTTTACGGAACATTTCTACGCCAGTTACAGTTGTTTTAACTGTATCTTTGATACCAACGATTTCAACTTCTTCGCCTACTTTAACGATACCAGACTCTACACGGCCTGTTACTACAGTACCACGACCAGAGATTGAGAATACATCTTCGATTGGCATTAAGAATGCTTTGTCGATAGCTCGTTCTGGTTCTGGGATGTAAGAGTCAAGCGCTTCAACAAGAGCAAGAACTGAAGACTCACCATACTGACCAGCGTCGCCATTAAGCGCAGCAAGAGCAGAACCACGGATAACTGGAGTGTCATCACCAGGGAAGTCGTAAGTAGAAAGAAGTTCACGAACTTCCATTTCTACTAATTCAAGTAATTCTTCATCGTCAACAAGGTCACACTTGTTAAGGAATACAAGAATGTAAGGTACACCAACCTGACGAGAAAGAAGGATGTGTTCACGAGTTTGTGGCATTGGACCATCAGTCGCAGCACATACAAGGATCGCGCCGTCCATCTGAGCAGCACCAGTAATCATGTTTTTAACATAATCGGCGTGGCCCGGGCAGTCTACGTGAGCGTAGTGACGAGTTGGAGAATCGTATTCTACGTGTGAAGTATTAATTGTAATACCACGTGCTTTTTCTTCTGGTGCAGAGTCGATAGCTGCGTAATCTTTAGCTTCACCGCCGTAAGTTTTTGCACAGATAGTTGCAATCGCAGCAGTTAAAGTTGTTTTACCATGGTCAACGTGACCAATTGTACCCACGTTTACGTGTGGTTTATTACGTTCAAACTTGGCTTTAGCCATGATGATCTTCCTTTATAAACTGCTCATGAGGGTCGCCCATGAGCACTTGGTTTTTTAACTAAATTTTAGTTGGGTAATATAGTAATCGAAAGATTACTCGTCGTCACCTTTTTTACCGCCAGCTTGGAACTTAGCGATGATGCCTTCAGCCACGTTACGTGGAGTTTCAGCGTATTTAGCGAATTCCATAGAGTAAGTCGCACGACCTTGAGACATAGAACGCATTTGAGTCGCGTAACCAAACATCTCAGCAAGTGGTACTTCAGCTTTAATTGCTTTCGTTCCACCAGGAAGATCGTCCATACCTTGAACCATACCACGACGACGGTTTAAGTCACCCATGATATCGCCCATGTAATCTTCTGGAGTTTCAACTTCAACTTTCATGATTGGTTCAAGAAGGATAGGATCAGCTTTCATGAAACCGTCACGGAAAGCGTATGAACCAGCCATTTTGAACGACAATTCATCAGAGTCGACATCATGGTAAGAACCGTCGAAAAGAACTGCTTTAACGCCTACAACTGGGTAACCAGCCAAGACACCGTTCTTCATACGTTCTTGAATACCTTTATCAACCGCACCGAAGAATTCTTTAGGTACTACACCACCTACAACTTCTTCAGCGAATTCGTATTCTTTACCAGCAGCTTCAACGTCAAGTGGTTCTAAACGAACATATACATGACCGAATTTACCTTTACCACCTGTTTGACGAACGAATTTACCTTCTTGCTCAATAGTTTTCTTGATCGTTTCACGATAAGCAACCATTGGTTTACCGATATTCGCTTCAACACCGAATTCACGCTTCATACGGTCAACGATGATGTCAAGGTGAAGTTCACCCATACCCGCAATAATCGTTTGACCAGATTCTTCATCTGTACGAACGCGGAACGATGGATCTTCTTTAGCCAAACGACCTAAAGCGATAGACATTTTTTCTTGGTCAGCTTTAGTTTTTGGTTCAACAGCCAATGAAATTACTGGCTCTGGGAATTCCATACGCTCAAGTGTAATGATGTTTTTCTCATCACATAATGTATCACCAGTTGTAACGTCTTTAAGACCTACACACGCTGCGATATCACCTGCACGGATTTCATCAAGATCTTGACGTTCGTTCGCATGCATTTGCACGATACGACCGATACGCTCACGCTTAGATTTAACTGGGTTATAAACTGGATCACCTTGTTTAAGAACACCAGAGTAAACACGTACGAATGTTAAGTTACCTACGAATTTGTCGTTCATAATTTTGAACGCAAGCGCAGAGAACGGAGCTTCGTCAGATGCTTCACGAGACGCTTTAGTTTCGTCTTTGTCGTCAAGGATACCTTCGATTGCTTTAACTTCTGTAGGTGATGGTAAGAATTCAATTACAGCATCCAACATACGTTGAACACCTTTGTTTTTGAACGCAGAACCACAAAGCATTACTTGAATTTCAGATGCTAATGTACGAGCACGTAAACCAGCAATGATCTCTTCTTTAGAAAGATCACCTTCTTCAAGGTACTTGTCCATCAACTCTTCTGAAGCTTCAGCAGCAGCTTCAACCATCTTAGTACGCCATTCGTTAGCCGTATCAACGAGGTCAGCTGGAATATCGCCGTATTCAAACTTCATACCTTGAGATGCTTCATCCCAGATAATCGCTTTCATCTCGATAAGGTCAACAACACCTGCAAACGTATCTTCTGCACCAATTGGCACAACGATAGGAACAGGGTTACCACCTAAACGAGTTTTAACTTGTTCAACAGCACGGAAGAAGTTTGCACCTGTACGGTCCATCTTGTTCACGAATGCTAAACGAGGCACTTTATATTTGTTCGCTTGACGCCATACAGTTTCAGACTGAGGCTGTACACCACCAACTGCACAGTAAACCATGCACGCACCGTCAAGAACACGCATTGAACGTTCAACTTCGATTGTGAAGTCAACGTGTCCCGGTGTATCAATTACGTTGATACGGTGTTGTTGGAATTGGTTAGCCATACCAGACCAGAAACAAGTCGTCGCAGCAGAGGTAATTGTAATACCACGCTCTTGTTCTTGTTCCATCCAGTCCATTGTTGCTGCACCGTCGTGTACTTCACCAATTTTGTGAGATACACCTGTGTAGAACAAGATACGTTCAGTTGTAGTTGTTTTACCTGCGTCAATGTGCGCAGAAATACCGATGTTACGGTAACGAGTAATAGGGGTTTGGCGAGCCATGATGTCTACATTCCTAAATGTTATATTTAAAACAGGACGCACCAATTAAATTGATGCGCACGAATATCCAAGCAGGCAACTTAAATACCCGCAAAGCTCCCACTTTGATAAAGAGCGATGTTGAATCGAGCTGCTGTACGCATGAATATTCTCCTGATTAGGGACTGTTTTATCCGCTTAGAAACGGTAGTGAGAGAAGGCTTTGTTGGCTTCAGCCATACGATGCACGTCTTCACGTTTTTTGATCGCTGCACCTTTACCTTCAGCTGCATCAAGCAACTCACCAGCAAGACGTAAAGCCATCGTTTTTTCAGAACGCTTAGCAGCAGCATCTACTAACCAACGCATAGCTAAAGCAGTACGACGGGATGGGCGTACTTCCATAGGTACTTGATAAGTAGCACCACCAACACGGCGTGCTTTTACTTCAACCATAGGACGAACTTTTTCAAGAGTAGTCTCGAAAAATTCAACTGGGTCTACTTTGTTTTTTCTTGAACACGTTCTAGAGCACCGTAAACGATACCTTCAGCAACAGATTTTTTACCATCTTGCATTACGTGGTTCATGAATTTAGCGATTGTTTGGCTGCTAAATTTTGGATCTGGAAGGATCTCACGAGCAGCGACTACGCGACGTCTTGGCATTTTAATACACCTAATAATATGACACTTCAGGATGATCCAGCAGTTGTACTAAGTGTCGTGTACATGACGCTGGCCTTACTATACGTCGCTTGAATTACAAATCTATGAAGAATTCAAACAAGCGAAACGCTAAAGGGTTGCTTGGGCTAGTTTCCTAGAATTACTTCTTAGGACGTTTAGCACCGTATTTAGAACGTGACTGGTTACGATCTTTCACGCCAGCACAGTCTAAAGAACCACGAACGGTATGGTAACGTACACCTGGTAAGTCTTTAACACGACCACCACGGATAAGAACAACACTGTGCTCTTGTAAGTTATGACCTTCACCACCGATGTAGCTAGATACTTCAAAACCTGAAGTTAAGCGAACACGGCAAACTTTACGCATTGCTGAGTTAGGTTTTTTAGGTGTAGTCGTATATACACGTGTACATACACCACGACGTTGTGGACAAGCCTTCAACGCAGGAACTTTTGATTTTTCAATCAAAGTTGTACGACCCTTACGGATCAACTGATTTGTTGTTGCCATTTGGCAATTCTCCCGTTATTAAACAACCTCAAAAAGAAAAACACCTCTTTTCAAGGGCACATAATTGTAAGTCAAGAAGTAAAAATGGTCAACATTGCGATGCATAGCAAATGCTGACCATTCCTAGAGTTTTGTTAATTTTCAATATGTATTACATATCCTGAAATAAATTAGCTGTGTTTGTTCGACGCTGGCTCAATATCTATCGTCTTTTGTTCAGTGACAAGTTCTGCTTTTTCAGTCAAAACTTGTTGCTCTTCTGCATCGCTTAAAGCAGGCTGTTGTTTCGTATGTTCATGTTCAACCACATGCTTTTCAGCGAGTTGTTCAATCCCTAACTCAACATCATCAAGCTTAGATTCCTCACTCGTAGATTGGGTTTTTACTTGAACCTCTACCTGAGTGATCACCTCATTCTGAGCGTTACTTTGCGATGCATTGTTTACATTCTCAGCATTTAAAAGTCTTGGACTTGCTTTTTTCAATAAAGCTTCAGCCTTTAAATAAGCCTCTAATGGAGAAATATTTTCATCTGGATGCTCATTTAAATAGAAACGTGCAGCGCCAAAAATAGACTGCGATTTATGTCCAACATCTTCTAAAAGCTTCCAACTATAAAAACCACCTAAGGCAGCTCCTGCAACTGGTGTTAACCGGCCTATAACAGAAACTTGTGGAATATGATTGAGCCACCCCCACTTAAACTGCCCTTCTTCATCGACCAGCCATTTCTTAATAAGCTCAATGTCATTATTTGAACCCATCAATTGCTGAAATTGCTGTAAGTCATGTGTTTCTAACATTGATTTTAATGCTTTAAGAGCGAGTAATAATGTTTGCTTTTCAGCAACAAGCCCCAAATCAATTTCTTTAAAAACAAAAGCAACAATCTCTTGGTCTGCATCTTCAGATAAGTCAAAGCCATGAGAACGCCCCGTTTGATAGATGGTTCTCAATGCCAAAACAATAGATGCTGGAATATCAACAGCAGCACCCCACACTCCTGTCGCACCTGTTACCAAACCTTGAGCAGCAGCTAATAATTTATTTTGCTCAATCAATGCTTGACTTAAACGTTGTGAGCGACCTGTATCACGCGTCAACTCAGCAATGTCTTTGACTCCAGCCTCCTCAAGAATTTTCTCAGTTAAAGAGCTATTTGAACTGAACTCATTTAGCCATTGGAATAAATAGTCAGAAACTTTTTCACCAAGATCAGGTGAAACAAAGGTCGCTACATTATTTACACGACCATAATGACGACCAAGTAATTGATGGGACAATTTAGGTAACTGTTGACGAAGCATATGTTGTGGACTTTCATAACTCTCCACCTCAAATGGGCTTTTAAGACGAGCTTTCCCCTCCACAATCTGTGATGCATTCGCAAGTTCAGCACCAGATGTGGTTGGAGCTACTTGAAGTTTTTGTAATTCGGAACTGAGCTTTTTAGCCACTCCAAAGGCTTGTGCAAATAAACCTGAAGTTTGCTTGTTTTTAGATTTTGCCATCAAGAACCTCTGCTCTGTAATCTGTGCATTTCTAGGTAAATACTAGGTTGAATGCAGATTTATCTCAACTTTTATCTGTATTCTTTCATTACGTTTCGTCACAACATCACTTATGTTTACCAATATTTACACAACTGGAAATAGGCATAAAATTTGCCATAAGAAATAAAAAACCTTTCTGCTATCATGGTGTCATTCACTCAAAAGCCATTTTAATCGTTATATTCTCCTGAGTTGTATTCATAGCGATAACTACAAAGGCTTCGTATTACCATAAAAGGGAACTGTAAATGAAACGTGTTGTAATCACTGGTATGGGCATTAACTCATGTATCGGTAACTCTTTAGAAGAGGTTACTCATTCTCTAAAAAATGGAATCTCTGGAACACGTTTTAACCCAACTTATGCAGAACTTAACTTCAAAAGCCATGTAAGTGCTGCAGCAGTACAAGACTTTGACGGTATTGATCGTAAACTTAAGCGCTTTATGGGCGTATGCGCGATGTATGCATATAATGCAGCTATCGCAGCAGTGGAAAACGCAGGTCTTAAACAAGAAGATTTAGCCCATAATCCACGTTATGGTATTGCTGGCGGTTCTGGTGGTAACTCAACTGCATCAGTGACTGAAATGGTAAAGCTTCTTGAGGAAAAAGGCGCACGTAAAGTCGGTCCTTTCTTCGTTCCACGTAATATGAGTAATACGATTACTGCAAACGTTGGCGTCGCTTTAAAACTTCAAGGGATCGCGCACTCTATTACCAGTGCATGCGCAACTTCAGCAGATGCTATTGGATACGCTTTTAACCTCATTCAACTTGGTAAGCAAGATTTAATGCTTGCAGGTGGTGGTGAAGAAGACCATTGGTCTCAAAGCTTACTATTTGATGCGATGGGTGCTTTATGTTCTAAATATAATGACTCTCCTGAAACCGCATCTCGCCCATACTCAGCAGACCGTGATGGATTTGTCATCGCAGGCGGCGGTGGTTTTGTGGTTTTAGAATCACTAGAACATGCTCAAGCACGTGGTGCAAATATCTTAGCTGAAGTCGTTGCTTATGCTGCGAATAGTGATGGTGCCGATATGGTTGCACCATCAGGTGAAGGTGCTACACGTTGTATCCTTATGGCATTAGACGAAGCGAAACAACATGGTGTAGAAAAAGTTGATTATGTAAATACGCATGGTACATCTACCCCTGCTGGCGATGTAACTGAATTAAAAGCAATGGAGCGCGCATTTGGTGAAGGCAAAGTTCCTGCATTAAGTTCAACAAAATCAATGACAGGTCATAGCTTAGGTGCAGCAGGCGTTCAAGAAGCGATTTATTCTGTATTAATGATGCAAAATGACTTTATCGCTCCAAACATCAATGTGACTGAACTTGATGAAGGTGCTCAAGGTTTCGATATTGTACTTGAAAAACGTGATGCAAAACTGAATACTGTGATGAGTAACAGTTTTGGCTTTGGCGGTGTTAACGCTTGCCTTATTTTCAAGAAGTGGGATGCATAATCCCACCTAGGATTATCGATGGATGCACCTTCTGATGCTTTCTTGTGGGTAAAAGCATTACATATTATTGCCGTGGTTTGTTGGTTCGCTGCGTTGTTCTACTTACCACGTCTTTTTGTTTACCACGCCATGAGTGAAGATGCTCTAAGCCATCAACGCTTTGAAGTAATGGAACGTAAGTTATATCGAGGGATTATGTGGCCATCCATGATTGCCACATTAATTACTGCTCACTTTCTAGTTGATTGGGGTGATGCAACTCGACATTACCACGATGCATTATGGTTTTATCTCAAAGTAGGCTTGGTTGGCTTACTAGTGATCTACCATTTTGTATGTGGTTATTACCGTAAAAAGCTGATTGGTAATGCTCACTACAAATCACATAAGTTTTGGCGCTTCTTTAATGAAATGCCAACACTGATCCTATTTGCAGTGGTCATTCTTGTGGTCGTAAAACCTCAGTTTTAAATGAGCGAATCTTCTCGGATGCTGTACTTTGCTTATATGCTTGTACAGCATTTTTCGTATTCATACTAAATATTACAAATAATTAATACACTCTTAGCTCAAACTAGGCCATTTTCTTGTTTTCAAATATCCAAAAACCATTAAATTGCCTAAATACCAAAAAACAACTATCTAACAAATATTCTATTTTAGAATAGATATTTAAGTTTTTTCATATATCAAATTCTGATGATCAAACCATCTCAGCACTATTTAAACAGATTAAATGCTCGATTCATTTCCAGCTTAATCATTTATCTAAAAATAGATCAATTTCAATATCGTCAATTGACTACAGGTGAAATTGAAATGGCACGTTCAGTCTTTGGTCATTTAATTAACTACAAAGAAGTCAAAATTTTTAACATCCCGTACCTACCTTGGCAACCAGAAAACATTTTTATTGCACCAAATGGAAATCTATTTGTTCATCCCAAATATTTCCGTTCTGACTACTCAAGTTGTTCAACCAACTTACAAGGAGTTTTTATTCATGAAATGGCACATATCTTACAGTTTCAGCAACAGACCAATGTCATTCTAAAAGGCGCAATCTTACAATTAGGCTATTATTTGAGTTTAAAAAAATACAATCCCTACCATTATCATTTTATTCAGGGAAAAGCTTTCTCGGACTACAATATTGAACAACAAGGAGACGTTGCCCGAGACATTTTTTTAAATAAGATTCCAAACATTATTCTTGGGAAATAAAAAAGCTCTATAAATTTAATTTACAGAGCTTTTAAGTAAAAGAACTACAACATGTATTACATAGCAGTACTTTTTTGAGTTTCAGAGTTGAGTTCATGACTATCATCCATTTCAGTCGTAAAATCTACACGCATTGCATCCATAACGATTGTGCTCATACGTCCCGCACCAATTGCTAATCCTAAAGCAATTACAAAATACACAAGCATCAAAGTCATATCATCAACCTCTCTTCAAAATGCTTATTGAGTGAATAAAACTTAGTTCTCATTCTCACGAAGCATTACTGTACCTACACGACCAACAGTAATGGCTAAGCCAGATGCAACAGCTAATATTAATAAAATAGACATATATTTCACCTCACTTGTAACTGGATAGTAGATGTGATCTGCTAGCTTAAGCTTGCTGATCGCCATCATTTAAAATAATCGTGCCTACACGACCAACAACTACAGCTAAACCAAATGCGATAACTGGAAATAATACAACTGACATAGTGAATACCTCTTTGTTTTTCTGAGCATGTATCGCTACATACTTAATTTAAATCACAGTGTACATATGTTCACATTAATTAGGATAATAGCAGTGCACAAATGTACACTCAAGTGTAGCAAATAGATTCCCGACGAACGGTCAAAAAAGGTACAACTCAATAAAATTATATATTTGAATCATTTATATTTTAGAGAAACTCTAAATTTTCGCATTTTTTTCAAATCAAGATAGAAATCATACGAAAGAATGATTTCTATGATGTCATTTAGCTGTCATTTCTATATGCGAAATTGACATGAAAAAAATCTTTTTATAGCTATATTAAATTTATTCACAATCATGCACCATAAAAACGCAAACATTGAGAAATGTTGCTGTTTTATACAGAAAAACTTGTTATTTTTACGCAGAAAAATGTGCATTTAGTATATATTAGTAAACTTGTCATTTTTCTTTAAGATATAGAATGTTTGACACCATGATATACAAGCGTTTTTAAAACTATACCTATATAAATCAAAACCTTGTATGTCAGCACTAGTTAAAACTCAGGATTAGGTTTGAATGAAAAATTTTAAAGTTGCCCTTGCTCAGTTCTCTCCGCATATTGGCAATATTGACGCAAATACTCAAAAGATGGTTGAACAAGCAAATCTAGCGAAACAACAAAAGGCTGATTTGGTCATCTTCCCTGAACTTTCTACCATCGGTTACCCAGCAGAAGATTTATTACTCCGCCCTAATTTACAAAAACGCACCCAAAAAGCGTTCGCCCAATTAAGCGAAGTAAAAGATATTTTAATGGTGTTTGGTTTTGTGCACCAAACTGAAGATGGTCATCGTTACAACTCTGCTGCCGTCATGAAAGATGGTCAAGTTTTGGGCATTTATAATAAACACAACTTGCCAAACTATAGCGTTTTTGATGAAAAACGTTATTTCCAAGATGGTCATCAACATTTAATTTTCGAATACCTTGGACATAAATTTGGTGTACTAATATGCGAAGATGTTTGGTCTCTCAATACAGTTAAACAATTAAGTCAGCTGAATGTAGAAACAGTATTAGTTTTAAATGCATCACCATATGAAGTTGGCAAGCCACAACATCGAATTCAAACATTAAATGAGCTTGCTAAACAATTAAGTCTTAATGTTATTTACGTTAACCAAGTTGGCGGACAAGATGACTTAATTTTTGATGGATCGAGCTTTGTCTGCAATAAGAATGGTCAAGCTGCTTTACAAGCACCAAGCTTTAAAGAAGACCTTTATATTGCAGAGTACGATGCAGAACAAAAACAATTTAAAACGTCTGAAACAGCGCCAGCTTTAGAAACTTTCGCTGAAATTTATCAAGCACTAGTTCTAGCGACTCGTGATTATGTTCAACGTTCAGGATTTCCTGGTGTCATCTTGGGTTTATCTGGCGGTATTGACTCAGCATTAACGCTTGCAATTGCAGTCGATGCGATTGGCGCTGATAAAGTTCAGGCTGTGATGATGCCGTACACTTACACATCACAAATGAGTGTCGAAGATGCAACTGAACAAGCACGTCGTATGGGTGTGACGTTTGGCATCGCCGAAATTCATCCGATTGTAAATAGCTTCATGCAAACGCTTTATCCATTCTTTGGAAATAGCCCAGCAGATGCAACAGAAGAAAACTTACAAGCCCGTACACGCGGCACCTTACTGATGGGATTATCAAATAAATTCGGTAATCTTGTGCTCTCTACAGGAAACAAATCTGAAATTTCAGTTGGTTACTGTACTTTATATGGCGATATGGTTGGTGGTTTCTCTGTATTAAAAGATGTCTACAAAACTATCGTGTTTGAATTAGCTAAATATCGCAACACTTTAGACGAAACTCCTGTTATTCCTGAGCGTGTGATTACTCGCCCACCTTCAGCGGAATTACGTCCTGATCAAAAAGACCAAGACTCTTTACCTGCATATGACGTATTAGACGCAATCTTATATGCATATATTGAAGAAGACCTTAGTCAAGCAGACATTATTGCTAAAGGCTACGAAGCGGCAGTCGTAGAGAAAGTGATTCGTTTGGTTGATCGCAATGAATACAAGCGTCGTCAGGGCGCAATTGGGCCACGCATTAGTTCGCGTGCGTTCAGTCGTGAACGACGCTACCCTATCGTCAATGGATGGACAGCGAATGACTGAAAAAATTGTTTCTGAAAAGTCACAATTACTTGCTCAAGCACTTATGCTTGAGCAAGTTGCATTTTATAAAAAACAACTTACAACTGAACTTTCCGCTGAATTTTTTCAGCAGTTCATTCAACTTTTTTTGCAGCACGCACCCAATATTCAACTGAATGAAGTTGTCGAACTCGAACAAATTCAAGCAGTCGTCAAACGCTATGCATTTGAAATGCAGTTGGGTGCAGGGCTATTAGAATTTATTGGTGAAATCGCTCAACGATTGCATGTTTTTTCTTTACAGTCATCAGCAGAGTTACAAGACTTATTTTCAGACCAACAGTTTGAAATGTGGTTATCGAAGTTTCTAGAACTAGAAAATATTCGCCACTATTTGAATCACTTCCTGAGAGAAAGCCCATCTATTCAGCAGTTGTGCCAATATATTGCAACAACAACATTACAGAATAAATTACCAAAATTATTCTCGCAATCTGATGAAGACAGAGTTTCTTCTAGTAAATATGAATGGCAACAGAAACTAAAAACATTCTCTCATCGCCAACAACAACGTATCGAACAAAAAATTGAAGATAGTATTGCTCGCTTCATTCAAGAGCAGTTAGTAGATCTCAGCTTACTTTCAAATGATGATTTAGAGACACTCGCTCGCAATGTTTGGGATGATAATAAATCAAAACCACTCTCTGAATACACCAAGCAAGTAACCCCGCTTGATGTTGAAGAATTTTTCGTGATGATCTACGAATACTGGAAAGAACTACGCGAATCTTCTTATATTCAGGACTTAATTTTATACGGCGTTAAAGTCTTTTATGATTTCTACAAAGATGAAAGCTTAGCAGATGTTTTTGCTGCAATTGGACTAGAAGAAAGTGATCTTCAAAATGAGGCTGTTCGGTTCTACCCTAAAGTGGTAGTCGCTTTAGATGAACATGAAGTATTAGAGCCTATCATCACGTTAATTTTAAAGCCGTTCTATGAAAACAGCCAAACGTTAGCGACGATAGAAAAACATTTATAAGATCTGTTCTTAAGCCAAAGTAACCTTTGGCTTTTTTTATAAGAATTATAGATAAAAAGAAACCACGCAGGAGCGTGGTCTATAAAATGGTGGCTATGACGAGACTTGAACTTGTGACCCCCGCATTATGAGTGCGGTGCTCTAACCAACTGAGCTACATAGCCGTAAACTGTGAGCGCATTATCTAGTGTTCCACCCTACAGGTCAAGCCTATGGCATTGAAAATATAGGACATATGAACAGTTTTTATTCTTTTAAATTGTATTTGATCATTTTTCAACTAATTTACAGCTAAATTAAAAATTTAATGAAAATGTCAAAATGATTTGTTAAAAATTCAATCAGAAAAATAAAAAAGTTGTTTTTAAAAAACAGCAGATAAAAAGAGACCACGCAGGAGCGTGGTCTATAAAATGGTGGCTATGACGAGACTTGAACTTGTGACCCCCGCATTATGAGTGCGGTGCTCTAACCAACTGAGCTACATAGCCGAAAACTGTGGGCGCATTATCTTAACTTTCGCTACACACGTCAAGCACAATTTTCAAAAAATCTTAGAAGTGAGCCTATAAGCCGGGTTCTGTCGAGGACGATCATTCCTCTAGGCGCACAATCACTCATACGCTCAAGCGACCTACCCGAATCCAGCACGGGCCGTGCCTCAGGATTCCTATTTGGTCTTGCTTCTGGTGGGGTTTACCTTGCCGTGAACTGTTACCAGACACGCGGTGCGCTCTTACCGCACCCTTTCACCCTTACCTCACGAATGAGGCGGTCTACTCTCTGCTGCACTTGCCGTCGGCTTTCGCCGCCCAGGCGTTACCTGGCACCTTGCCCTATGAAGCCCGGACTTTCCTCCCCTGCTTCAGTCACGGAGACCTCCACAGCAGCGACCGTCCAGCCCACTTCGAGGCGCATCTTATCAAAAATTAAAATTAATTGCTCGCATTTTTTTGTACCGTGAGCTTTTTATACTTTGCCATCAATTCATCTTGTGATTCCACATGCTGAGGATCAAGAGGAATACAATCTACCGGGCAAAACAACTGACACTGAGGCTGATCATGATGTCCTACGCACTCTGTACAAAGCGCAGGATTTATTTCATAGATCAGCTCACCCATATAAATAGCTTCATTAGGGCACACAGGCTCACAGACATCACAGTTAATGCATTCATCTGTAATATATAATGACACTTTACCAGCCTTGTTGATGCTTACGTTCAAATGCTTCAACCACAATGGCTGGAACAAATTTAGTCACATCACCTTTCAATCGCGCAATTTCTCTTACTAACGTTGATGAAATAAAAGAAAATTGCTCCGATGGAGTTAAAAATACAGATTCAAACTGTGGATCAAGTTGACGGTTCATGTTTGCCAACTGAAACTCATATTCAAAATCAGAAATTGCTCTTAAACCACGTAATACTGCTGTTGCACGTTGTTCACGAAAGAAATTTACCAACAAACCATCAAAGCCCACAAATTCCACATTAGATAAATGACTCAATGATGCTTTTGCTAACTCTACACGCTCTTCTAAGCTAAACACTGGATTTTTATGGTGTCCAATCGCAATTGCTACAACAACCTCATCAAACATTTTTGATGCTCTAGCAACCAAATCAACATGACCATTGGTAATTGGATCAAATGTCCCCGGATAAATCACACGTGTTTTAGACATGCGTTGTACTCTGCGTCTATGAGATAAGGTGCATATTTTAACAAAAGTTAAGCATAAACGCTAAATTCCTAAATGATGGAAAAAGATTGCGTTTTACGGCACAATAAGCGCAATTGTGGAAGTTTAAATTATGGCGAAAGCAACAGTAGTAAAAAATAATAATGGTTAATGTTTTTTATAATTCCTTACAGTTCTTTTAATGATCATAAGTATTTGAAATAAAATAAATACTATTCTTATTAGTTCTTTTTAGTATCTTTTAATTCCTTATAAAAACGGGTAATAATACGGGTAACATTTCATTCAAAATACTCTCAATGGCTACTACAAAACTTTCTGATGTCAAAATTAAGAGTCTAAAACCAAAAGATAAATTATATAGACTACTAGACTCTGATCGACTATATATAGAGATTAGACCGACTGGTGCTAAGGTATGGCGATTTAAATTTGTTTTTCAGGGTAAAGAATCATCAATGAGCTTGGGGGAATACCCTGCTATTAGTTTAGCCGAGGCTCGTTCTTTAAAAGACCAAATGAGAGCAAAGCTAGCAAAAGGCATACATCCTGTTGAAGATCGAAAAAATATTAGAGCTCAGGCATTAGCTGAAACAACTAATACCTTTGATTCAATTGCTGCTGAATTTAAACTGAAACGAATGTGTTCAAAGTCCGAAACATATCAAGGGAAGTTTGATATTGCTTTAGAAAAAGATATTTCACCTGTTATTGGGAAGAAGAATATAAACGAGGTAACATCAGCAGATGTGCTTAAAATACTTGATAACACTGTAGAACGTGTTGTAAAAGAATCAAATGGAAGATTTACTGGTGCTTCTGCGGCACTTGAGAACAGAAGATTTGTTGGGGGGGTTATTCGATATGCTATAGCAACGCTTCGTGCTGAGAATGATCCTACTTATGCAGTACGTGATGTAATTAAACGTCCTCGTGTCAATCATGCAAGAGCATTAACGAAAGAAGAACGATATAAAGCTAGAACAAGCCTACCTAAATACAATGGCACACAAACTGTAAAGAATGCAGGCTTTATCCTCTTATACACAATGCTACGTGCTGTAGAAATCAGGAAGATGCAATGGTCATGGGTAGACTTTGAATCAAGATTAATTACATTTCCAATAGAAGTGATGAAGAAAGCTAGAATCCATGTATTGCCAATTTCAGATCAGGCATATAAGGTTTTGCGGCAGCAGTATGAAATATCAGGTGATAGCATTTTGGTGTTCCCTGCTATTTTTAGCAAAAAGAGTAGCGGGATGCTTTCACCATCAACTTTAAATAGCATGTTGGAGTATATCGGTCTTAAAGATGTAACTACTCATGATTTTAGAGCCACAGCATCAACCTTACTATATGAAAAAGATTATGAAGAAGCGTGGATAGAGAAACAATTAGCACATGCTGAATCTAATAAAACTAAAGCCTCTTATAATCATTCTAAGCATCTAAAACAAAGACGGAAAATGATGCAAGATTGGGCTGACATTGTTGACAGTTGGAAGACTGAAGAGAATATAAATGAAAAAAATAAATGCGTATGAAGTTAGGATATTGGCTGACTGGAGATTTTAAATAATTTGTATTAGCTCAAACCTAAGCTGACAGTTACCGATATTTGCTTTCGGATATGTCTGTGACTACATTTATAAAATACATGTATAAACAAAATGGCTTAGGCTAGATAGATCCAAAACAAAACAGAGTGATCACGACACATGGTTTCCACTCTACATTCCGTGATTGGTCAGCCGATAAAACGGATTATTCACGGGAAGTTTGTGAGCATGTACTTGCCCATAAACTTCCCGATGAAGTTGAAGCTTCTTACTTACGTGGAGGGTACCTTGAAAAACGTAAAGGTTTAATGGCTGATTGGACTGAATTCTGTTGTACACACTTTAACTAGACATCATAAAACGAATGCTTCAGCCTTAGATGGCTGAAGCATTCGTTTTAAAGGGAATTACACAGATTTTTTTACAGGCTCTGTACTCTTGATATTAGTTATACTTTTGACATTACTTGTTTTCTGGTTTAACACTTACGATTGTGTAAATTTCACCATCTGCTTTTAATTCAAAGTCAACTTTATCTCCTACAGTTAAACCATTTAATAAGGATGGGTCAGCAACTTTAAAGCCCATCTTCATTGCTGGCCAATTAATCGCAGGAATTGCTTCATGGTCGAGTGTTAAAATATTTTCATTCGTATCAATAGCAGTAATCACCCCAACGGCTTGAGCCGTTGTAGCGGTAGAAGACTCCTTATTCATCTGCTCCATAGGTGCGTCTGCTTTCTTCTGCTCTGATGCTTCATTTTTACTACATGCGCTTAATGCAGCAATAGTGGTAACAAGAGCAATAATTTTCATGAATTTCAACATAATAAAACCTCTTTAGACGAAATAATAAAACGATCAATGTGTTGATAGTTTTCTTTTGATTAAAAGCTGATATACAGCCGGGATAACAAACATTGACAGTAGAGGAGCTGAAATCATGCCCCCAACCATAGGTAAAGCAATACGGCTCATCAATTCAGAACCTGTCCCAGTCCCTAAAAGTATAGGAATTAAGCCTGCCAAAATGACGGCAACCGTCATGGCTTTAGGACGAACGCGTAGTACTGCTCCTGTTCGGATTGCATCATTGAGTTGTTGCTCCGTTAAGGATGTCGTTGAAGAAGATAGGTTTTGCTGTGCATGTTCAACTGCTTGCTTCAAATAGAACAACATGACTACACCAAACTCAGCAGCAACACCTGCAAGTGCGATAAAACCAACTGCAATCGCAACTGAAAAGTGAAAACCGCTCAAATACATGGCCCATATACCACCAATCAAAGCAAAAGGTAGCGTTGCCATAATCAGAACTGCATCTTGTACTTGTCTAAAAATCAAATAGAGCAGTAGAAAAATAATCATCAATGTAATTGGAATGATGACTTTTAAACGCGCATTAGCACGTTCCATAAACTCAAATTGCCCTGTATAGCTAATGCTCATGGCAGAGGAGCGTTTTACTTTTTGATCAATAGACTGCTTCAAATCTTGCACAACCGAAGCTAAGTCACGTCCCTGTACGTCTACATAAACCCAACCGCTTGGGCGAGCATTCTCACTTTTTAGCATTGGAGGGCCATCTGTAATTTGAATATTGGCAACACTACTTAATACAATTTGTTGTCCAGATTCAGTTACAATCGGTAAATTTCTCAAAGCTTCCAATGAGTCTCGAATCTCTCGTGGATAACGTACATTAATAGGATATCTTGCTAATCCCTCAACAGTTTCACCAATATTTTCCCCGCCAATCGCAGATGATACAATTTGCTGCACATCGTTGATATTGAGGCCATATCGTGCAGCCTGCATACGGTTAATATCGACATCAACATATCGACCACCTGTGAGTCGTTCAGCCAAAGCCGAGCTAACTCCGGGCACCTGTTTAGCCACTTGTTCAATTTGCTGTGCTACCCGATCAATATCTTGCAGATCATTTGCTGAAATCTTAATCCCGATTGGACTTTTCACCCCAGTTGCCAACATATCAATCCGGTTACGAATAGGTGGCACCCAAATATTCGTTAAACCCGGTACTTGAACTGCTTCATCCAGTTCTTTTACTAATTTGTCAGGTGTCATACCTGAGCGCCATTCAGACCGTGGTTTGAACTGAATCGTGGTTTCAAACATTACTAAAGGCGCAGGGTCTGTTGCTGACTCAGCTCTCCCTGCTTTACCAAATACTGTCGCAACTTCTGGAACCGTTTTAATCATTCGATCTGTTTGCTGTAACAGTTCTGAGGCCTTAGCTGCGGACAATCCTGGTAAAGCTGAAGGCATATACAGTAAATCACCTTCATCCATATTCGGTAGAAATTCTCCACCTAATCGAGTTAAAGGTAAAAGACTAATAAGGAAAATTAGCAACGCACCAAATAAAGTGGTCTTTGGATGAGCTAAAACCTGATCCAACATAGGTCGGTATATTTTGATGAGGAAACGGTTCAATGGATTACGCTGTTCTGAGGGTAATTTCCCGCGGATCCAATAACCCATCAAAACAGGAATCAGGGTAATGGATAAACCAGCTGCCGCTGCCATGGCATAGGTTTTGGTAAACGCCAGAGGCGAGAACAAACGTCCTTCTTGCGCCTGTAAAGTAAAAATAGGAATAAAAGATAATGTAATGATAAGTAAGCAGAAAAATAAAGCAGGACCAACTTCACTGGCGGAACGGGCAATAATATTCCAGCGTGCTTGAGTTTCTAATACTTGATTGGGATGTTCATGCTGCCAAGTCTCTATATGCTTATGTGCATTTTCAATCATCACAACCGCTGCATCAACCATAGCGCCAATAGCAATGGCAATCCCCCCCAGTGACATGATATTGGCATTTAGGCCCTGATAGTACATGACTAAGAAAGCCGACAAAATCCCAAGTGGTAAAGAAACAATAGCTACCATTGCTGATCGTAAATGCCAGAGGAAAAGTCCACAGACTAAAGCCACGACAATAAATTCTTCAATTAATTTATGACTGAGATTCTCGACTGCCCGATCAATCAGTTTACTGCGATCATATACAGGAACAACCTGCACTCCTTTCGGTAAACTTTGTTGCAATTCAGCCAGTTTCGCTTTCACAGCAGTAATCGTTTCACGTGCATTCTTACCAGCCCGTAAAATCACAACACCACCAACAGTTTCACCTTGTCCATTCAGCTCAGTGATACCACGACGCATTTCCGGTCCGAGTTGAATTGTTGCAACATCACCTAAAGAAACAGGAACACCCAAACTATTTGTTCGTAGTGGAATCTGGCGAAAATCATCTAAAGTTTTTAAATAACCAGAAGCTCGTACCATATATTCCGTTTCAGCCATTTCAAGGACTGAACCACCAGTTTCCTGATTAGCCTTTTGAATCGCCTCAATGACATTGTTTTGTGTAACACCTAAAGCCGCCATTTTGCTTGGGTCTAAGACAACTTGATATTGCTTAACCATGCCCCCAATCGTGGCAACTTCAGCCACATTAGGTAATGTCTTTAGTTCATACTTTAAAAACCAGTCTTGTATGCTTCTCAGTTGTGCAAGGTCATGTTGTCCTGTTGGATCAACTAATGCATATTCATAAACCCAGCCAACTCCAGTAGCATCGGGTCCTAACGACGATTTTGCATTCGCAGGCATTTTTCCCTGAATCTGGTTTAGGTATTCCAATACACGAGAACGGGCCCAATAAAGATCGGTATGTTCATCAAAAATGACATATACAAATGAATCACCAAAAAAAGAATAACCGCGAACAGTTTTAACACCGGGCACCGATAACATGGTTGTTGTTAAAGGATAGGTCACCTGATTTTCAACAATTTGTGGTGCCTGACCGGGAAAATTAGTTCGGACAATCACTTGTACATCAGACAAATCTGGCAAAGCATCAACCGGTGTATTCTTTACAGCCCAAGTTCCCCAAGCTGCCAAAACTAAAGCTGCCAACAAAACAAATATGCGATTCGCAATTGAAAAACGAATAATACGAGAGATCATAATAGTTCTCCCGTTAGTTCTTCAAAGATGCCATAGACATCTTGGAAATGTCAGAAATAACGTAAGCATCTCCAACTTTTGTAAAACTAAAGTTGACCTGGTCACCTTGCTGAATTCGGGTAAATGGTTGTACGGGCTGTTTAAAGCTCATGGTCATAGCACCCCAACCCAACTCAGGAATAGCCTGATGTGAAATAGTAACTTCCTGAGCTGTGACTTTTTCAACTTTTCCAATGCCTTGATATTTTGATGTCTTAACTGCTTGAGAGGGGGTAATAGATTTTCCAGTATTCAGCTTATCCAATACGCCTTGCAAATTTGCTTCAGAATCAATCAGAAATTGTCCTGAAATCACTACTTTCTGACCAGCTTTCAACCCTTGCAGGACTGCAATTTTATTGCCATCACTTTGACCTAACTGTACAACAACAGGTTCAAAACGTCCTTGCTCATGCCCTACAATGACAACATTCCGAGTACCTGTCCGTATAACAGCTTGCTCTGGTATAACCAAACTGCTTTGGGGATTATTTATTATATTGACAGAAGCAAACATCCCTGGCTTAAGTTGACCACTAGGATTTGGTAATTCAATCCGAACTTTAATAGTTCTTGATGTTGTATCTAAGGTAGGCAAAATGTCGATAACTTTGCCAGTTACTTTTTTAGAAAAAGCAGCAAAATTGGCTTCTACACTCATACCTCGTTTGATTCCAGCAATTTGTCTTTCAGGAACGGCTGCCTCTAGCCAAATCGGGTTGATACCTTTAATTGTGGCCAAGGTTTGTCCCATAGCCAAAGCCATACCATTGCGGACTTCTAGTGAATCAATAAATCCACTAATGGGAGCTTGCAAAGTTATATTAGATTGCACTCGACGAGTTCGCTCAACTTGATGAATCACATTTTGTGGTATTCCTAAAAGCTGCAAACGTTGACGGCTTGCTTGAATAAGGGAACGATCTCCAGTACGGAGCACAGCTAAAAATTCAGTTTGCTCTCCAGTCCATTCGGGTATTGAAATATCAGCTATAGGGCTTCCTTCGGTCACCATATCTCCAACAGCATGCCCATACACTCGCTGAACAAAGCCACTTGCTCTAGTTTGTAAAATAGCTGTTTGCCGTTCATTTGCTTGTAATATGCCATTAGTAAACATGGCATTTCCAATTACAGCCTGTTCAACAGTGCCGTAACGGATGGCTAAATTTTGTTGAAGAGATGGATCTATTTTGACTGTAGGACGACTTTCATCCGTCATCGCAGTATTTTCGTCTGCATATTTAGGTACCAGTTGCATGTCCATAAAAGGAGACTTGCCTGGCTTATCAAAATGATGTTCTGGTTTCATTGGATCGTACCAATAAAGCACTTTAGCATCCTGCTTCTGGCTTACCAATGCCGATTGAGAACCCTCTTCCTGATGAGCAAACCAATATCCGGCACCGCCACCTACGACAAGACTAATTGTGGCAACTCCCATGACAGTCATTGCCAATTTATTTCTTAACATTATAGCTGCTCCTCAGCATGGTTTAAGGTCGGCTCTTCAAAGGCAAAATAAAGTTGTGCTGTTGTAATTGCTTGTTGTTGTTGAAGATCAATAAGTCGCAGCTGTTGTTCTAAAAGAGCTTGCCGGGCAGTAATGACATTGGACAAATTGCTTTTACCAGCTTGGTAGCTTGCCAACTGTAAACCCACTTTTTGTTTAGCGAGTGGAATACTTATTTGCATTGCACGTCTAATTTGCTGATCAAGCGCATCAAGATCAGATAACCCATCATCCAGCATGGTGAGATATTCACGGTATTGAACTTCTTGATCGGCAATGATCCGGTTTTGTTCGGCTAAAGCTGCCTGAATGAGGGGACCACTACGTTTTTTTGAAAATACAGGAAGCTCAGTTGTCAGTTGTACACCGATCATATCGCCAAACTCTGGGGCACGATGCCGGTATGCAAGCTCAATCCCCCAATCAGGCTTTTGTAAAGCTTGAGCTTGTTTCAATTTTGCTTCAGCAGTTTTCTTTTCAGCCTGAAAAGCTTTTAATTCAGGATGCTGATGCAAGTGATGATACAGCTTTGATGTATCAAGATGGATGGATGGAGCTTGGTCAGGTAAGGTTTCAATTTGAGTAAGGTTTTCGGTAGGCTCTGCACTGATCAAGCGATGCAACTCTAGCTTGGCTTTATTTAAATCACGAAGCAAATCATCCTTCTGGTCAAGCAATACCGTGGCTTCTTGTTTTGGATCAAGTGCATCAGCAACCATTGTCCGACCAGAGGTGACCTGTGTTTGGGTCATCTGAGAAAGTAATCGATTCTCTGAAAACAGTTCATCGTATAGCGCCAATTTACGCTCAAGATAAAAACGTTTAAACCAAGCAGATGCAACTTTTTGACGTAACTCAATACGTAGAATCTCAGTTTGAGCAGTGACTGAACCCAATTCAGCTTTTGCTAACTCGACCTCGGCTTGTCTTTTGGCGCGGTTTGGAAAATCTTGCATAACGCCAATTTTCTGCATGGTCATGCCATCTTGTGTGACTGACCATGACGCATCACCAGATATAGGATAATTCTCCAAACCGACAAATAATTTAGGGTTGGGTAAAATACCTGAAGCTAAAACTACATTCTCAGCCCCTTCAATTTGGGCACTATTTACTCTTAAAGTTGGAGCATATTGCTCAGCAAGCTTCAAAGCTGTATCCAAAGTCAGTGGCTGGGCATAGACTTGACCATAGACTAGAGAAAAACAGATCACACCTATCGGCCATCTCACCCTGCGAGATAGCTTTTCTTTATAAAATTTCATATTTTTAGCTCTAAAATGATATACACGCGCACGCGCAGAACATCCATAAAAAATGCTATGAATGACGAAGAATTATCAAATTAGTTAGAGCGTGGGGGCTTCCATAAATTGGAAGGATCAGATGAGGTGAAATTTTGATTTAATGGAGAAAAAGCAGACTGTTCCACAGGGGAAGAAACCATAGATTGCAAAACACCTAGTGCTGTAGATGTATATGCAATTTTAGAAAATGACATAATACAATCTTGCTTAGACATACATGATGGATCATGTAATTGCTTCTTAATCTTTAGTTCAGCTTTCATACAATCCATGTGCATAGCACTTGCTTTTTCATGATCTTCAGAATTCATCATTTGCATGGGTTGCATATCTTGAGATGACATTAAACATGGACTATGTACAGATGCAGCTGCTGCTGCCGATCCTACGATGAGGATAGCAAATGATAAAAACAGCGAAAGGCATGTTTTTAACCAGTGCATAATGTCATGACCAAAATTTAAGCTTTTTTAGTTTTACAGATTCTTAGTAAAATAACAATCCTATAATTAATTTAAATAATTACTTAGACAAGAGCATGGTTGTTGATATGAATCAACAACCATGCTCTAGATTAAAAACGACTCACAACTTGATAAGTTATGAAAGAGAATAAGTAGGCCAACGAGAAAAGATAGATGGCCATTATGGTTGGCTGTTTCCAACTCCCTGTTTCTCTTCTGATAGTTGCCAATGTTGCTAAACAATGTGGAGCAAAGATAAACCAAACCAATAGTGACATCCCTGTCGCTAGTCCCCATCCATCAGGACCCGATATTTGAGATAATAAGGTTTGGGTAACTGCATTCTCATCACCAGACATTGCATAGATTACCCCTAATGCAGCAATAATCACTTCACGAGCTGCCATGGCAGGAATCAAAGCAATACAAATTTCCCACGTAAATCCAATCGGAGCAAATATTGGATGGATTAGATGTCCTAACTGTCCAGCAATACTATAATTGATTGGTGGCATTGTTGGGTTATCAGGTGGTAATGGGAACGTTACCAAGAACCATAATAAAATAGAAAGTGCGACAATAATTCCACCAACTCTTTTTAAGAATATAGTCGCTCTATCATAAAGCCCCAAAGCTACATTTCGAACATCTGGAATACGGTATGTAGGTAATTCAAAAATGAAAATACTTTCAGTTTTATCTTTTCTTACTAATTTCAGGAATAAAGAAACCAATAAAGCGGATACGATTCCTGACATGTAAAGCCCGAACAGAACTAGACCTTGTAAACTGAGCCAACCATAAACCAACTTGTTTGGAATGAATGCAGCGATCAGCAAAGCATATACAGGTAATCGTGCAGAACACGTCATCAAAGGTGCAATCATAATCGTTGCCAAACGATCTCTTTCAGAACTGATACTCCGTGTTGCCATAATTCCTGGGATGGCACAGGCAAAGCTTGAAAGCAACGGAATAAATGAACGCCCACTTAAGCCTGCTTTAGACATCAGTTTATCCAACAAAAAGGCAGCTCTAGGTAAGTAACCTGATTCCTCTAAAATTAAAATAAAGAAAAACAAGATCAGAATTTGAGGCATATATGCGAGCACACTACCAGCACCTGCAATTACACCATCAATGATCAAGCTTCTTAAAAGTGGATGAGTGATCAGTGGTCCTATTGCCCCACCAAACCATGCAATCGAATCCTCAACAAAGGAAATTAATGGTTGAGCCCAAATAAAGACAGCCTGAAACATTACAAACATGGTAAAGGTCAATATTAATAATCCAAAAACTGGATGTAAGAATATTTTGTCCAAGAAAGCCGTTCGTTTATCACCATTATCATTTTTCAAGATGACTTGTTTTGTAATATATTTGATTTGGTCAAAGTGACTCAGATCAGAATGATAAGGGGCAACAAACAAATTCTTTTGATCCAATTGTGTCAATAGCCCCTGAATGCCTTTTGTTTTTACAGCTACTGACTCAACAACAGGAATACCTAAAAGCTGAGATAGCTTCGTTGTATCAATTGCAATCCCACGCTTTCCAACCTCATCCATCATGTTAAGAACAAGTAACATTGGTCTGTTTAAAGCCCTGACTTCAAGTACAAGACTTAAATGAAGATGAAGATTCGTAGCATCGACAACACATACAAAAATATCAGGTATGACTTCGCCTTTTAATTCACCAAAGCATACTGCTCTAGTTACCTCCTCATCTAAACTGCTAGGTTTTAAACTATAAGTCCCAGGCAAATCCAATACTCGAACGGTATCACCAGAAGGTAGTTTAAAAAATCCCTCTTTCCGTTCTACCGTTACCCCAGCATAATTTGCAACTTTTTGACGAGTCCCTGTGAGGGTGTTAAAAAGTGATGTTTTACCGCAATTAGGATTACCAACCAGTGCAATATTTTTAGTTTCCATTGGTAATCTCTACAAAAATTCGTTCTGCTTCATTTTTTCTTAAGGCGAAACGTGAGGTTTCGATTTGAACCAACACAGGATCACCACCAAAAAGCCCTTTCGCAAGCACTTGTAAGGATTCACCTACTCTAAAGCCCAGCAGTTCTAAACGCTCCAGAACAGGATCATTTTTATCTTGATACTGTTCACCCTTTTTAAGATCAATGATTTTTACAGTCTGGTCTTCCTTTACTTGAAATAAATTCATTGTCTGCACCCTATTTCAACGCCAAAATCTTTCGAGCGCCATTCAGTACAAACAGTGAAACAAGAATACCAATAATCAAATCTGGGTAAGCTGAACCAGTCCATGCGACAAGTACACCTGCTAAAATAACCCCCATATTTACTATTACGTCATTAGCTGAAAAGATCCAACTCGCTTTCATATGGGCTCCGCCATCTCTATGCCCAGAAATGAGATACAAGCACGTCACATTGGCAATAAGTGCTAAGAAGCCAATAATGATCATCAAATCTGACTCTGGCTCACTACCGAACATGAAACGTCTGACAACATCAACAATAACGATCAAAGCTAATAAAAGTTGAATCCATCCTGCAAAATGAGCTGCTTTTAATTGGTATTTTGCCGCTTTCCCTACCGCGTAAAGTGCTATACCGTAAACCGCCGCATCAGCAAACATATCAAGAGAGTCCGCAATGAGACCCGTCGATGCAGCAATAATTCCACTTATGAATTCAATAAAAAAAGAATACCATTAATCGCTAGTAATAATTTTAGGACTTTCGCCTGCTTAGTCGGATCTGGTGTTTCAGGCAATTCCCCAGTGGCTTTTACTGTTTCCACGAGCTTTGCACCAAAACCGAGGGCTTCAAGTTTTGTGGTAATTTCATTAATCCCATTTGTATGGAAAACAACTAACTGTCTTTGTGCCAAATCAAATGATAAACCTTTAACTTCATGCAAGGGAGAAAGAGCCATTCTGACCATTTGCTCTTCTGCCGAACAATCCATCTTTGGAATTAGAAAAGTACTGGCTTCTTGTGCGTGCTCTTTATTTTCATAAACTTCAGTTTTATTTAATTTTGCCCCAAATCCAAGAGCTTCAAGTTTTGCAGTGATTTCATTACTTTCACCATTATGCAGAACTTTTAGGTTTCGATTCGGCAAATCAAAAACCAAGCTCTTAACATCTACCAATGGAGATAAAGTCATCCGAACCATTTGTTCCTCTGTGGAACAATCCATTTTCGGGATGCTATAGTCACTGATGAAAGCCACTATACTTTCATTGCCACGAACTTGCTCTGGTAAATTTATAGTATCTGGGCCACAGCATGAATTCGACTGCTTACTACCGCAGGAATCTTTTTCATCAGGGGTAGGTTCTTGCTGTACTTCATTATCGCAACAAGAACTTTTACTTTCTTCTGTAGCTAAATCTTTAATTTTACAAGAATCTGTTTTTGATTCATTTTGTTTTTGCTTAGTGTCTTCACAAGAACTTTCTTGATTACAACCGCAACCACTCATTGATGTGCCTATAGTCATATCTTCACGTATTGCATATTAAAATCCCTATAGCTACTATAGAGTCAATAGATTAGGTGACTTGAAATGAACTTAAAAATTGGTGAATTATCCCAGCTATCTGGTTGCCCTGTTGTTACAATACGGTTTTATGAAAAAGAAGCTTTATTACTAGCCCCTAATCGTTCGGAAGCTAATTATCGACTTTATAACAAGGACCACTTAGAGCGGCTTCTATTTATTCTTAATTGCCGAACTTTGAATATGAGCTTGGACGAAATTAAAATTTTATTAGCATACAAAGACAAACCTTGTGGAAACTGTAATTCTATTAACATCTTAGTTGATAAACATATTCATCAATTAGAACAAAATATCCAAAAACAGATTCAGCTTAAGCAACAACTTTCTGATTTAAGAAGTAAATGCTCTGGTTTTTTGGAAATTAACTCTTGTAAAGTACTTGAAGGGTTATCCGTAAGTTTAAAATAATTAAGATTAGACCTCTTGCGTAAGTGCTATTTTCAATGATTTTAGAATTGATCAAACTTAATAAAATCAATACTTACATCTGATTATTTTTTGACTTTTGCAAGAGGTCTAATGAACAATGGAATATCACCATTATTCATTCTTAATGAAATATTTAGAAAACTAATTCAATACCTGCCCCGTATAACCACCCCTTTTCAGAATCTGTAGCTTCTTGAAAAGTTGTTAATTTCTGTCCTTTTTCATATTGATAAGCGACATCAACAAATGGTCTGATACGCTTATTAATCTCGTAACGAGTTTTTATACCTGTCTTTAACTCAGACAAACCTGACTTTGCAGCAAAATCTGAATTATCATTAAGCACAATATCTGCTGCAATATATGGCTGAGTAATTAGCTTTTGAGTGAGTAATAGATCTCGATCAAACTCAAAACTGGCTCCCCAAAAATTATTTTCACCACCATAAAGATAAGCTTTTGTCTCAAAGAAATAAGGAGCAAGACCTAATAATCCAATAACGCCATCAATGCGATTACTATTACGGTTATTTTTGTCCTCACTATACCTTACCCCAGCTTGTACATCCCAAAATGCTGCAACATTTCTACTGTAAAGAGCTGATACATCATAATTGGGATCATTACTCTCTGCTTTATTCAGATTGGCTTCAACAAATACTCGATTCTCATCTGTTCCAATCAATGTTTCGAAACTAGAACCTAAACTACCCTTACCATCGTTATCAATTACCCACTCATTGGAAAATTTAGTTGTTTGGTAAATCTGTCCACCATGCTCGTTCAGATGTTTATCATGATTTTGGCTAAGAGCTAATTTGCCTTTTGAAGTACTTTGAGCAGCATTACGTTCAACATAGCCTAATCCTCCAGCTTCTTTTAAAAGCACATTCATACTTGACGTACTCTTATTTAGATTTTCAGTCGAATTATCATTAGCAAATGCCATACCTGCTAAACCAATTAAAGCAACTGATAAAAGTGTTTTTGAAAAAAGTTTTTTAGTGGTTTGCATGTTGATTCACTCCCTTATCATTTGCATGGGGTTGGGCAACGATACTTTTTGAATCAACATCATTGCTATCTACATTTGCCACAATGAGTTTGTTCATCATTCCAGCTGCCATGTGATATAACAAATGGCAGTGGATAGCCCATTCACCTAATTCATCAGCAGTAAGTAAAGTTGTAACTGTTTTCCCTGGTGGCACAATGATCGTGTGTTTATTTGGCATATTACTTGGATCTTGACCATTTTCAAGCTGCATAAACATACCGTGCAAGTGCATTGGGTGAGCCATCATACTGTCATTCACAAATTTCAAGCGTATACGTTCCCCATATTTCACTTTGAATGGTTCTGTTTCATTAAACTTCTTACCATTAATTGTCCAAATGTAGCGCTCCATATTCCCACCAAGACGGATTTCCATTTCACGTTCAGGGGCACGAGTATCTGGTTGAGGGTTTAAAGATTGTAAATCACTATACTGGAGTGCTTTTTGACCAACGGGTGTTGAAGCATTTGCCCATCCAAATACGGTATTATCATTCTTGTCTGAAGCCGACTTAACAGTAGCGCTATTCATCGGCATATCATGATTCATACCTTTCATAGAAGACATATCGTGATTCATGCCTTTCATAGAAGACATATCGTGATTCATGCCTTTCATAGAAGACATATCATGATCCATACCTTTCATAGAAGACATATCGTGATTCATGCCTTTCATAGAAGACATATCATGATCCATACCTTTCATAGAAGACATATCATGATCCATACCTTTCATAGAAGACATATCATGATTCATACCTTGCATTGAAGACATGTCATGATCCATCCCCATATCTTCCATAGTCAATAAAGAGCGAGGACGAGGTTTAGGCATCTCAATTTGTTTTACAGGTAAGGTATTTTCATCATGTAAGGTTCCAACCGAAAAACCAGTACGATCAATAGATTCAGCTTCAATTTGGTAATGTGCTTGTTTTGGTTCCACAATGACATCATAAGTTTCAGCAGTACCAATACGGAACTCATCTACAGGAACGGGCTTTACAGGTTGACCATCAGCACTGACTACAGTCATTTTTAGGTTTGGAATGCGTACATCAAAGAATGACATAGCGGAAGCATTAATAAAACGAAGGCGAACTTTTTCACCAGCTTTGAAGTTACCCGTCCAATTTTGCTGAGGTGTCTTGCCATTCATTAAAAATGTATAACCAGTCACATCGGACATATCTGTTTTCAGCATTCGCATCTGATTCCACATAGAACGGTCTTGCCAAGTCGCTTTTAGCCCATCACGTTTAACTTGTTTTAATACATCGAATACTGTTTCGCGGCGGTTCTGATAGTAGTCTGCTTCTTTTTTAAGATTTTTCATAATTTGATCACTTGTCGAATTATGAAAATCAGAAAGCAAAACAACGTAATCTTTATCGGTTTTTTCAGCAGCTGTTAGTGGAGTTTTATCTTTAGGATAAATAACAAAAGCACCATATAAACCGTCTTGTTCTTGTCCTTTACTATGTGAATGATACCAATAAGTACCATTTTGGCGGACTTTAAACTTATATTCATAAGTTTTATTAGGGGCAATGCCATGAAATTTGTTAAATCCAGGTACACCATCCATAATTCCAGGTAGTAATAAGCCATGCCAATGGATTGAAGAGTCCTGATTTTTTAACTTATTGTGAACACGGATAACGGCCTCATCACCTTCTTCAAATTCAAGAAGTGGTGCAACGAATTTACCATTTACAGTAATTCTCTCAACTGGTTTTCCTGTGATATTTACAGTTTGTTCAGCGATTGTTAAATCATATTCTTTAACTGCCGCCATTACCCAAGTTGATGAAAATAAACCAACTCCTATTAAAAGGACATGACTTAATTTTTTAGACATTTATTTCACCTATCTAATATAAAGATGGGGAGCTCAAGCAAACCAATTATTCGCTTTAATCTCCCCAATCTTTCATTTATCGTATTTGTTATTTATTTGATGTATTTGACATGTTCATCTTTGAGTGGTCCATGTTCATCATATTTGAATGATCCATATTACCCATTTTAGACTGATCCATATTCATCATCTTAGAGTGATCCATCTGAGACATATCAGCCATATTGCCATGCTCATGCTGACTATGATCCTGTTGGGTTTTCTCATCATTCTTCATATTACAAGGTTTTTGGCATTTCTCTGACATTTTTGAGTCCGCTTTAGTTTCAGTGACTACAGTGGTTCCCTGTTTAGCATCGGCTGCCCAAGACTGAGTTCCTGCAATTAAAGTTCCAATACACATAAGTGTAGTTAAGCTACGACGGAATAGAGTTTTCATGTTTTGCTCCAAAAATTAACTTTATACAAATACCTTAAAGGCTACCACCAAACATTTATATGACATGAAAATGACATTTTTGTAATCTACAAAGAATCACGTATTTATAACGTTATTATATTCTTAATGAGTGATATTGGATTTTTATCAATGAGAATCTTACTAGTTGAAGATGAACAAAAAACTGGTGACTACCTTAAACAAGGTCTATCTGAAGCTGGGTATATTACGGATTGGGTCACAGATGGATTATCAGGTAAACATCAAGCACTTTCCGAAGAATATGACCTCATCATTTTGGACGTTATGTTACCAAAATTAGATGGCTGGAATATCATTTATGATATTCGCAAAAGCGGAAAGACAATGCCTATTCTATTTCTTTCAGCGCGTGATCAAATTGAAGATCGAGTTAAGGGATTAGATTTGGGAGCTGATGACTACCTCGTAAAACCTTTTGCTTTTGCTGAGTTATTAGCACGCATTAAAAGCTTACTCCGACGGGGACAACAAAAAGAAGATAGTAACCTTATTACAATTGCTGATCTTGAACTTGATCTTCGTAAACGCCGCGTCACTCGCGCTGGGCAACGTATTGACTTAACAGCTAAAGAATTCGCGCTGATGGAATTATTTATGCGTAGACGTGGTGAAATTTTACCTCGCGCACTCATAGCTTCTCAAATTTGGGATATGAATTTTGATAGTGATACCAACGTCGTAGAAGTCGCTATTAAACGTTTGAGAAGTAAAATTGACAGTAACTTTAGCCCTAAGCTAATCCAGAACATACGGGGAATGGGTTATGTTCTAGAGGTTGAAGATGACTCGTAAATTGTTTAATGCAATCAGCTTTCGTATAGCTATTATTTTTTCTCTATCTACCGTAATCATTCTAATGATTATGGGACTAGTTATTCATCAACTCGTAATGCATCATTTCGAAACTCAGGACCGGACACAACTAGAAGGGAAAATTCAACTTCTAGAAAATTTACTAGAACAAAATCCAGCCAATTCCCAAGAGCTAAATATTTATTTAAAAGACGCCTTAGTTGGTCATCATGATCTAATTGTTCAAATTGAACGACCAACAGGTCAAATTATTTTTAGTTCAGCCCCTGCACTTATTAAAGCGCAGACATTAATTAAATCTAAACATACTCCTTGGTTAGAGTGGAAAATACAAAATAAAACTTATCGTGGATTAGCTTATAAAAAGTCTTTTAATAGAAATAGTAGCATTCCAACAGCTCAAATTATTGTTGGAATCGATACATCCGAGCATTTGCATTTCTTAAATGATTTTAGGCGCCAGTTATTATACATTGGCATTGTCGGTACTATCTGCTTAATGTTTTTAGGCTGGTTTGCTGCATGGCGAGGATTACGTCCCGTACAAAAAATGGCAAAAGTGGCAGAAGGTATATCTGCTCAACATCTTTCTGAACGCTTAGAAGTCGAAAACACGCCAACAGAGCTTAGATCCTTAGCCATAGCTTTTAACGATATGTTAGATAGACTGGAATCTGCTGTAGAGAAATTATCAGACTTCTCATCTGATCTTGCTCATGAAATTCGCACACCTATCAACAATTTGATGACCCAAACCCAAGTATGTTTATCTCGTAGTCGAGATATTAATACCTATCAAGAAGTTCTGTTCTCCAATTTGGAAGAATTTGAACGTTTAGCTCGAATGATTTCCGATATGTTGTTTCTTGCAAAGGCTGAACATGGCTTGCATTTACCAAACTTAAAACAAGTTGATCTAGTAAAAGAAGTTTCTGCCTTATTTGATTTTTATGATGCGATTGCTGCCGAAAAGAGTATCTCTTTGGAACAAAAAGGTTATGGAGTTGTAAATGGTGACCCATCTATGTTACGTCGTGCTCTGAGCAACTTACTATCAAATGCAATAAAATATGGTAAAACAGAATCGGTAGTCAGAATCAAAACCCAACAAAACTTTGATACAACTGTTTTTACAATTGAGAATGAAAGCTCTCCATTGACATCTGAACAGTTAAGCCGATTATTTGACCGTTTTTATCGTACAGATGCATCCAGACAGCGAGTTGAGGAAGGTACTGGCTTAGGGCTAGCAATTACCAAATCCATTCTTGATGTACATGGCGCAACAATTAGAGCAGACTATCATAATGGCCGCATAACCTTTAAAATTATTTTTAAAAATTAATCGCTTATATAAAAATAAACAACTACTGACTACTCATCTTTAATAGTTAAAAATAATGAGTAGTCAGAAAAACTTAGTTTTGGCTACGTAGTCGTAAAGCATTACCAATGACTGATGCTGAACTTAGACTCATTGCTAAGGCTGCGATCATAGGAGAAAGTAACCAGCCAGTAAATGGATATAAAATACCCGCTGCTAAAGGAATACCTAAAGCATTATAAAGAAATGCGAACATAAGGTTCTGCTTCATGTTTTTAATGGTTGCTTCTGATAATGAACGAGCAATCTCTATACCGCGTAAATCACCTTTTACCAAAGTAACTTGTGCACTATTCATTGCTACATCTGTTCCTGTACCCATTGCAATTCCGATATCAGCCTGAGCTAAAGCTGGGGCATCATTGATCCCATCACCAGCCATCGCAACCACTCTTCCTTCTTTTTGCAATTTCTTAACCAATTCTAATTTATCTGCGGGTTTAACCTCACCATAAACCTCATCAATACCTAATCTAGCGCCAACAGACTTAGCTGTTGTTAATCCATCACCAGTAGCCATTACGATTCTTAGACCGGAATCTTTTAATGAAAGAACAGCCTCAGGTGTACTTGCTTTGATTGGATCTGAAACAGCTATTAACCCTATCAGTTTTCCATCCACAGCTAAATGCATGACACTTGCACCTTCGGCTCTTAACTTTTCAGCTTCGGGAACAAATGCTTTAACTGATATTCCCAGCTGTTCCATTAATGCTGTATTACCAAGAGATAATTGTTGTCCATTTAACTCTCCTTTAACACCAATCCCAGAGCCAGATTCAAAAGATGTTGGTCTAGACAGTACAAGATCTCTTTCACGGGCAGCACGTACGATTGCATCAGCTAAAGGGTGTTCACTCCCCTGATCCAGACTAGCTGCTAACCGAAGTACCTCATTTTCTTCATAGCCCGAAAGAGCGATAACCTTATCGAATGAGGGTTGGCCTTCAGTTAAAGTACCTGTCTTATCAATAATTAAAGTATCAATCTTACGTAAATTTTCTATTGCAGCTGCATCACGAAAAAGTACACCATTCGATGCACCACGACCTGTTGCCACCATAATTGACATAGGTGTCGCTAAGCCTAAAGCACATGGGCAAGCAATAATTAACACTGCGACAGCATTAATTAACCCGTAAACCCAACTAGGCTCTGGGCCAAATACCCCCCAACCAAAAAATGTAAGCACAGAAATAGCAATAACTACCATAACAAACCAACCTGCAACATGATCTGCCATTCTTTGCATCGGCGCTTTAGAACGTTGAGCTTGCGATACCATTTGTACGATCTGAGACAGTACCGTTGAAGATCCAACCTTTTCTGAACGCATTACTAATGAACCATTCATATTTATTGTTGCACCTATTACTTGATCGCCTTCACGTTTTGTAACGGGAACAGGTTCTCCTGTTAACATTGATTCATCAATAGAACTTGACCCTTCAGTAACAACTCCATCAACAGGGACCTTTTCACCTGGTCGTACTCGGAGCAAATCTCCAACATGTACATGGGAAAGAGGAATATCTTCTTCTTTACCATCGTCATTTATTTTTCTTGCAGTCTTAGGTGCTAGCCCAAGTAAAGATTTAATTGCTGCCGAGGTCTGTGATCGAGCTTTCAACTCAAGAACTTGGCCTAATAAGGTCAGCGAAATAATGGCTGCTGTGGCTTCGAAATATACAGCGACACGTCCCATAGAAACAAAAGAGTCTGGAAATACTTGTGGAGCCAAAGTTCCAATGAGGCTGTATATAAATGCGGCACCAGTACCAATTCCAATTAAGGTCCACATATTCGGACTACGATTTAAAACTGATTGCCAACATCTAACAAAAAATGGCCACCCTGCCCAAAAAACGATAGGTAATGTAAGAATGAGTTCAATCCAACTCTGTATCTTCATATCAAATAAATTCAGCTGATGCCCAAACATGGCTAAAAATACAACGATAAGAGTTAAAGGTAAGGTATACCAAAATCGTCTTTTAAAATCTTTTAGTTCAGGGTTTTCGTCAGCTTCATCCAGATTTGGAAGTAAAGGCTCTAAAGTCATACCACATTTAGGACAATTCCCAGGGTGATTTTGTTGAATTTCGGGATGCATCGGACAAGTGTAAATAGTAGAAGTATTCACATTTATCGGCTGATCAACCACAATTGAATTTATCCCAATCTCTTTTGGATTAGTCGCTTTTGCTAGTTTATTAATATAAAAAGCAGGATCATTCTTAAACTTTAACCAGCAATTTTCACTGCAAAAATAGAAAGTTTTACTGTCAACTTTTTCATAAAATTGAGATGTTTCTTTTACTGCCATGCCACAGACAGGATCAGTAAGTGTATTTTTATCTTCGTGATGATGATGGTCCATACAACCTCCTTCATATTTAATTTTAAAAGTAATAAATTGATTAAAACGTAAATAATTTCCTATTACTTGATCATTAGATAAGCGAAATTTTCTTTATAGTCAGTGTAGCACTTGTGACTTTTCAATTTTTAAAATGACAAAAATGTAATTTTGAAGTCATCGGAGTGTTTCTATCTTTCTTTGATAATAGGATTACAAAGTTGGTGACCAAGCTATCAATCAATGAATTTCATTCGGTCATTACTGGGCCCAAGATTAATTTAAAGAGGATGAAGAAATGAAAATTTTCAAAAATAAAATGTCTACTCTACGTAACGTACTCGTAGGCACGACTATGGTTGTAGCTACTTCAAGTGCATTCGCACATGTGAAACTTGAAAGTGCAACACCTGCTATTAATGCATCTGTAGCTAGCCAACCGAAAAATATAACTTTGAATTTTGGTGAAGAAGTTATGTTAATGAACGTCAAGTTGCTTGATGCACAACGTAAGGACATTCCTTTAAATTATAAAATAACTCATGATATGAAAAAATCATTTGACGTCGCTGCACCTAAACTAAAAAAGGAAAATATACAGTCGTGTGGACCACAATGGGAGCGGATGGCCACAACATGAATGGCGAATATAATTTCACCATTAAATCAGCAAAATAAAAATCAAGTGCTAATAGCAACATGCCAGCGAACTGCTGGCATGTTGCTATTACGATGGAGAAAATTATGATTCCTGAGACTTGGATATACGCAACATGGTTGGTTAAAGTCATTCTATATTTAGGGATTGCATTTATTATAGGTGGTGCTTTCTGCTATTTCTTACTTGGACGTTATGTTGAAATAAAGGGAACTATTCTCAAATACATAACTATTGGTACAGGATTAGGTCTTTTTTCAAGTGTTCTCGGCTTCTTCATTCTTATAGGAAGTTTTGCCAACACTGGCCTTTCAGGTATGTGGGATAGCAACTATATAAATATACTAGTCAATACTCCTACTGGACATGTCTATATCATTCGATCAATCAGTTTTGCACTTTTACTCATATTTATGATAGTCAAACTTAGTAAAGGGACGATTGATATTTCCAAAACTGAAGGAGCAATCTTTACCATACTGCTCACACCAATCGTTTTAAGTTTTTCACAACTCGGACACGTCACGAATTTACCCTTTTTCGCTCAAGCTTTGTTAACAATACATGTACTTGTAATGTCCTTATGGATGGGGTCGCTTTATCCATTATGGAAAACAAGCAAAAAAATTAATGGCTTACCACTTAAAGAACGTATGCATCTATTTGGGCAAATAGCAGCCTTTATTGTAGGAATACTCATCGCTTGTGGTCTTAGTATTGCTTTATTACTCTTTAAAGATTTTAATACTCTAATCAATACACCTTATGGGCATGGATTTATTATTAAAATATTATTTGTCCTAAGTATTTTATTGTTAGCAGCCTTTAACAAATGGTATTTCACACCTCGCTTACAAGACCCGAAATTTGCGAAACAATTGGGCTATGCCATTTTATTTGAGATGTCATTAGGTCTATCAATTCTTTTAGCCACTGGTTATATCACCACTGTAGTCGGTATTGAGTAAAAAAGGATCACGCTATGACTTCATGGATGAAGTACAATTTATTATTTCTCATATTTTTAAATACAATATCTTGGGCTGAACCTAGCACTTCAAAAACGATTCGCTCCTTAGATGATACTGATTTACGTAATATTACTGATCATAACCATGGCGATACCAAAGTTGATGAGAATAAAGATGACCATCATTCCAAAGATAAACAACTACGTAATGAGGATAGTAGACAACAAAAAGTTATAAATGGATTAATGTTACAAAAGCCTAACGTACTACCGCCCTCCAAATAAACGATACTTAAGTAATGTTTATTGATTCAATAAGTAGTTCAAATTTTTAATAAAAAATAGTAGCAATATTACTGTTGGGGGCTTCTTAGCCCCCAACAGTATTTAATTCAAAGCCTGCACCGACTGCTGCAACCCTTTCTGAATATCCTGAACATGATTCAGGTCATGCGTTTGCTTACGCTGTTCTGGTTTGGAATCCTCCGTATAAAACTCCTCAACAATGTCCATCCCTTCCTCACCTCCCACCTCAAAGCTGGCATTGCCATAACCTATCCTCGCTACTTGATCCAATGCCTCTTGATAGAACCCTGCTGCTTTGCTTTGTTCACTGATTTGCTTGGCATTGCTAATCGCTTCCTGCAAATTGACACCATCACGTAAGGTCAAGTCCACGTAGTAAATCGGAGTACGGTAACTTTGCGTGGTACTTTTGCCTCTGAGAGTAAGTTGCAAAGGTAGGCATGAAAGTAAATCACCTGAAGCCGAGCTGTAATAACGTAATCGCGCTGCCAGAGTGCGGATGCTATTAAAACCTGTGGTTCTAAAGATGAAGGTACCGAACTCATCGGATTCGTCTAAATTGACGTAAAGTCTCCCGTAAGGCTTACACAGTCCACCTTGTGCCAATGGACATAAATCAGGGGATGGACATGGATGTTGCTCAATCCCATTTTGTCCAAGTCGCTGGCAAGTTTCTCCATTGCCTGAACAGATTAAGCGTCCTGTTTGGCGGTCAAATAGGCTGTACTCTGCCCGTAGACTCAGTTCGGGATCATTGAAGATCATCCGCACTGGAATGGTTCTGAGTTTTTGATTGGGTGCTTTAGCTCGGAGTTGTTCATCCAAGGGATGCTTGATCCACCCATCCTTTCCTTGAATTTGGCTGGTAATGGTAAATTGATCATCCTTTTCAGGGACGCGCTTTCCGTTCTTTTCCACGATCTTACCAATACTGATACGACCTAAAACGGGTGGTGTGATTGCTAAACCTTTAATCATGGTGATGTCCTCTATATAGGTGTTGAAGTGATGTTTAAATTTTGCGCATAAAAAAATCCCATATCTGTTGAGGTATGGGATCGGGTTATTTGATGTGGCTATGGTGATTGATGCGTTGTTGGGAAATAAATGCTGGAATGTGTATTTGGCCTATCCACCATTCGGATAAATCTGAAATCTTCGTGTCCCTACTTTGATTTGTGGGAATTGCTGTAGATATTCAGGATGTTGTTTCAGTAACGCTTTACTATTTAAGGTGGTGGCGTCTTGTGCCTTCTTCCACGTCACTGAGCCTCCTGTAAATACCGCACGTTCCGCATCTTTCATCAGCATTTGTATTTGATGTTTAAGTTCATCGAAATACTGTTGATGCTGTTCAAGCCTATGTCGCTCTTCTAACAGTTGGTTAAAGAGGTAGTTGGCCTGTTCATTTTGGCTGAGGTCTTCTACAGTTAATGGAATTTGTTCAGGATAGAGTTGCTGTAGTGCTTTAGCTGCTGAATCAGAAGCATCGACACTCGGTGGAATACCTGACTCGACACATTGCCAGAAGTGACGCTCCGCATTGATGATGTGCTGGATCACCGTTTCATTACGGGTCACTTTATAGATTTTAGTTTCATGTCCACAGATCAAGGCACAGATATGTGCAGCTTGTTTGCCTGTCACCGCCAGTTGATGTTGCACTTGGCACAGCACATACAGTGGTACACCATCTCGCCAAAGTTTTGCACCATATTCTCCAACGGTTTTACATTCCAAGATTTGCACATCGGGGTTGCCTACCACGGCATAGTCTAGATTGGCGAGCATAAAGTGCTTGTCTTCATCAGGGTGTTGTAATACTGCATTGACACGACGGACTTTATTATTGGTATGCATGCTGTAGTATTCAGCCACCAAAGGTTCAAGTTGTTTACCCCAGTACAACGGTGCATAGCCTGCACTTTCATCTTCAATGTTTTGTTGCATCCGACCCGTTTTGATCATCCACAGCTCTAGCATCGACATATAGGGATTCAGTCCGCAGGCAGTTGCAGCATCACTACTGCCGATGCCCTGTTTACGGATTTCAAGCCATTGTTGATAGTTGAGTTGCTTGGTGTTGGCAAGGCGTTTAGCTGCGGGAGTTTTGGATTTTCTTGATTGTTTATTTTGGGAATGTTGAGCTGAATTACGTTTGGTTCGAGTGCCGACTTCCACCTGTTGACCAGATGGGTTGATATTCGGTGAGTAGGCTTGTAATGGGGATTGGTTTAATGCATTTTGAATGTGATGATGACTATTCATAATGGCACGACTCCTTTTTGAATAAAGTATCGTCACCACAGCAACCGCTAAATTTCAGGCATAAAAAAAGCCACCTCTGAGTGTGGCGAAGGGTCTTGCACTGCGGCTATCTTATAACCACTGGCTTAGGCTAATGGTGAAAGCTTAAATGAAGCTGAAATTTGAGTCACTGTGGTGGCTGTTGTTTCTGAAGTGAATGATGATTGAGTTTGATAGTGGGTGGGCTAAGCCAACATGCGTAAAGCCTGTTCCAAGCCGCGTTGTTTAAGCGCAGCCCCTGCCCCAAACCATGCTGAATCCAGTCGATGATCGGTACTCATCGCGCGTCTTTCGTGATCGCAAAACTCGGTGATTGCGCATAGTAAACCGTACGCTGTATCTTTGGCTGAACTCAATTCTGCACCACGGCCATGTCCGTTGAACATGGTCATCACTTTTGACATGGCACGGCCATTGGGTTCGGTTTTGTTATCGGATTTATTGATGCTCGATGTTACGGGAATAGTTGCTTTGGGTAGTGCTGCATTGCGGTAGTATTGAATGATAGTGTCCTCTTGATCTGCCACACTGAGATTGCTGTTATTAAACACCGCATCAAAGTAAGCGGCTGCTTCCTGCTGTGTAACTTTACGTTGACTCAGTTGCTTCATTTCATACATGTGTTCATCCCATGCACGCACTGAAATACCGAGTTGATGTTTGACTTTCTCTGCATCAAAGCGAGTACTGTGTGGAACTTTGACTACGCCCGTGTTGTTCGATCCAGCGTTTTGTGCTTTCAGGGCAATCGCAAGCGTGTTGTTACAGACCACACGAATAGAGGTGAATTGGGCGGTGGTCGCTAAGGTTCCATCACAAGCAGTAGCTAATAGAATATAGCCATTACTCACATCCTTTCCTTTTAAGGCAGATGTTTGTCCTGTCTTAGCCAATGCCCAGAATTTCTTACCGCCTTTAAGCACCCCAGCAGTTTCCAGTTCAAAACCTGATTGCTCAGTCAGATCACGGTAAAACTCTAGAATCTCTTTGGGCTGAACCTCTTGAAAGCGTTGACTGACCACGGATAAAGGTTCATGCGTATCAGAGCGATACAACACGCGTTGCTCTTGATAAGGCAAGATTAGGTTTTGTTGTTTATGGTTTTCAGCCATATAACTGACATTTGAAGATTCGATGCGCCAGTCCATGCCTGCTTGTTTGGCCCAGACTTCAATCGGTTGATTGGGCGTGAGTTGGTTGCCTAGTCCATGCCAAGGGGTTTGTCCTACAAATGCCATGTTTTCAACTAAATGTGTCATAGAGATGATTCCTGTTTAAAAGTTTAGTTGTTAAAAAATAAAATTGAACGATGCTTAATCAGCCACAGCAAAGTCTTGTCCACATTGTAGACAGTGGTAATGTTGCGCGGATTTATAATGGCGATAGAAATAATGCTGACTGACCATAACCAGTGTTCCACCGACTACCACTCCAATCAGCCCACCGATATACGGAGGGATACCTGCCTCTTTTGCCAGTTTGATACCGAGTGCGGCCATTGCTGGTGGTGAAAATGCATCTAGGATTTTTTCAAAATACTGTGGACCATTCGGCTGAGATTCTCTGAGAATCACCTGTTCAGAATGGCAATAAGGACAATGTACGGTGCTCATCACGAAAGTCCTTTCAGTGAATGTGAATATTGATTTTTTATGTCTAAATCTTGAGATTTTCAGGCATAAAAAAACCATGCCCGTATTGGGCATGGTCTGTGTCTTTATAGCGTGTTGGTTCAGTCTATATTTGGTATGAGTCTGCTTATTTAAAGCTATAGCTTGCTGAGCCTTGATCCGTCTCAATATCAACTTTTACCACAGCATCGTAGGAACATCTGAGGTAAAGCTGTAGGGATTGCCCAATCTGGAAATAGGCAGGTAGCTTGATTGGATCATTGTATCGACCTGTGTAACTGCAACGTCCATTATTTACATTGACGTTGGTCACCGCGATTGGCTCAGCATCGATAGAACGAATGGTGAGAATCACATAGGTTCGATCGTATAACCCTCCTGGGCTATATTCTGTATTTAAATTCACTTCCAATACATCAGGATTAAAACTCGAACCACATCCTGTCAGCATCAGTGGTAGGGTAATTAATGTAGGTAGTATCAATTTCATTAATCGTTTCACAATTATTTTTCCTTTATTCGGTTTAGCTTCTTGAATGTTAAATAGCACCGAGTCCTCTTGTGGCTGGGTACTGGGTCTTCACAGAGGTAATATGTATTTGAAATTTCTTTATTTTGATTAAGTGTTCCCTGTTATAAATGCTGGGAACTGCGCAAGAATGCTCGTGGCAGTTGCCTGATCAACATTTAAAGCGGTACTGATCTGAAAGAAATGGTTCCGCGCTGTTTCAACTTCAAAGTTCCTTTTTTCCATCAACACCAGTACTTCTTCAAGCAGGCTCTGACATAGTTGGGGTGACAGGCTGTTTTGAATCGCAGAGACTTCATCAAGTAGGTCAAAAAAATCAAACTGCTGATCTTGTTGCATCAACTTCCCAAGGAATGCCTGATCCTGTGGATGGACAAATTCACGATCAAATAACTGTTGCATCAACGCCCTCACCTGATTGCTCCACTCACCTCGCCAGCCCAGTAATAAGTAGGCATACAGTTTGATGATTGGCTGTAGGTTTGCGATCGTTGTGGGTTGGCTTTGTTGAGATTGTTGCTGCGTAGATACAGATGACAATGAATCAGTCAGGGTTTTATGAAGCGCACAATATTGGTTTAGGAAATCTGCCAATAGCCGTAGCCCTGCTTTTTCAGGCTGAGCCAAAGTCACTTTAGCGGTGCTATTGATCACTAACTGCTTACTGAGCATTCCCATTGAATAACCCACTGAAGTGATTGCTTTCATTGGATAGACATTTGCATTGGCAAAGGCTTCCTTGAAATAGATGCCTTGCGTTGTCAGACACAATCCATTCTTGCCCTGACCAAATACCGTTTCATCGACCAAAAGCAATACTTCTTCAGGCTTAGTCCTAGGAGGCAAATAGCTCATTGCACCTAGAATCTTATTCATAGGAATCTGGGGTGCTAGGAAAATAGCGGGGTCAGCCTGTAATAAATCTAACTGCGGAAACTGTTGTTTACATTGATTAAAGTCCATCATTATTTTTTCACTCTTCATCTTTTTGATCGTGCTTAGTTCGATGCAACCAATTGCCAGCCTGTTTCTGAATCATAAGGGCGTAAATGTACGACCTGATCTTTGAGGAAGGATTGCTTATATTCATCATCAAAGCGTTCAACCGTGATCTGACAGCGATAGAGATCGTATTTGGAACTTGTCCCTTCTTGCCCTACAAACAGATTCCCGACCTGACATTGCTGTAACTTGATCTGAATCACTGAGGCATCTTGAGCATGCAAGAGCTGAAGCACTGCATCAGCTTGAGGAAGTTCTGTTGGTGTGTCCTTACTGCCACATCCATACAGGCTGCCAAGTAACAACAGACTGCATATAAATTGGATATTTCGAACGGATTTATGTTTAAAGATCTCTAACATTTACAGTGCCCCCTCTATACCACTTGACCCTACATTTAGGCTGAGTTGCGTGATTTCTTCTTCAGTTGGTGGTCGAACTTCGAGTTCAGGCTCAGCTTGTTGCTGTTCAGGATTACGGTAATGTTTAAGACCAAACAGGAATGGCAGTTTTTGTTGGAGTGGGTATGGCTGTTCAGTATTGAGATTCTTGTTGGACTCATCTGCATTTAATGGACGAGTGCTTAAATACAGTTGTGAGGGATTGATGGTAGCTAGACGTAAGTAGCGATCATCATTGTTATTGTGCTGGTACAGGATGGCTTGTTCTAAAACCAATTGCCCTTGCTGCATACTCAAGATAAAACCAAGATAATTCCGCTTGTCTCGTTCATCACGTAGATTGCCTAGAATGATTTCGGCATCTTTGGGTGATGCACTAAAGACTAGATTGAGCTTAGATACGGTTGAATCGTAGTAGCCCGCAGCATTGGTGCTCGATGCCTGTATATGCATCACCTGTCGATCCGCATCATATTGAGCTGAATCTTCGCTAGATGGACTAAGTACATTGATAGGAATGGGATAAGCCAAATAATTTAAGGCATCTTCCAGTCGTCCAAGGTCAACTTTGAGATGGGCTGTGGCTTTTTTTAAAGTGCCTTGTTCTGCCTGAATCCGTTGCTGGTATTGCTCGGTCGTTTCAAATTCGCCTTTACCTGCTCCTGTAGGAGTCTTCAACATTCGGGCATGGTTAATCACCAAATCGTTGGCACTGGCAAACAGGTCATTGTTTGGAAATTCCAGTAGCAATTCTTGGTTGGTTTTTTCGATTCCTAAGAGCAAGACTTGATTCGGTTTGAGTTGCAATTTTTCTCGGAATTGTAGCAGTGCAGTTCGATTGCCTGATTGACCATGTAAATAGTCACGGAAGCCTGAGACATCAGCTTCAGGCAGTTGTTGTTGATTGAGGAAAGGTTGTAATGCTTTGGCTTCGACCAGAACAGGTCGCTGTGTTGGTTCAAGTCGTTGGCTGAGTGCTGCATTTTCGTCAGGGCGTAAAACTTCAGTGGAAGCATTTTTATTTCCACAGCCGATCAGTAAAAATGATCCGAGCACACAGACAAACAGAGGATACACATCCTTCATTTGTTTACCCCAGATAAAATTATTGTTTTATGTATGCTGTTATTGGTTTAGCTATGACAAAACCGTATACAGCATTGGGGTATATAGAAGAATGAGAAATTAAGAAGATGTAGACGCATGGGCGACTCCTTTGGGTATAAAGAAGTTTCACCACATCACTGCTAAATAATGGTGGCGAAACGAAAAGGGGTTAGCAGACTGATACCCAAAAAGATCAGCACATCCGAGGATGTCCCCTCCCGTTCCGCCGCAGAGGGGACACGCAAGGTCGCCCACAAAAAAGAAGGACTTTTTCGTGTGCTTTGGGTAAGCGGTCTGCTAAAACCGACTGGCAATGTAGGCCAGCATCAAAAGGATAGCCTCCACTTTGTCTACCGTCAAGCAGACAAAGTTGAGCAAATTGATTGATGTTGAATTCGTATACAGAAATTACCACGTCAAGTTATGGGTTAGATTTTCAACGCCAAATACTGCTCAATTCTACGTATATTTTTATTGCAGTTCACATATCCTTTGCTATTTTTCCCCACCAAAAAACATCTCTATATTCAAGTTTCATAAAGCAGAAAAATACTATAAAATTTAATAAGTAAAAGATAACTTGTACAAGCTTTTTAAGGAAAAATCATGGCATGGAAACAATTAAAAGAGCAGCCACCTGAATGGCTTGATTTGCCTAATTTAAATGAACAAAAATTAAGAACTATTAAAGATATAAATGCAGACAATAAAAATGCAAAAAAAATAATTGCGTGGAGCCATGAGTTATCAAAACAGCTCAAATGTCCTGTAGATAAGAATGACCCAGTACTAAACCAATTTATTAGACAAGTTCAATCCAAGCAGTACAAAGAAATCAATATACAAACCTCACTCCTAGAAGATGGTAAACTTCAGCCTACAATTTTTCATTTTACTTATGGTGAAATAATATCTCAGGTTTTCATAAAAGACATTCAGGAATGTAATGCAACCGATGTTTTATTCTTAAGAAGTGTTAAACTACCATCAAATACTTTCTATCAACTTAAAAGTGCCATCATCATTATATTTAGTGTTTTTATGGAACATTTTATTGATGATGCTTTTCAAAGCAGTTTTGACATGAGACATGCTTTAGCACTCACTCTCCAAGAAATTGAAAATAAACCAAGCCTGGATCAAGAAGCAAAAAATGAAATCTTTTTGTACCTAATAGTACTTGTAGGCTTATTTGAAGAATATAATGACCTCCCTGACCAAGTAACTTTTCAGGAATTGCTTAATGAATTAGACATTATTAAAGCATTGGCTAAAATTAAAGAGCCAAAAGAAAGGGAAAAATTTGAAAAGAACAATGAACCAAAAACTTCGACTCAACATCTTATACGAGATATTTTGGGATTATTCCAAGAAATCATAAACCAAGCAATTGATATAGGATTATTGGATAAGTTTAAAGTATCAACAATCCAAGGAAATCAAAATATTTCTATCGCAACAAATCATCTTTTATTAAATGAAAAAAAACTGCTCAGTCGACTCAATGGTGATGAACGTAGTCAACGTGCCAATCAGGGCAAGACACAAATTACCGAACGTATAAAGCTGAAGATCAAAGAGCAACTTAAGGCCCATTCCAACGAAAAATACAAAAGTATCAATGAAGCCGCAGAAAAATTAAGGGTATTGCTTACGGAGAAAATAACGCAGATTATTCATGATGATCAGCAATCCTATCAGCACAATTTTCGATATGGCGAAGATCATTATTTTGAATTGATTAAGAGTATCATCAAAGCAGATGCTGAATTGAAATCGCAATATATACGTAAACCATTAAAAAATAATAAATAATTAAAAAAATATTTTCTAGGCGAGTTCTCAATTAATTTTTGCTAGGACAGTACATTTACCGCAAGCCCAAGCTAATGTGCATGTGACAGGTGCAATTAGTCGTTTGGGTGAAACAAAAAATTTCTTCAATTCGTATTGATTAAAAGTTGGTAATTATGTACATCCGAATCAATCCCAATTCACAGCAAAAACACCCTCCGCAAGGGATGTTTTTAGCTCAATCACCTCTAGAAAAATTCAGGATAATACTATTATTTACAATAGTTTATATAAATTCAAGATTAGTACCAACATCCTTGTTCAGTACTATTTCTACAACACTCAATGTGATACGAGACATCACTCTTCATCTTAGAGGGTCTAACACATCCATTGTCTGGAAACAGGAGAAGGTGTGTTCATGAGCATTAAGAGAAAAGTAGCACCAATCCGTTTTGCTAAAGGTGGCAAAATGAAGTCTAACCAATTACACAACGGTCCCATTATGACTCGCGAGCTTATGGAGAAGTTCTGTAAGGCTAACCCTAGACCACAAAAGTATCGAGAACTTGATGAGGCTGTGATTTTCCCATTCATCACGGACTCGACCTATGAGTTGTCACCATCATCTTCACTGGATGCTACGGTTTTATATCGTGAGTTTCGTATTAAGGTAATGCTGAACATGACATCTCTGATCTGGGAGTGCTGCAAAGCAAAACAGATTGGCAGCCACCGTTAAGTCAGTTGATGCGTTTAATGGGATCTTTTCCTACCCTGACTGGTTTCGCCCCTTCATCCCTGTGTTTGATGAACTTACAGGAATTAGCAGAAAGGAACTTGAAGACTTTCAGGTAGGTGAAGAAATCTCATGCTTCTATGAGGCATTAGACCTGTTAGACAGCGATCTTAATTTGATCGGACTATTTGAGAATCATCCGCAAAGTCTGATGTATCTTCAAACAAGAGCTGACTTATTGAATCGTTTCTTTCAACTGATACGTGAGCGCATGAAGAGTGAGAAAGTCAAACTCGCTATTCAAAAACGTACCCAAAAGAGTGCTACTCAATTAAAGGGATGTCGCAAACTGATAGATGCCTGCTTTGAACGATGGTCAAAGCTCTTGGTGTTACGCATTGACTTTGGATTCAAGATTCCAGATGAGATCGTAAAAGCCAACTATCACGTAGATGACCTTAAACATGAGTTTCACTCTCTAGACAAACTTGTGTTGCTAAAAGAGTTACTGAGACAGTTCTTGAACAACCGTAGACATAATTCAATTTTGAGTAAGATCAAGGCTTACATATTCAAATTTGAACACGGTATCAAGAAAGGGTTTCATGCTCACGCCATACTTATACTTTCGGGCAATGAATGCCAAAAAGATGGCTACTACGCACATGAGATTACAGAGTACTGGAAAAAGCTCACGCACGGTAATGGCTGCACCTATAACTGCCACATGGCAAAACAGAAATATAAAAGATTAGGTATCGGTATGATTAACTACCTCGACAGTGAAAAACGTATGGTTCTAGACGAATGTCTTCAATACCTGTGTAAAGCAGATCAAGCATTTATATTCAGAACACTGGATTCATCTGAATATAGATCATTGCAAAAAAGCCAGAAGCCCAAAAAAATTAGCAACGCTGGCCGACCACGCAAAACATCACAATCACAAGACGACAAGTCTTCCGTAAATAAAAAAAGCGGAGGTAAATAATATGTTTAAGAAAAATGATGCTCCGCTGCTACATTCAGCGTATATGAGCAAAATTGCTAGAATCACTCAACCACACCCAAGCCCAGTTGAGATCGGACAAGTTATTAACGAATTATCGAAAGTTCGTTTACCCAGTCAACCTGTGTTCCCAGCGTACCGTTTGCCCCCTCAAACTTTACCTGAAAATGTAGATAAACTAATAAAGTCAATACAATGGGTACATCATTTACCATGGGTGAATGGTGTCATGAAAGTAATGCTACACCCCCAACTAAATCTCGGAATTGGATTAGCAAAGCGACATGGGTTAATTGATCAACAGCATTCTTGGAAAATTGATCCTATAAGAGGCTCTAATTTCATTCGTGAATTTCAAGATATTCTGCTAACTCATCATTTTAAAGAGTTAAAAGAAGGTTGGGATGATGCTCATAAGTTGAGTGATCAAGAGCTTAGCGATGCCCTAAAAGCAGTCCAGAAAGAATCAAATGGGTTCGCATTCTATGAGTTCATATCCGTAATGGATTCATCTCACCTGCATTCTCCTCAATTAGATCAATTTATTGAGGATGTAAAAACTGGCTTCATCAATAATCTGGATAGTGAGCAATTACTGGCGGTTCTTTTGAAAAAAGAACCATTACCCAATAGACAGATGAAATTACGATTCATCATCCTAATAAAACGTGATTTCTTGGATAGCCCTGCACACCTCACAAACTTTAGTTTTTTTGAAAAGATAAAGTTTAATGTGGAACAAACTCACGGTTACCAAATCTTTTACGACCCATCGCTGTTGAATGGCTATATGCAGAGTAATCTTTTTCACAAGAAAACTCAGTCATTCAAAGAGCAGATAAAGCAACTGAGAATTTACCTTACAGGGACTGATGCTCTGTACAGGATTGGGAGCGTAGAACCGACATTTAGTGTTTTGCATACGAAAGTCAAAATTCAAGATTTGGAGGGAGTGTAAAATGGGTATCGCACATAGCTTTAAAATTGATCGTAGAATTCGAGCAAAAGAGTTTATGGCTCTTCTTTCTATTGGTAGAACCAAGTTTTATCGAATGATAAAAAATGGGGAAATTCCGCAGCCAATCAGAGTTAGCGAGAAAGAAGTCTTTTGGCACGAATCAAGTGTGAAAATAGTTGTAGAAAAACATAAGTAGAATTCTGATATGATAGCCTGCTAAACGCAGGCTTTCTTTTTTAAATTAAGAGCCTTTTAAAACGGGTAACTAAACGGGTAACTCGAAAAAACTCTAGAATTTAATTATTCATTTTCAAAAGGTTGAGATGAACAAGATTGTTGTAAAAAAACATAATGGTGGCACGATTGCTCAAAATAAAAGAGCACGTCACGATTACTTTATCGAAGAAAAATTTGAAGCAGGTATGTCATTACAGGGCTGGGAGGTTAAATCTCTTCGCGCTGGTCGTATGAGCTTGACTGAAAGTTATGTCATTTTCAAAAATGGCGAAGCATTTTTATTTGGTTCGCAAATTCAACCGTTGTTATCAGCTTCAACACATGTGGTTCCAGAAGCTACACGTACACGTAAATTATTACTGTCGCGTCGTGAGCTTGAACAACTCATGGGTGCAGTGAATCAAAAAGGTTATTCATGCGTACCTTTAGCATGTTACTGGAAAGGTCATTTAGTTAAACTTGAAATTGCATTGGTAAAAGGTAAGCAAATGCACGATAAGCGAGCGACTGAAAAAGACCGCGATTGGCAGCGTGATAAAGCACGTATGTTGCATAAGTAATAAAAAACCTCCAACTCATGGAGGTTTTTTAATCTTCTAACTAGAAGAATGCTTTAATCTTAATTCAGCCAAATATTTACCAAACTTTCGAGCGGTTTCCAAATCACCTTCTGGCGGCGTAATTTCGACACTGGCATTATCAGATTGTGTCATTAGACCAAGAAAACTCGACATACGGTTAATGTCTAGTGGACTACGCCCTGTCGGCATAAATGGTAAGCCCGCCCATAACATGCCATGTTGCATCGCAAACAAATTAATTTGCTGTAATACCGCTAATTTATCACCACTTAAACCACCGCCATTGGTAAAGCCTGCCGCAATTTTTCCTTGCCATGTACGCGCTAACCAACGTTTAGAAGAGTCTTCCATAAATTGTTTCAATGCAGACGTTAGACTGCCCATATAAGTTGGGCAACCCATCACGATGACATCTGTTTGATCTATCAAATCCCACTGTGGTGCAGCGACAGAAATAAGATGCACATCTGCACCGGCTTGCTCTGCACCTTGAGCAATATATTGTGCAACTTTTGCCGTATGCCCATAAGGACTATGATAAATCACACAAACTTTGACTTGGGGAGTAATTTGCTCAATAACAGACATGGAAAATTTAAAAACCAATGAATTAGATCAAGTTTAACATTTTTAAACCACTCAAGGCGAATCAGCAATGCAAGATATATTTATCGCATAAAAACAAATGTCGCCATTCGTCCTGTTTTAGGATCACGACGGTAAGAAAAATAATCTTTATCTTGCTGATAAGAGCACTGATCCCCACCTAAAACAGTTTCCACACCAAAACGATTTAAAATAAATCGTGCAATCGCATATAAATCGGCTTGGTATTTACCTTCAAATTGACCAGCAATAAAAGCGCTTTCCAATTCAGGATATTTTTCGCAAAAAACAGCTTTTACCTCAGCACCCACTTCAAAACAAGGCTGACTAATCGCCGCACCCAACCATGCCCACGTTGGTTGTGATTGCATTTCAGTCACTGTATTTTCAATAATACCATTGGCCAAACCACGCCAGCCTGCATGTAGGTTCGCAACCTCTGTCCCTTCAGAATTGCCGAGTACAATAGGAAGACAGTCCGCTGTCATCATCATTAATGCATGACCTTGGCGCTGAGTCACCAGACCATCACCTTCAAGTGCAATAAATGGAATTTGCTCATTGATCGTATGACAAATAGTGCTGTGTGTTTGCGTCATCCACGTTATTTTATCAACACCAAACTCTGATAGCTGATTTAATAAGATCATCCGATGCTGTTGCACACGTTGTGCATCATCATCGACATGTAGCGCTAAATTAAAACCAGCTAAATGATTATCGGATGTTGTAATCGTTTGTGCATTTTCAATACGTGTTTGCCCAACGAAAATACCTTTGGGTAAACCTTGTACAAATTCCATAAATATCTCCTGAGCTATATTTTCTACCGTCAACCTCTCCCTTGCGGAACTATAATCGTTCCTCACCTCCTAAAAGGAATGGAAATTTAAAGCACTTCAAGACATTGAATTCATGAAAGTTTCCCTCCTTAAAGGAGGGAAACTTAGAGGATGGTAGAGCTTTACTTAATACGCTTCATTTTCACTACGAAGAACTTCAACCAATTGAGTGAAATCCTCTGGCCACGGTGCTTCAAACATCATTTCTTCGCCAGTGCGTGGATGTACTAGACCAAGCTTAGCGGCATGTAGTGCTTGACGTTTAAAGCTACGCAGCATATCGGTTAGTTTTTCTGAAGCGCCTGCTGGAAAACGAACGCGATTCACATAAACAGGATCACCAACTAAACCATGACCTAAATAACTAAAATGCACACGAATCTGGTGTGTACGGCCAGTTTCAAGCTGCGCTTGAATACGGGTAAAGTCACGGAAGCGTTCTTTGACATTATAGTGTGTTACCGCATCACGCCCACCCGGTAAAATCGCCATTTTAACGCGGTCAACTGGATGACGTTTGATTGGTTCATCAATCGTTCCGCCTGCAATGATATTACCGTAGGCAATCAAATCATAAACGCGATAAACCGTTTTCTTTGCCAATTGTTTACTCAATGAAAATTGAGCTTCCAGATTTTTAGCAACGACCAATAAGCCACTGGTGTCTTTATCAATACGATGAACAAGTCCAGCTCGTGATAGCTCAGCCAGTTTTGGCGCGTGATAAAGTAGGGCGTTCACTAAAGTTCCCGTTGGATTGCCGGCACCTGGATGAACAACCATCCCTACTTCTTTATTGATCACAATAATATCGTCGTCTTCATAGACAATATTGAGCGGGATATTTTCAGGCTGACTCGATGTTTGTGCTTCAAGCTCAACATCTAGGGTTAATACTTCATTACCTTCACAACGGTACTTTGGCTTAACCGTGTTACCATTTACCAACAGATGACCGTCTTTCATCCACTGTTTAAGTTTCTCACGAGAAAACTCACTCCAGACGAGTGCTGCGACCTGATCAATACGTTGACCTAAATAGTCTTCATCAAGTTGAATTTGCAACGATAAACGTGTTGCAGTTGAGTCAGAATTATGATTATCTGCATCGACAGAATCTTCAAGTAAGAAATCTGTTTCAGAGATGTTTGAATTGGAAGATTGTGCTGAAGTCATTTGATGATCGGTACAAAAGTGGTTTAATAGCACCATTGTAGCTCATTGCCCAGAATAACAGAGGAGTTTTTATGTCGCTACCACGTTATAAAATTACGATGCTTGCGCTTTCTTTAGGTGTAGCATCTGCATTTGTGGGCTGTAGCAGCAATCCAAGCAAAAAAGAAGTGGTTGATAAAGGACCGCAATCAAGCGAACAGGTTTATTTTGATAAAGCACAAAAATCGCTTGATCGTAATCAATATACTGATGCCGTGAAATCGCTAGAAGCTTTAGATACTTACTATCCTACTGGACAATATACGCAACAAGCGCAACTTGAACTTCTCTACGCTAAATTCAAACAAAAAGATTATGAAGGTGCAATTGCACTAGCTGATCGTTTCATTCGCTTAAATCCGCAACATCCAAATGTTGACTATGCTTACTATGTTCGCGGCGTTGCGAACATGGAAATGAACTACGACAGCCTAATTCGCTACACATCTTTACAACAATCACATCGTGATGTCAGTTATATCAAAGTTGCCTATCAAAACTTTGTTGACCTCATTCGTCGTTTCCCAAGTAGCCAATATTCTGTTGACGCAGCGCAACGCATGAAATTTATTGGCCAAGAACTTGCTGAAAATGAAATGAATGCCGCACGATTCAATATTCAGCGTAAAGCATGGTTAGCTGCTGCTGAGCGTGCGCAATGGGTGATTGAACATTACCCTCAAACACCACAAACACCAGAAGCGTTAGCAACTTTAGCTTACAGCTATCAAAAACTTGGTGATCAAGCGACTTCTCAACAATATATCGAGATTTTAAAACTCAATTACCCACATTTGGTTAAATCAAATGGTGAAGTGAATTTACGCGCTGCACGTAAAGAAGGTAGCTGGATTAACCGTGCAACATTAGGTTTATTAGGACGCGAGTCTAAAACTGTTGATGCTAAAAATGTCGAAGCAACGAGTGAAACTGAACAGCGTAGCTTAACCAATCGCCTCACTTTAGGCTTATTCGACAAACCTGAATCTGAGAAAACAGCAACAGAGCCAGTTGCAGCACCAGAAACACCGACTCAGGAAAAGAGCTGGACGAATCGTCTAAGCTTTGGATTATTAGATAAACCTGAACAACAAAATACAACTGAGGAAGATGCTGCAAACTAATTTGCAATCATCTGATACAGCAAACAGGCAAGTCTCCCTTGCCTGTTTTTTATTTTATGCAACAATGGTTCCTGACATTTTTGCACTGTAATAATGTCTTAGTCTTACTCCTGTCTGAAATGGTTTAACGCACATGGCAATTCCACAGCATACGATTGATCAAATATTAGATCGAACCGACATTGTCGATTTGATTGGTCAACGTGTGAAGTTAAAAAAGACTGGACGAACTTATTCTGGTTGTTGCCCATTTCATCAAGAAAAAACACCATCTTTTCATGTTTATCGAGATAAACAATATTTTCATTGCTTCGGCTGTCAGGCCAATGGCAATGCTATTCGTTTCTTAATGGATATTGATGGACGTAACTTCGTTGATGTGATGAAAGAACTGTCGAATAAGACAGGCATTGATCTCCCGAAAGACAATCACGACAATAAAAAACTCTCGTATAAACGTAGTCCACAACCACCTGTAACACAAGATAAGACAACTGAGCTTAATCCTCCGACTCAAGAGCCGATGGATGATCATTTCATCGACATGGATCGTTTTATAGATGATCCTTTTGCCCAGTTCGATCCATCATTTATGATTGATGAAAATGTACAGGAAGGAAACCTATATGACTTACTGGAAAATGTTGCGCAATTTTATGAGCGTCAACTGCCCAATAGTCAAAAAGGACAGAATTATTTCAAACAACGTGGTTTATCAGCTCAAACAATTCAATTTTGGCGTTTAGGTTACGCTCCTGAAGACTGGCAACATTTAGAAAAAGCCTTTCCTCAAGATATTGAAGGGTTAAAACAAATTGGTTTGATTCGATCAAGTGATAGTGGTCGAGATTTTGATTTATTACGTGACCGCGTTATTTTCCCTATTCGTGATCATAAAGGCCGCGTAGTCGGATTTGGTGGTCGTGCGCTCAATGATGAAATCAAACCCAAATATATTAACTCTCCTGATTCAGAAGTCTTCCACAAGAACCAATTACTGTATGGCTTATATGAAGGGCGTAAGCTTAAAGCCAATGATTGGCTAATGGTTGAAGGCTATATGGATGTCATCGCTTTGCAGCAGTATGGCATTAATGGCGCTGTTGCGACACTAGGAACAGCAAGTAATGCAGATCACTTAACCACACTATTTAAGCAAAACTCACGAATCACTATCGCTTTTGATGGTGATGCTGCTGGACAAAAAGCAGCACGTCGTACCTTAGAAATTGCACTGCCCTTACTCAATGATGGTCGAGAATTAAAGTTTTTTGTCCTTCCTAATGAACATGATCCTGACTCTTTAATTCGCCGTGAAGGTTTAGAAAACTTCCAAAAACTATTGCAACAAGCTCCCTTGTTATCTGATTTTGTATTTGCACATTTAACGGGACAGCATGATGTAAGCTCCCCTGAAGGCAAAAGCTTAGTTATGGGTGAATTACGAGATCTAACTGAATTACTGCCTAAACAAGGCTCATTCCGTTATCTACTCACACAATCCTTTAGAGAAAAATTAGGCTTAGGTAAACGCTTTACACCGCAAATCAGTCATGATGCTTCTTTATCTTTTAATATCCATACCAAAGATGAAGATTTTGCAATTGCGATCTTGATGCACCACCCATTTTTATATATTCATTTTGAAGAATTACGAGCCGTCATCGACCAAACTGAACTATTGGCCAAAATTTTGGCTTCATTAAATATAGTATTTGATGATTTGCCCGATGATCAGGAATTGGCAACTTATTATGTGCTGGGTGCATGTAGCAGCTATAGCCATGAAATTGCAGACATTATGCAACGAACGAATATTCAATCGCTCACACAAGCACCAGAAGTTGCAGATAAACTGGCTAAAGAATACGCACTCGGTTTACAAGAGAAGTATTTAAGATTAAAACTTAAATCACCGATTACACTGATTGAATCAAGAAATCTGCGTCAACAACTCAATGAATTGACCAAGCAAATCAGTTTACGCTTATTGTCTTAATTGTTGCTATTGTTTTGGTTTACGCTCGTGCTCAAACACATCGTGCAAATGTTGTTGCAACCATTCAAAGTAATCAGGGTTTTCAGATTTCGCAGCTTCCCTTAAAAGAATGGAAGTTGGATGCATCAATTTTTGAGTCAAACGATGTGCGAACTCATGTAAAACCTGTTCAGCTGTATGACCATGCTGTAAAGACTCTAAGGCATGATTGAGTTCCAATTGACTCATTTCTTCACTGTGCTGACGGTATGTTTGAATCGCACCACTCGCCTCTTTAACCTTTTGCTGTGTGAGTAACTGTGTCGCAAGCTGATTGACCATCACCTCTGCTTCAACCGCGGCTTGACGACGTTGCGCAAGATTCTCATCAATCACACTTTGTAAATCATCAACACCGTATAAATAAACGTTATCTAATGACTCAACTTTGGGATCAATATCGCGCGGTACAGCCAAGTCAACCATCAGCATTTGTTGATAGCGACGCTTTTTTAATGCAGATTTGACATCACTATATCCAATGACTTGATGCAAGCTCCCCGTACAACTAGAGACGACATCAGCACGATAAAGATTTTTTGCTAGCTCATTAAACGGAATGATTTCAACTTCGACTTGATGTCCAATTTCTTGGGCAAGAAGATCTGCGCGTTCACGACTACGATTACAAATCATAATCTTAGCAACACCCATCTCAGCTAAATGCTTGGCAACAAGTGTATTCATCTCACCAGCAGCAACCATCATAACTGTCAATTTTTCAGGATGGCTAAATACCTGTGATGCCAATTGAGCAACAGCATAACCCATTGAAACAGCATGGCTTCCAACTGAAGTCTCTGAACGTACTCTTTTTGCTGCATAAAAAGCATATTCAAAAACGCTGTTGAGTTCAGCAGATACCGTTTCAGCATCTTTTGATAAAGCAAGAGCGCTTTTGACCTGCCCTAAAATTTGCGGTTCACCCAGCATCAATGAGTCTAAACCACTCGCTACTCGCATCAAGTGCGTAATAGCCTGCGCATTTTCGTAACGATAAACATGATGAATTAACTGTTTTACATCAATATTATTCACTTGGGCTAGCCAACTGAGAATGCAATCGGCATCTTCAGTCATGGCGTAAACTTCGGTGCGGTTGCATGTAGAAACGACAACCATGTCTTTTAAAGCAGGATTTTGTCGTTGTTCAAGCAATAGCTCAGCTAATCGCTCTGCATTAAAAGCGATTTTTTCTCGAAGTTCGACAGAAGCTGTTTGATGGTTGACACCCAATGCAAAGAAAGACATATCAGATCATCATTTCGCTAAATTTATGTTATTGTGCAACATCGGTGTCATAAAAAGCATTACTTTGGATCAATAAAAATTGCGTCAGCTATATCGCCGTAAACATTTTAGCGGCAAGACGATTAGACGGTATTCTACCACAATCTTGTTGTTAGGTAGCATGAGCTCTTATGCCTCTGCTCAAGCAATACACGAGATGTATGCAGACAAAAGCTTTGAAAATGCACTGCAACAAAGCATGGTAGCTGAATTTTCTCTTGCTTATGACGATATTGCAACTGCTCTGCACAATTATACTGTGCTAGCTATCCGCAGTAATTCCACAACCATTAAACAACGTGCTTTAGATATCGCATTAGAATATAACGACTTGCAAGCAGCACTAGATATCGCAACACATTGGGTTGAACAAGAGCCGACTGATGTTCCAGCCTTATTCTATTTATCTCATATTGCATTAAAAACCCATGAGTATGAACTCGCTGCAGAAACACTCGATAAAATTTTAAATATTGATCCAACTGCAGATTTAGAAGAAATTTTAGCGGGGATCGCACCAGAACAACCACAAGATCGAGATATTTTGCTTAATGCTTTACGAGCAAGTAAAGAGAAAAACAATCCGTCTATTTTGGCATTAATCGCAGGTTTGGAAGCCCAAAATGGCTTGTACGAGCAGGCATTGAACAATATCAATCGTGCACTTCGCAAACGCTCCAAATCGACCAGTTTCATTTTAATGAAAGCCAATCTATTAATTGCTTTACAAGATGATGAGGCAACTAAAGATTGGTTTGCTAAAGCAAGCCGCCGTAATAAAGATAATTTAGATATTCGCTTAGCCGAAGCGCGTTACTACATTCAGATTAATGAGCAGAAAGAAGCATTAAGTAAACTTGAAAGCATCATTAAAGACCATCCTGATGCCCAAGAAGCACTTTTTATTGCAGGCTTAACCAGTATTGATTTGAAGCAATATGAGAAAGCTGAACAATATTTAGTTGATCTACGCACATCAGCTAAATATCAAAACGAAGCTTATTATTATTTGGCGATCAATGCCCAGCGTAAACAGCATTATGAAACAGCCAAGGCATATTATCGACTTGTCGATGGCAGTCTCTATATCACCTCTCGACGCAATATGATTGCGATTTTTGATAAGCAAGATCAACTTAATGATGCGCTTCGTTTTCTAACTCAAGAGCGTGTCAATTATCCACAACATGCTAGTTTTCTATATCAAGCCCAAGCTGATATTTTAAAAAAACGAATAATAAAAAAGCGGCACTGGCATTGCTTGATGAGGCGATTAAGAATCTACCAGATGACCCTGAACTGATTTATGCAGAGGTTTTATTACTCGATCCATTCACCGATCGAGACAAACTAGATAAAACGCTTAAACAGCTTTTAATTATTGAACCTAATAGCCCAACATATCTGAACGCTTATGCATATACCTTAGCTCTGCAAAACCGCAGGCTTAAAGAAGCTCGTAAATATGCAGAACTTGCACTGGAATATGCTCCTGAACAAGCGTCAATTTTAGATACATTAGGCTATATTGCCTTTCTACAAAATGATTTTGACACCGCAGTTAAAGTGCTCGGACAAGCTTACGCATTGAGTCAAAATGTAAATATCGGCATCCGATATGCAAAAGCGTTGTATATGCAAGGCGCATTAACGCAGTTTAGCGATGTGTTACAGCAACTGAAACAAAATCATGCGAATGCCCCACAATTACAACAACTTGATAGCTTAATCTTACCTGTAACCGTAAAAAAGAGTTAAATCCATGCGTTTGTTTTCTAAATTATGCGTTGCAGTATGTAGTAGCAGCGTTCTATTCCTTTCAGGTTGTCAGCATTTCAGCCAACCCAAACAAATCCAGATTGCACCGCAATTACAAAATGAAAATAACTTTAGTCTGCAAGGCAAAATTGGTGTTCGTACACCGCAACAATCTGGCAGTGCATTTTTTACTTGGTTACAGCAGCAAGATCAGTTTGATATTGAACTCACTGGTATTTTGGGTGTTGGCAAAACTCAGATTCAAGGCAAACCAGGCGAAGTCACTCTAAATAGTGCAAAAACAGGCTTAATCACAGCGACAACCCCTGAAGAGTTACTAGAAAAAGCGACGGGCTGGCAAGCTCCAATTATGCATTTAGCTTACTGGGTTCAAGCAAAGCCAGCAACACCAAATGCTCAAGTAACAAATGATGAGCAAAACCGTCTAAAACAACTCATAGAAGATGGTTGGACGGTGGATTTTAGCTATAACGATGATCAAACATTACCCAACAAGCTCTTGCTCAAACAATCACTTGCAGAAGGTAAAGAAAACCGTATTACAATGGTTATTCAAAACCGATAATTTAGATTCTTTTTATGATTAGAGTGCCTTCCCCTGCCAAATTGAATTTATTTCTTCACATCACCGGTCGTCGTGAAAATGGGTATCATGAATTACAAACCATTTTCCAACTCATTGATTTATACGACTGGATGAATTTTGAAGCAATTGGTGATGAAGACATTCAAATCGAAGGATTAGATAACGTTCAACTTGAACAAAATTTAATTTATCGAGCTGCACAGTTACTTAAACCTCATGCAAAAAAACCATGTGGATTAAATATTCGTATTGAAAAAAATATCCCAATGGGAGCTGGACTTGGTGGCGGTTCATCGAATGCAGCCACGACTCTGATCGTACTTAATCAACTATGGGAATGTGAGCTTAGTGAACAGCAACTAGCCGATTACGGCGTAAAGCTCGGTGCTGATGTTCCGATCTTTGTTTTAGGTCGAAATGCATGGGCTGAAGGTATCGGTGAACATTTATCATTCATAGACTTAGCTCAAAAAAAATTCATAATCTTAAAACCTGACTGTTTTATCAGCACTCAACAGCTTTTTTCGCAAAAAACATTGACAAGAGATTCTAAGATCACTACATTTTGCGCCTATCAGTTACAACCTTCTAGTTTTGGAAATAACTTTGAACCTTTGGCTCGACAGTTATACTCAGAAGTAGATGAAGCAATGCGATATTTAGATCAGTTTGGTCTAGCTAAGCTTACAGGTACAGGTGCTTGTGTTTTTACTGAAGTAACCAATGAAATGGATGTAGAACAGATTTTGCAAAATGCGCCTTGTAAAGCTTACTTGGTTAACAGTCTAGCAGAATCACCTCTCAGACATTTTAAAGTTACACGTTAGGGGCGTCGCCAAGTGGTAAGGCACCGGGTTTTGATCTCGGCATCCGTTGGTTCGAATCCAGCCGCCCCTGCCAATTTTCACCTGTAGATGTATGTAATAATAGGGGCGTCGCCAAGTGGTAAGGCACCGGGTTTTGATCTCGGCATCCGTTGGTTCGAATCCAGCCGCCCCTGCCATTACATATCATCAAATCTAGGGGCGTCGCCAAGTGGTAAGGCAGCGGGTTTTGATCTCGCCATCCGTTGGTTCGAATCCAGCCGCCCCTGCCATATCTTTAAGACAGACTTGTTTTACATCGGTATTTGCTCAAATATATTGACATTATCTTGTAAAACTATTAAAGTTCTGCCGCATTAGGGGCGTCGCCAAGTGGTAAGGCACCGGGTTTTGATCTCGGCATCCGTTGGTTCGAATCCAGCCGCCCCTGCCATATAATAGATTGTTTCTAAATTACCCGTTGGAAAAACTTAAAGTTTTTCCCTTGCGCTCGGTCGAAGCAATGCTTCGCTTAACCCTCGCTCAGGTGCTTCATGCCCAATCTTGTCGTTTTCAGTGGAAGTGCTCATCCACAGTTCGCCCAAAAAGTCGTAAGCCATTTACATATTCCACTCGGTGCTGCTTCTGTAAGCAAGTTTTCTGATGGTGAAATTTCAGTTGAAATTACTGAAAATGTTCGTGGTAAAGACGTTTTTATCGTTCAATCTACTTGTGCGCCTACCAACGATAACCTAATGGAAATCTTGGTTATGGCTGATGCTTTGCGTCGCGCAAGTGCTGGTCGTATCACAGCAGTAATTCCGTATTTCGGTTATGCACGTCAAGATCGTCGTCCACGTTCTGCTCGTGTTCCAATTACTGCTAAAGTTGTTGCAGATATGCTAACAACTGTTGGGATCGACCGTGTGGTAATGATCGACTTACACGCAGACCAAATTCAAGGTTTCTTCGATATTCCAGTTGACAACATTTATGGTACGCCAGCGTTATTGGCTGACTTACGTCAACAACAACATGACAACTTGATGGTTGTTTCACCTGACGTAGGTGGTGTTGTTCGTGCGCGTGCTGTTGCAAAACAATTGGGTGATATCGATTTAGCTATCATCGATAAACGTCGCCAAAAAGCAAATGAATCTCAAGTGATGCATTTGATTGGTGATGTGAAAGATCGCGACTGTGTCATTGTTGATGACATGGTAGATACTGCAGGTACGCTTTGCAAAGCTGCTGATGCACTAAAACAATTTGGTGCTCGTCGCGTTATTGCTTATGCAACTCACCCTGTTTTATCAGGCAAAGCACTAGAAAACCTTCGTAACTCTGTCATTGATGAACTTGTTGTAACAGACACGATTCCTCTTTCAGATGAAGCTTCAAAACTCGGTAAAGTTCGCCAAGTTTCTGTTGCTAGCATGGTTGCTGAAACAATTCGTCGTATCAATAACGAAGAATCTATTAGCGCAATGTTCGATAGTTATCTATAATAGCCCAGCTTTTTTCTTAAACCCTAGCTCGCTAGGGTTTTTCTATCACTAAACTGGTCGCAAGTTTAGTTACTTAACTCTCTGAGGATATGCCCATGGCAAACTTCGTATTAAACGCTCAAGCACGTGAAGAAGCACAACAAGGGAAAGGTTCGAGCCGCCGCCTTCGTCACGCTTCTTTAATTCCAGCTATCATCTACGGTGGCAGCGCTGAGCCTGTAGCAATCACTTTAGAGCTTCGTGAAATCGTTAAAGCTTTAGAAAACAACGCTTTCTTCGAAGAAGTTATCGAAATCAAAATCGGTGACAAAGTTGAAAACGTTAAAATCCAAGCATTACAACGTCACCCAGCTAAAAACACTCCTATGCACGCTGACTTCAAACGCGCATAAGTGTTAAAGGCGTAAATTAGTGTCAAATATTTCGCTAATTGTTGGTTTGGGTAATCCTGGAAAGGAATATGCCCAAACCCGCCATAATGCAGGCTTTTGGTTCGTTGAACAGCTTGCAGATCGTTATGGTATTAATTTAAAAGCTGATCCGAAATTTCATGGATACAGTGGTCGTGGTCAAGTTGAAGGCCATGATGTTCGATTATTATTACCAACCACTTTTATGAACCGTTCTGGTCAAAGTGTTGCCCCTTACGCTAAATTCTATCAAATCGCACCGGAAGCAATTCTTATTGCTCATGATGAACTTGATATGGATCCAGGCGTTATTCGTTTAAAAACAGGTGGTGGACACGGCGGACACAATGGTCTTCGCGATATCGTTCCTCATATTGGCGCTAATTTCCATCGTCTACGTATTGGAATTGGTCATCCAGGTTCAAAAGAACGTGTTTCTGGTCATGTGCTAGGCAAAGCTCCAAGCAGTGAACAAGATTTAATGGATGCAGCAATTGATCATGCACTCTCAAAAGTGAAAATGCTTGTTGACGGACAAGTTTCACAAGCCATGAATCAAATTAATGCTTACAAACCCGCTTAAACTTAAACTGAATTGTTGATCAATCACGCTTGCTATATTGCACTTTTAAGCGCAAAATGCGCATCAAACCGCCTACACCCTGCGGAAAACGTGACAAGTCAACCATAAGATTTCCATCTTAGGTCTTACTCAGGAGACGCTAGCCATGCTATCTCGTTTATTAAAATGTAAAATTCACCGTGCAGTTGTGACACATGCAGAGCTTCATTATGAAGGTTCTTGTGCAATTGATGGTGTGTTAATGGACTTAGCAGGGATTCGTGAATACGAAGAAATCCACGTATGGAACGTAACTAACGGCAAACGCTTCACAACTTACGCAATCCGTGGTGAAGATGATTCAGGTATTATTTCAGTTAATGGTGGTGCAGCACATCAAGCTGACGTTGGTGATCTAGTGATTATTGCAACTTTTGGTGATTTCACTGAAGTTGAAGCTAATCTTCACAAACCTCGTCTTGTATATGCAAATCCAGACAATACAGTGAATCACACAGCAAACTGTATTCCTGTACAAATTGCATAAGCAAAAGATAAAATTTAAAAAGCCAGTCACGATGAACTGGCTTTTTTTATGTCTAAATAAAAGCAAACTTATAAATATTGCATGAAATTAGCTTTTATCTGTTTACGTAATCTGACTTGTAAAACAGGCATATGCTTTATTAAATAAAAAGACAATGAAGATAACTCGAAGAATATGGATATTATAACAACTCTAAGCAAAGCAACGCTTTTTGCTGAACTAGATCAATCTATTTTGTCGACATTGGCGATGCACTGTCATATTCGTCACCTACAAACCGGACAAGAACTTTATAAGGTTAATGATCAAGCTAACTACATCTACATTATTGCTTACGGCAGAGTAAAATTAGCGACACCCTCAGGTTTAGTTACCTATCTTGGGCGGAATGAAATTGTTGGTGAAATGGGCGTGATTTCTAATCAACCGCATCATGGAACTGTTAATGCATTAAGAGATACCGCTTTAGTGGTTATTCCTAAGCAACAATTCATTGAGTTTATTACCCAACATGCCAATATCTTATTTACTCTCTCTCGCTTGATTATTAGTCGCTCACAACCTGAACTACAGCATATTCATGCGATGAGTCATAGCCGCACGCTTTCAGTAATTCCTGTTTCATCTCAAATACCTGCCACACACCTAGCCGAAAAGCTGACTGAACATTTGCAACGGTGGCCACATGTTCGTCTAGTCACCGCTGCACATGTTGATGCGTTATTTGGTGAGGGCTTTAGCCAAACACCATTGGACTATAGCGTAGATGATCTTAAGCTCCGACAATGGTTAGCAAGCTTAGAGGAAAAACATTGTTATGTTCTATATGCAGCACATAACAATGAAGATGAATGGACTAAACGCTGTTTACATCAAGCAGATCGCATTCTAATCCTCGCAGAAGCCAATCAAACACCAATTCATACCAAACTGGTTGATGTACTTAATCAGCATAATTGGCAAAGTCCAATTGAATTAGTGCTATTGCGCTCTGAAGGTGATCCCTCTCCTCATACGCTTGTTTGGAAAAAGCTTTACCACGCTCGAGCACATTATTTTATTCACCCTTGGGCTCAAGCAGATATTTGTGCCGTCGCTCGACAAATTTCAAGCCAAGGCTTAGGTTTAGTGCTCGGCGGCGGTGGTGCACGGGGTTTTGCGCATATCGGTTTAATTCGCGCACTTGAACAACTGCATATTCCTATTGATATCGTTGGCGGAACCAGTATGGGCGCATTCGTTGCAGCTCTCGTTGCCTGTGGATTTGATAGTGTAGAAATGACGCATATTGCTTATGAAACCTTTGTAGCCAGAAATTATTTAAATGATTACACCATGCCGAGAGTTTCATTGATTCGAGGACAACGCTTTCATGAAAGATTGCACGCAATCTTTGGACAACGAAAAATAGAGGAGTTAAAACAAACCTTTTACTGTATCTCTACGAATCTGACAACAGGTCAAGCCATGATTCATGATCAAGGAGAGCTTGCAACGTGGGTTGGAACCAGTATGAGTGTCCCCGGTGTCGCTCCTCCTGTAGCTTGGCATGAAAATTTACTTTGTGATGGAGGCGTAATTAATAATTTACCGACTGATGTCATGCAAAATCTTGAGAGAGGAACGGTGATTGCCAGTAATGTGAGCTTACATGATGATATCCGCGTTCCCGGTATTGGTTTAGACAAACCCGATCAAAGCGCTTTATTGAATTGGAATAAAATCATTAAAGATAAACTGCTACATGCGCCAAGACTCGCCGAAATCTTAATGCGAACCGCAACACTTGCCAGCGACACCATGATTCAAACTGCTGCAATCGAACGTGCCAATTTACATATTCGAATGCCAATTGAAGGCATTGGTATGTTTGACTGGCATAAACTAGACGAACTCGTTGAACGTGGTTATGAACATGCTTTAGAGACCCTATTACCGATTAGAAATACACTCCCAACCAGTTAAACCGAAGTATGAATCTGAAAGCGATTTAATAACTCATCTAAATATTGATAGGTTTCAATATCTAATTGCCTCATGTAAACGTCCAAAATTTTGTGGCACTGTTGTTGTTTAGGAATAGGCATACGTCTCATAATATCGAATGTCACCTCCCATTGTGAGCGTAACAAAGACGCATAAGCAATATGATGCAGTACGAACTCATCAATCTGCGCAATTGCAGTCGCGACAGCCTGCCGTGCTTCATCATACATATAACTTACGATCACCAACATATCAGCCCAAAGATCACAACGATCAGCAGCCTCAACAATACTTTGAATGATCTCCACTTTTCTTAAAGCAGGTAAATTAGCGACAAAACTTTGTGCATTCGCAGATAAACATGCAACTACTGGCAGCATATCCTCCCAAAGCTGATCTTCTTGGGTGGCTTGGATAATCGCATTAATCACTACTTCCCCTTGCTGCACAGCTAAATCCCCAAGCTCCTGTTTTAGTCCATAACTGATATAACTCATCAGTGCCAAAACCTTTGGCCATATCAGCCGTTGCTCAGGGTCACCAATAATCAGTAATGCCTGTTCAATTCGCTGCTTGGGTAAGACATGAACTAAATGATCGATTTGCTCTCTCGATTCAATATAGAATGCAATTTCCAAGAGGTCACTTTCACTTTCAACAATCTGAGCAACATCTTGTAAAACCGAATCAGATAACATGCTGACAAATCGTCCCATCGTGACAAAATCACGTTGCGCCAATAACACCTTGGTAATATCAGTAATTTGATGCGTGGTTAAATAACCCAATAACTCTCTGGCTAATCGAGGATCAAGATGAACAGAAATTGCCGCTACGGTTTTCGGGGGTAAATGCTTTACAATCCGATAAGAACGCTCGGTGGATAAATACACAGCAATTTGTGCCACGATATAAGGCTGTAAAAAGTGTTTAACCATAAAAACACTAATTCCCAATGGCAGCCAATTTACCCATCCAGCCAAATGCTTAAAACGCAATTTTTGTTGATTTTGTAATCTGTCTAATATTGCAAAACGAAATTGTCTCAAGCTCTCTGGCGCAGTCTGCTGCATGAAAGCCAACTCTTGCTCTGATACATTTAAAATTCTTGCGAGCTTAATGATTTCTGCCTGTACTGCTAATCGAGTCATCGCATCTATCCATGTTATTTTTGTTTGAATAACCAACGTAAAAAGAAAGGTGTCTGGTACAAACTTTGATTCATTTTCTTTTCTTCATTTTGCATTGCTTCAGATAACTTCTGATTGAGCCATGCTAAATCACGATCTGACATTTGAGAGAATGCTTTTAGGCTCATTATCGGCCGATGTAATTGTTGTGCCAAACATTCTATTTCAGTCTTATTGTTTTGATCCATGAACCATTACTCCATGTTATTGTTGTTTTATCTAATGAGTTTATGCCCATTATTAACTGATTACTAGTTTCACAGATTAAATTAAAAAATTGATTTGGTTCGCAACATTATCGTCTTTCATAGAACGATTCATTCTACAAAAAAGTTCCCTTTCACATAATAATTATGGCTATAATCAAAGCACATCGCTTCAGGGCGGGGCGTAATTCCCCACCGGTGGTAAGTTAGGCATGACCTAATCAGCCCACGAGCCTGTATATGTTTTATATACAAGCAGATTTGGTGAGAAACCAAAGCCGACGGTATAGTCCGGATGAAAGAAGACGAAACCCCCAAAACAACTTTGGTTTGTTTTGGTGTCCGCTTATTTTTACATCAGTCCTGAAATGTTCAACCGTATCCTATTTACGAGAGCGTTTCATTATGTCGAGTTTAATCCAACCCGAACTTTTCTTTTTAGCCCTTTCTCCTGCTGAACAACGTATTCAACAAGCTTTAGAAGACATCCGCCAAGGTAAACCCGTATTGGTGATGGATGACTTTGACCGTGAAAACGAAGCTGATTTAATTATTGCAGCCGAGACTTTAACCGTTGCAACCATGGCACAAATGATACGTGATGGCTCTGGTATTGTGTGTTTATGTTTGACTGAACAATTAGCTGACCATTTAGAACTCCCACCCATGGTTATGGATAATTCTAGCCAATTCAAAACAGCGTTTACGGTCACAATTGAAGCTGCTCAAGGTGTAACAACAGGTGTTTCTGCTAAAGATCGTGTAACCACTGTTTTAGCTGCAACTAAAGATGGTGCTATTGCAAGTGATCTCAGCCGTCCAGGTCATGTTTTTCCATTACGTGCCCGTGATGGCGGCGTATTAAGCCGTCGTGGTCATACTGAAGGAACTATTGATTTAGCACGTTTAGCAGGTCTGAAACCTTCTGGTGTTCTGTGTGAATTAACAAATCCAGATGGTTCTATGGCATCCGGCATTCAAGTCTTAGCTTATGCTCAAACACATGGTTTAACCGTGATCAGTATTGATGAACTGGTGCAATATCGCTTAAAACATGATGTTTAATTAAACAAAAAAGCCTCGATCATTCGAGGCTTTTTCTATCTCGCATTATGAAACTTTTCGTTCTGCGTTAATCTGATCTACACATATAATCAATTGATTAAACTCTACAATTTGCATCACAGGTTGTGCCTGTAACAACTCTTCAGCCGTTCCATAACCATAGTCCACCGCAATCGTTTCAATTCCATTCGCACGCGCGCCAATAATGTCATATTGACGATCACCGACCATGATACATTCTTGAGCATTTAACTTTTCTTGATCAAGAATATAAGCAATTAGATCAGCTTTATTGGTACGCTCTCCAGTCAACTCACTACCATATATTTCGGTAAAGTATTGAGCCAAGTCAAAATGAACTAAAATATGTTTGGCGTAAATTGTTGGCTTAGCTGTTGCCAAAAATAAAGAAAAACCTTGCGCTTGCAATTGTTGCAAAGTTGCAGCAACTTTTGGATAGACTGCATTTTCAAATAAGCCTGTGACAGAAAACCGCTCACGATAAGCTGCTAATGCCTGTTCAGCGAGAACATCATCTTGTGTATTTAATAATTTTGCTAACGATGCTTTTAAAGGTGGGCCAATCGTCCAGTCTAAATCAACATTATCTGCAATTGGCTGACCCAATTTTTCTAGTGCAAACCGAATTGAACGATGAATCCCTTCTTTAGGATCTGTTAATGTCCCATCTAAATCTATCAAAATATTTTTGATCGTCATTCGTTCAATCTCTTATCGCCTTACACAACAGTATCGAGAGTTTCTCGAAACTTCCTTATACTAGCGCATATTGAAGAATAAAAGGAAATTGCAGTGCGACCTACCGTACTTTGTTTTTCAGGTTTAGATCCATCAGGTGGTGCTGGCTTACAAGCTGATATTGAGGCGATTGGACAAAGTGGTGCACATGCAGCAATTGCCTGTACTGCGTTGACCGTGCAAAACTCACAACAAGTGTTTGGTTTTGAAGCAACATCTAAAGCACTCCTACTCGCCCAAGCAAATGCCGTCGTCGGCGATCTTCCGATTAAATGTGTCAAATCGGGCATGTTAGGGACAACTGACAATATTGCAGCACTCGCAACGTTCTTACGTGAGCATCCTGACTACTTGTATGTGCTTGATCCTGTACTTGTTGCCAATAGCGGTGGTTCACTCGGCGATCAAGCAACCTTAGTAAAGGCGTTTGTTGAATTAATTCCTTTAGCAACAGTCATCACACCAAATACCGTTGAACTGCGTGCACTCACTGGTTTAGATGATATCGAACGAGCAACTCAGAAATTATTTGAAATGGGTGCTCAAGCCGTCCTAGTTAAAGGTGGGCATGAAGATACACCTGATCATATTCGAAATGTGCTTTATGCAAATGGAAAAATGATTGCTGAAAGTCACTGTCCTCGCTTAGAGGGTCAATATCATGGTTCAGGTTGTTCCTTAGCAAGCTTTATTGCTGGACGTTTAGCATTGGGTGATTCATTGAAAATAGCCGTTCAGTATGCTGAAACATGGTTATTCGGTGTATTAAAGAATGCTGAAACACCTGTTCCGAATGGGCAAAAAATTCCAAAACGCTTTTAAAAATAAAAAAGAATAGAAACCCGAGTTGTTTCTATTCTTTTCGTTCTAACTATTCAGCTCAATAAAGTTTGGGAGTTGCTCAAAACGTCTCAACCAAGCTTGGATGTATGGATATTGATCTAACTCAATCTTACCTTGATGAGCCATCGCCACATAAGGATAACAAGCAATATCTGCTAGCGTTGCTCGACGCCCTACCAACCAATCTTGTTCAGATAAATGTTGATTCATCATCTCTAATACTGCATAAGCCTGTTCAGTTGCATGCTCAATCTGTACATGTGGTTTATTTACTAAATAAAAAGCTCTTGCGGCAGCTAAACTAGAAGCAATATTTTGATTTGCAAAAAACAGCCACTCTAAAACATGTGCCATTAACATCGGTTCTAATGGAAACCATAACTGTTCCACATCATACTCACGGGCGATGTAACACAGGATTGCCTGAGAATCACGTAAATAAATACTATGATCTTCTAGCACAGGCACTTGCCCTAAAGGATTAAGCGCAAGAAACTCAACTTTCTTTTGATCCTTTGCTTTTAAATCAATGTTGATCTTTTCATAGTCTAAACGCAAGAATGAAAGCAACAATCTAATTTTATAGCAGTTTCCCGATATGGTCGTATTATAAAGTTTCATACTATGCTTCTTTTTAAAATTATGAAAAAGGCGCTAAATGCGCCTTTTCTATTACTTTGAAATTATTGCGGAATACGCAACACCTGACCTGGGAAAATTTCATCAGGACTTTTGAGCATTGGTTTGTTTGCTTCAAAAATTTTCGGATACTGATTTGCATCACCATACATTTCTTTTGAAATCTTAGATAAATTATCCCCAGATTTCACTGTATAAAACTTACTTTCAGGCTCAGGCGTTTCTACCGTCATTTGATCATCGACTTGTGCAACATGATCAATATTTCCTACGGCAAGAATAATTTTTTCTTTATCGGCTTGGCTTTTCACCTGACCTTTAATTACGGCTGTATCAGTATTTCCATTATAAGTAACTGATAGGCCTTCAACACCTAAGCCTAAACTTTTAATCAAACCTAATAATTTATTTGCGACTTCCTGAGCAGAAGGTTCAGCTGGAGTTGCTGGTGCAGCTTGTGGTTCTGCTGGCGCTGTATTTTTCTTACCAATACCTTTCACAAAATCAAAAAGACCCATTGTTATTTCCTCTGTAATTATTGATTAAGCATAGTCGAAACAGACTCACAATTAGTTATACCGAAAAAAAGAAGCATGCGAGTTTCAATTTAACGAGGTCTTGTAAATATATGTATACTCACCAAAACTTATATAAAACTCGCAGATTCACGTATTTTTAAATACAAAAAAGCCACCTAACGGTAGCTTTTAACCTGCTCAAAATACGGTGTAATTTAAGCATTTTCTCCCACAATATTGGTCATATAATCAATTGCAGATTGAACCGTGATGATTTTTTCTGCTTCTTCATAAGGAATTTGGATACTAAACTCCCCTTCCAAAGCCATAATCAGCTCAACAATAGCCAACGAATCAGCACCTAAATCATCTGTAAAAGATGCACTAGGCACAACCTCATCTGCATCTACACGAAGTTGCTCAATGATGATCTCTTTAATACGCTCTGCTATATTCATAAAATTCCCTTTTGTTGTTATGGTTTAATCAATTATTTTTAATAGCATAAACTTTATACACTCAAATAAATTCTTTGCATATTTATCATTTATTTTTTCTTGTAAAAAAATTTATATTTACTCAAATATAAATTAAACATATAAAAAGCAACCTTTGGTAGCTTTCAATCTATTCAACGGATTATGCAATTTACGTATCTTCTCCGACATTAGCCACTATATAATTAATAGCAGATTGCACGGTTGTAATTTTTTCTACATCCTCATCAGGAATTTCAAATCCAAACTCTTCTTCAAAAGCCATAATCAGTTCAACGATGTCCAAGGAATCAGCACCTAAATCATCAAGAAATGATGCATTAGACACAACTTCTTCCTCATCTACACCAAGTTGCTCAACGATGATTTGTTTCACTCGTATTTCTATACTCATAAAGTTACCTTTTGTTTTTATGATTTAGTCTGTTATTTTAAATTGAATAAATTTTATACAATTAAATAAATCCTTTTCATATTGATCGTTTATTTTTTCTTGTAACGATATTTATATATCTATCCAGTTAAAAAGTTGAACAGATAAAAAAGCCACCTTTCGGTGGCTTTTGATCATGCAATATGATTAACCAAGTTTCTTGGTTACGTAATCAATTGCAGATTGAACAGTTGTGATTTCGTTTGAATCTTCATCTGGAATCGTGATGTCAAAATCATTTTCAAAAGACATTACAAGTTCAACCAAATCTAAAGAGTCAGCACCTAAGTCATCCATGAAAGATGCTTCGTTTTTAATCTCTTCAGCACGCATACCTAATTGTTCAGCTACTGCTTGTTTGATGCGTTGTTCGATATCGCTCACAGGAATTCTCCTCATTGCTTGTGGCGTTTTAATTTGCCACTAGTTTAATTGAATATAAAAATTTTTAAAAGTTTATACATCACCACTTAGGCCATGTATAAACCACCATTTACGTGTAAAACTGTACCAGTAATGTAACTTGCCTTATCGCTAGCAAGGAAACTCACTGCATCAGCAATATCTTGAGGTTCACCTAGACGATTTAAAGCGACTTGATCTGTCATTTTTTTACGAATCTCTTCGCTTAACTGATCAGTCATTTCAGTTGCAATAAAGCCTGGTGCAACACTATTTACAGTAATCTGACGACTACCCATCTCTTTTGCTAAACTACGGCTAAACGCTTCAATACCAGCTTTGGCAGCTGAATAGTTTGCTTGGCCTGGGTTAGCAAAGTGCGCAACAACAGAACTGATATTAATAATGCGCCCAAAACGAGCTTTGGTCATGCCTTTCAGTACACGCTTAGATAAGCGGTAGACTGCTTTGAGATGGATATTGAGAATGTCATCCCAATCATCTTCAGACATACGCAATAATAAATTGTCTTTGGTAATACCCGCATTATTTACGAGAACCAAAACCGAACCATATTTTTGTTCAATATCTGAAACAAGTGCATCAATCGCCTCGCCATCACGAACATCTAATACTGCGCCTGCACCATTCTCGGCAAAGCTCTCTGTGAGTTTTTGCGCGCCTGATTCAGAAGTGGCTGTACCAACTACAAAAAAACCGTCTTGAATGAGTTGCTGTGCAATTGCTGCGCCAATTCCTCGGCTTGCTCCTGTCACTAACGCAACTTTTCGTTGTTGTGTCATGCAATTTTTCCTTCTGCCACTAACACTGCGTTTAGGGCATCTTCCATACGAGCTTTGCTATCAATGGCAAAAGCTTTTTCTATGTTCGGTAATCGCTTTGCAAGATTGCTAAGTACAGTCCCTGGCCCACACTCAACCACATACTGAATACCTTGATCTTGTAGATATTGCATCGTCTTGGTCCATTGTACTGATTCGTACAATTGAGCCGTTAAAGCTTGACGCAACTGAGCAACATCTATCGCGATTTCCGCGTTGACATTTTGTATTACAGGAAGGTGTGGTAGCTCAATGGCAGTTTGTTCCAAAGCTTCAGCAAACTTTTCTGCTGCTGGCTTCATCAATGTGCAATGAGACGGTACTGAAACTGGTAATGCGATTGCTTTGCCTGATTGCTCTTTTGCTTCAGCCATCACTTGCTGAACCAAAGCTGCACTTCCAGCAATCACAACTTGACCTTGAGCATTATAATTGGCTGCCTCAACTGAACCTTGCCCTGTAGCAGACGCTTTTTGACAAAGTTCAATCACTTTTTCATCAGCCAAGCCAAGAATCGCAGCCATTGCACCTTCACCTTGAGGAACAGCACTTTGCATTAACTTACCACGTAAATTAACCAACTTAACTGCATCTGCAAGCGTCATCGCTTCTGCCGCGACCAACGCACTGTATTCGCCAAGAGAATGACCAGCTAAGTATTTTGGTGCAACGCCCCCAAGCTCTAACCAAACTCGCCACAATGCAATACTTGCTGTAAGTAAGACAGGCTGAGTATTCTCAGTTTGATCAAGACCTTCTCCGCTTTGCGCGATATGCCACAGATCAAAACCAAGCGCTTCAGACGCTTCAGCAAAAGTTTCTTGAACCACACTAAATTGCTCAGCAAGTTCAGCTAACATACCTACTTTTTGTGAACCCTGACCAGGAAAAACAAATGCAGTTTTTGTTGCTTGAGCAGCCTGCTCAAGTCGTTTAGTCGACATATAAAAATCCTTCAAATGGTCTATCGCCAATTTCATCAACACTCATGATTTTACATGAGAATGACAACAGACTCTTTCCCGATGCGGCAATTTACCATTGATTAAATCGTTTTATAATTGCGAAAAACAACAAAAAAGGGAGCTTTCGCTCCCATTTTTTTTATACTTTAAGCTAACGCTTAATGCATATGACTCAATTATTCAGCATCAGCTGCTTTAGCGAATAATTGACGACCACGGTAAATACCGTCTTTAGTCACGTGGTGACGACGATGAGTTTCACCAGTAGTTTGGTCTACAGATAATGCATTCTCGGTTAAAGCGTCATGTGAACGGCGCATGTCACGGCGAGAGCGACTTTTACGGTTTTGCTGAACGGCCATGATGGCTCCTTACAAAGATCGAAAAATGGATCAGAAAAAATTCAGTTGTCTTAACTCAACATAATAACACAAATTGTGTTATGAGTTAAGTTTGCCTTTCAAACTTGCCAAAACATCAAACGGGTTATCCCGCTTTTCTTCGACAACTTCCTGAACGACAGGTTGATGTTTATGCTCACAAACATCATGTTTGGGAGATAGAGGCATCAACAATAACAATTCATCTTCTAGCAATGCGAGCAAATCAATCGAAGCAGGTGTATCAAAATCACCTTTTTTCGAAGATTCACTTTCACCTAAAACGATGAAATCAGCATCCTCATCCAAGCGCTCTATCAGTGACTCATCATCAATCAAAGCTAAACGAACATCTAAAACAAGTGGAGTCTCGACAGTATCCAAACAACGTTGGCACTCCATCGGAACTTTTGTTTCAACATGTGCATCTAACCATACAATGCGATGATAGGCATCCATTGATAGCTTACAGTCTATGTTGATCAATTGATCATTAATTGATCCAACAGCTTCACGAGCGATACGAGCAAAGCGAGACAATGGCAGTGTGCCTGACCATGTAAAGCCCTGTTCAGCCCATTTAAACGGCTCAATCTGTGCCGGAAAGGTATTTGCTGACATAATTAAGGCGGCAATTCTACAAATTCATCGGTACTCTGTCAAAGATTAAGATACAATTTTGCACTTCTTTAGACAGAACTCGGGGTAAATTAAGCAATGCACCTGTTGCAGCCGCAACTTGAAGTAACAACTTCATTACTTGTTAGCACCCATTCAACATCTGTTCCTGCATTAACGCCCGATCAAGTGCAACGTTCATCTTGGCAAAAGTTAACAACAGAAGCAGAACAAGTTGATTGGCTTATTTTACACTTTAATCACTGGTTTTCCCACCATAATGTCACGCTTGTTAAAGGTGATTTTGAACCAGAATATTTCCCAGCAACTATAGAACATCCCGCAAGAATCCAATTTGCACATGGTTTCTTTAATAGTGCTCTGCATGAAATCAGTCATTGGACGATTTCTGGAGCGCAACGTCGACTATTACCAGACCTTGGTTATTGGTATGCACCAGACGGTCGAAGCGCAGAACAACAAGCGTTATTTGAACAGGTGGAAATTAAACCACAAGCGATAGAATGGTTATTTGCGATTGCATTTGGTCGTAAATTTCGCGTGTCTCTCGACAATCTGACAGGTGATGGCGGAAATGGACAGCATTTTAAAGACAATGTTTTTATGCAAGTTCAACGTTATTTTTCTGGTGAAGCAAAATTGCCTCTTGATGCGGCACATTTTATTCATTACATCTGTATCTGTACTCGCAATGGAAAGCCATTACAACTTGATGAATTTAAACGTGAATCGCTGAATTAAATGACAAAATTACCACAGCAAACACTTGCATCTCAGCAGCAACAAGTTTCATACTCAATTTAACGGTATATCAATCAGGGAGTTTAATCATGTTACATCTACATATTCATCCTGAGAATCCACAAGCCCGTCTGATTACTCAAGCCGTTGACCGTATTCGTGCTGGTGATGTCGTTGTCTATCCAACAGATGCAGCCTATGCGATTGGTTGCCAAATCGGAAATAAGAATGCAATGGAGCGAATTGCACAAATTCGTGGCTTAGGCCCAAAACATCAGTATGCAATTATGTGTTGTGACTTGTCTGATATTGCCACATATGCCAAAGTCGACAATGCGATGTATCGACTCCTCAAGAACAACACCCCTGCCGTAACCACTTTTATCCTGCCTGCAACAAGTGAAGTTCCTAAGCGATTGATGCACCCAAAGAAAAAACCATAGGTTTACGTATTCCAAGTAATCCAATTGCTCAAGCGTTACTGCAAGAACTCGGGGAACCGTTATTGACCAGTACATTAATTTTACCTGATCAAAAAGATCCACTTGATGATCCTTACGATATTGAAAATCAGTTAGGCAAACGTATTGATGTGTTTATTGATGGTGGTTTTGGCACTTTATCAACTACCAGTATCGTAGATTTATCGGGTGAAAACCCAGAAATCGTTCGTCGTGGCGTCGGTGATGTCAGTGCGTTTGAATAACAATATTGAGTTTAGCAGCCTAAAACTGAAAGCGTTTTAAACTGCTAAAATAAGTTAAAAAGATTTTTTAATTATTTTTAATAGATTAAAGACTAATATGCTATGAAATACTTTGCTTTAAATTTATAAATTCAGGGCACTGTGACAAGACTTGCTTATGTTCAAGCAAAATGTCACCTAAACGATTTTTTGCAATATATGTCATTGTTATATTATCTTCCTCAATAACATTAACGATTGCTTTAGCGCGATCTTTATATTTATCATCTTGATCGGATACCTCAGAAAAATAACGACATATCAATTTTTGGCTATTCTCTGCTAACTTTGACTTAATTTGAGTTTCTATATTCTTCGGTAAATCAGCAGTAAAACTCATATATAAGAAAATATTTGGATATTGATTCAAAATATCCCCTTTGATTGGCAAGCCTCTAATTTCTTCTTGCATTTTTTCATCAAATGTAAGGCTTTTAAGTTCGTTACGCTGTTGTTCCTCAAATTCATGCTGCCAATATTTTTCTGTACCAAAATATAATGCACCAATAATTACCAAACCAATTGTAATAAATTTGATATTCATACGACCCCCAATTATTTAACTTATAGTGATGAAATTTAAAATTATTTATAGCTGCATTATTAATAAATTATGTCGAAAGACAATAAAAATCATATTAAAATTTTAAAACCATTTTATATTTCCGACAGACAACAAAAAGGCTATTGTTTCGATCATAAACTTTTAAATACTGACATGAAGTCAGATAAACGCTTTTTCTGAATACCATTTGCATCAAAATTTTCTGAATTTAGCCAGTGTTGATAGGCTTGCTCTAAATGAGACCATTCTTCATCAATGATTGAAAACCATGCTGTATTCCTATTACGCCCTTTGACGATACGATCTTGTCTAAATAGTCCTTCGTATTGAAAACCAAAGCGCAAGGCCGCTGCTTTAGATGGTTGATTCGCGTCATCACATTTCCATTCAACACGTCGAAATTCTTGCTTAAAACATTGTTGTAATAATAAAAAGATAACCTCTGTTGCAGCTTTTGATTGTTTCATTTTATGTGAAAAATAAACATTACCTATTTCAATAACGCCATGCTCAAGCCTAGGATTTAACAACGCAATCCATCCATGAACTTCTCCGTTCACTTCAATCAAAAAATGCGTTGAATCTTTAAAACCAAAAAGATTGAGTAAAGACAGCTTTAACTTCTCTCGATCAGAAGGAGGTTGATATGGAAGGTAAGTCCAACACCCTTCATTTGGTTCAGTGGCTACACACTCCCAAATTTGATCTATTCCAAGCTCAGTCAGATCATTTAAAGTGTTCAACAACCCTACACTATGCCCAAACAAATTGGTTTGTAGTTGCTGGCATACAATAGGGTTATCAATGGAATAGCCGACTTCCTGACCAAGTGAATTTTGCTGTGTTTTTAAGTAATTTTTCATTGGAATTTATGGTTTAGCATCATTTCAGTATTTAATTTAACCATAAATTATATCTATGACCTATGCGATAGTGCATAAACACAAAAAATACCCTAAGAAGCTTAAGGTTTTTGTAAGTGAGTAATTTATTAAATGAGGCATTTCGATTAGAATAGCGTAGCTCTTTGCGGCTTGTGTCATCTCAAGCACACAAAAAATCTCTTTCATGCTTTTGAAAATTCGCGTGGCTTATAACGGTAATGAACCAAATTCTTCCCTCTACATCGGAGTTAACTCCTTCCATTCGCGTGCTCGACGAGTGGCAAGAAGTCATACCTGAAGATTTGTACATTCCCCCTGCTGCGTTCGAAATTTTACTTGAACAATTTGAAGGTCCTTTAGACTTCTTGATTTATTTGATCCAAAAGAATGGCTTTGATTTACTACAGTTAGATATTTCTCCGATTGCGACTCAATATCTTTCATACATGGATAGTATGAAGTCACTCAATATCGAGTTGACCGCAGATTATATGGTGATGGCGGCTTTATTGGCTGATCTAAAATCTCGCCTGTTATTACCGAAACCAACAGCAATCGACCAATTTGAAAAAGATCCAAAACAAGAACTGATTGATCGTCTAGAAACCTATTTACGCATCAAACAAGCTGCTGAAAGACTCGGTCAAATGCCAATTTTTGAGCGGGATACCTTTAGTGCCAATGTCAGTATCGGTCATATTGCTCCAATTTATGAAGGCTATGATGTCGAAGCTTTGCATGATGCATTATTTTATGTTTTCAATCGTCCAGAACCAGTTACACATGTCGTTGCACAAGAGCCAGTTTTGCTTGAAGAACGAATTGCATTTATTGAAAGCCAATTGGCATCAGGCGAAGCACTCAGTTTTATTGAACTATTAAATCCCAAGCAAGGTCGTATGGGAATGGTTGTGACATTTATGGCGGTTCTTGAACTCACCCGTCAACAAAGAATCCAAATTATTCATACAGGTATTGAAGCTCCTTTAACCATTCAAGGAGTTGCTACGTGAGTTTAGATCAATTTGATGCCAATGAAGGAATGTCTTTAGAAGATATTCATCATGATGTATTGCTACAAATTGAAGCGATTTTATTTGCCAGTGACTCACCAGTTTCTCTTGCAAGACTAAAAGAAGCTTTTCAAAACCAATATAATAAACAGCAATTACGTACATTTTTGCAGCAACTTGCGATGTTGCAACATGGCCGTTCAATTGAACTGATTGAAACTGCACAAGGCTTTCGCTTTCAAGTCCGAGCAAAATATCGAAATATTATTGCTCAGGTGTGGCCTGAACGCCCAACGAAACTATCACCATCGTTACTCGAAACGGTTGCTGTGATTGCTTATCATCAGCCTGTAACTCGTGCAGATATTGAACAAATTCGTGGTGTATCAAATAATAGTCAAAATTTAAGAACGTTATTTGACTGGAACTGGATCAAAGAGTCTGGTTTTAGAGATTTGCCTGGAAGACCTGCGTTGTTAGTGACAACGCCCCAATTTTTAAATGCTTTTGGTTTAGCCTCGCTAGGTCAATTGCCTCCCCTACAGAACGCCAAGGAAGCATTCATGGCACTTGACGCGCATGCGCCGAAGTCCTGAGAAAGGTGAACTGTTGATCATTATGTCTAAGGTTGTGCTGTCATGAGTGAAAAATTACAAAAGGTGTTGGCGAGAGTCGGGCTTGGCTCGCGTCGCTATATGGAGGAAGTCATTGCTGCTGGTCGTGTCAGCATCAATGGTAAAATTGCGCAAGTCGGCGAACGTATCGAACCAACAGATGAACTTCGTATCGATGGTCGTAAAGTACAATTCCAAGTTGAAGATGAAATTCGTCGTCGCGTTTTAATTTACTATAAGCCTGAAGGTGAAATTTGCTCACGCAACGATCCTGAAAAGCGTCCAACTGTATTTGATCATTTACCCCAAATCGCCAATGATCGTTGGGTGATGGTTGGTCGTCTCGATATTAACAGTACAGGTCTTTTGCTATTTACAAATGATGGTGAGCTTGCAAATCGTTTAATGCACCCTTCAAATGAAGTTGAGCGTGAATACGCTGTACGTGTCATGGGTGAAGTCACACCGCAAATTCGCAATAACATGCTCAAAGGCGTGGAACTTGAAGATGGCCCAGCAAAATTTGAGTCATTCTCTGAAATTGGTGGTGACGGTATCAACCGTTGGTATCAAGTGGTTGTAAAAGAAGGTCGTAACCGTGAAGTACGTCGTATCTTTGAATCACAAAGCTTAAAAGTAAGCCGTCTATTACGTACCCGTTACGGTACCGTGATTCTGCCACGCGAATTGCGTACTGGTCGTTGGATGGAGCTGGATAAAACGGATATTGATAACTTAGCGAAATCAGTTGAGTTAAAACCGCGTCAAGGTACAGGTTTATTTGGTATGGCAAAACGTCGTACTGAACGTATGACTGATAAACCAATTGCAGCTCGTCGTGGTGGTTATTTACGCCAACAACGTCGTGATGATGAACAAGATCAACCACAACAACGTTCAAGTGGTAATGGCAATAATAGTAACGGTCGTAAAACGATTGGTTTCAATAAAGGTTTTAAGAAGTTTTAATCCTTTGTACTGATATAAAAAACGCTCTTATTAGAGCGTTTTTTATTGCTGTTAATGCGTTGAAGTCACCCCTTGAGGAATCGCATTGAGTAACTTCTTCGTATATTCATGCTGTGGATGTAGATATAACTCATCTGAATTGGCAATCTCAACCAATTCGCCATGATTCATTACCATCACTTGATCCGAAATATATTTCACAACGGATAAATCATGTGAAATAAAGATATAGCTCAAACCGAATTCATCCTGTAAATCTTGCAGTAAGTTCAACACCTGAGCTTGTACCGATACATCCAACGCTGAAACGGATTCATCACAAATCAGAATCTCAGGCTTTAAAGTTAAGCATCGTGCAATCGCAATACGCTGACGCTGACCACCCGAAAATTCATGTGGATAACGATCAAAAGCTTGAGCAGGTAAACTGACGCGCTCTAATAACTCTAAAGCAATTTTCTTACGTTCCGTATCGTCTTGACCAATGCCATGAATACGCATCGGCTCAAGTAGAATCTGCCCAATCGTAAAACGCGGATTAAGCGATGCATAAGGATTTTGAAAAATGATCTGTATTTTCCGTTGGTACTGAGCAAACTCTTTCTCAGACATTGCCAAAATATCTTTTCCATCGATTAAGGCTTGACCACCAGTTGCTTCATGCAAGCGCATTAACAATAGACCTATGGTGGTTTTACCTGAACCTGACTCCCCGACTAACCCTAAGGTTTTACCCTTTGCCAGTTGAAAAGATACGCCTTTAACTGCTTGAAACTCGTCACGTCCCCATAGCCCTTTACGACTATAAAAAGACTTTTTCAAATCTTTCACATCCAACACAATCGGTTCTTCACCTGTTACACCACGTGTACGCTCTTGCAAGTGAAAGGTGGATAAATTAATCGCCTCAACCAATTCACCATTTTCCTGTTTCATAAAGTCACTGGTCACAGGTAAACGATAAGGACGAGCTGATAACTGAGGACGACAATGCAATAAAGCGCGTGTATAAACGTCATTTGGTTGTTCGAGCACCTGCTTGGCTTCGCCACATTCACGAATTTCACCGTGACGCATTACAATCACTTGATCGGCAATTTCACCGACCAATGCCAAATCATGAGTGATGAACAGCATCGACATTTGACGGCGTTGGCGTAGTGACTCTAATAAATCAATAATTTGCTTTTGAATGGTCACGTCGAGTGCAGTGGTCGGTTCATCGGCAATCAACAATTTCGGTTCACAAGCAATCGCCATTGCGATCATAATCCGCTGCTGTTGACCACCTGATAGCTGGCTTGGATAAGCATCTATCTTGGTCTCAGGTGACGGAATCCCCACCTCTTTTAACAACTCAAGTACGCGCGCTCGTGCTTGTTTACGCCCCATGCCAAGATGAATTCGTAACACTTCAGCAATTTGATCGCCAACCGTAAAAACAGGATTCAAAGAAGACATCGGCTCTTGGAAAATCATGGCAATTTCTTTACCACAAATGTTCCGAATTTCACGCATAGAAAGATTTAACAAGTCTTTGTCTTCAAATGTAATTCGGCTTTGCGTCGCAATTTGACTCTGACCTTTGGGTAACAAGCCCATGATTGCAAGCGAGGTTACGGATTTACCACTTCCCGACTCTCCGACCAAAGCGACTGTTTTATTTTTAGGAATCGAAAATGAAATGCCTTTGACCGTTTCAATCCACTGTTTATTTTCACCCTTAAAACTGACATGAAGATTTTCGACATTTAATAGCGTTTCTTGATCATGATGATTCATCTTATTTCTCTCCGCTATTTCAGTTTAGGATCTAATGCATCACGTAATGCATCAGTGAACATTGAAAATGCTGTCACCAATACTGCCATTGCAATTGATGCAGCTGCCAATTGCCACCATTTCCCTAAGATCAATTCACTTTGCGCTTCATTCAACATACTGCCCCATGACACCACGCCAACAGGAACACCAAAACCCAAGAAACTCAAGATCACTTCTGATTTGATAAATGCGACAACTAAAATTGAAATCTGCACTAAGGCAATATGGCTAACGTTTGGAAAGATATGTACAAACATACGGCGTAAATGACTCACACCAATCGCTTTGGCAGCAAGAACATATTCGCGTGACTTATGTTTCATGTATTCTGCCCTAATAAGACGAAACACGCCTGTCCAGCCTGTCAAGCCTAAGATCAGGACAATTGACAAAATTCCTTTTTGTTGAAGTACTGCAGCAATTGCAAGAACCAAGAGTAAATAAGGAATGGAGGTAAAAATGTTGTAGAACCAGTTCAAGACATCATCCACCCAACCACCAAAGTAACCCGCAATTGCCCCCAAAAATGTACCGATGACAACAGCAAGCAAAGCCGATAACAATCCTACAAGAATAGAAGTTTCTGCACCTTTAATGGTTTTCAATAGGACATCTTGTCCCCATTTATCAGCCCCAAATGGCAAGGTTTGTTTAAGTTCGACTTGTTGATCAAGTAAATGTCCATCAAGTTGCTGATCAATCGTTTGCATATCTTCTGCGAGTGGATCGACCACACCATAATAATCAACTGGTGAACCTGTTTTTTGCTCTTTAGCAATTTCAGCATTTAATTCATGAATCACATCTTTTAAAGGATCAACAGGATTCTCTGGTAAAGCTTCAATCACCTCAGTTTTTTGCTCAGCCTGATTATCGCTCTTATCTGCACCGATGAAACTCGGGGGTGCGTAACTTACCGCAACCTCTTTATTCCAGTCTGAAGCAATCACACCCGTCACAGACAAAATCAACACCAAGAAATAGCACAACACCACGAATAAAGAAGCCATCGCAATACGATCTGCTTTTAAACGTCGCATTGCTAACTGCCATAATCCTGACGAAGCTGTGTCAGATGAAGTAGCTGCCTTTTTTTTCAATAATATACTCAGCATATTCCCACCTACTTCAACTGCACACGTGGATCAATCAATTTATAGACCAGATCTGCGATGAGATTAAAAATCATCGTTGCTGCGGCGACATACACGGTAATCGCTTTAATCACAGGGAAATCACTACGCTCAACCGCAATAATCACTTCCCGCCCAATTCCCGGAATCCCAAAGAAACGCTCAATCAAAAATGCACCGATCAATAATGCTGGCAAGGTTGCCATCACATCTGTCACGATTGGAATAGATGCATTACGCAGCACGTGTACACCAAATACACGACGCTCACTCACACCTTTAGCACGCGCGGTACGAACATAGTCCTGATTGACTTCATCTAATACAAAACTGCGGTATAAACGTAGAGTTGGAGCAATACTCACCACTAGCATAATCAGAATAGGTAATAGTGAATATTTGAATAAATTTTCAGTAAAACGATCACTCCACCCTTGAACTGGAAACCAACTCAACTGATAAGCAAAGAAATATTGAAAAACAATGATATAAACTAAAATACTGATCGACATGCCTATCGTGCACATCATCATCACCATACGATCAGTCAAGCTGCCACGAACCGCAGAAACAGCCAACGCAAGAATGATTGAGATCACCGTTTGAAGCACCACCAACGGGATCAATAAGGTCAGTGATGGCCCTAAACGCGTCATAATGATTTGAGATACAGATTCACCTGTACTCCAACTCACACCATAATCAAAGGTTAATATCTGCTTAATAAAAATCCACAGCTGAACATAGTAAGGTTGATCAATACCGAGCTGCTGTCGGATATTTTCGATCTGTTCTGGATTCGACATTTTCCCTGCCAAGATATAGGCAGGATCGCCTCCTACCCAGTTAAACAGGAAGAAAATCAGCAGTACAACCCCAAGCATGGTCGGGATCATCTGCCATATACGTCGTATGATATATGCCAGCATAAAGATGCTCCCTTATTTCACTCGTTGACCTGTAATTTCATCAAAGAAAGCTTTGTTATCAGGTTTTCGCCCAAGAAAATCTTCAACGAGTGCTTGTGCTGGTTTTTGACTACCTTGAGATAAAATCGTTTGTCGGTAGCGTTGCCCTACTTCTGGATTATTTAGGTTATTTCCAAAGGCTGACAACATATCTAAAGCCATCACTTCAGACCACATATAGCCATAGTAGCCAACTTGATAGCCCCCCATGATATGACCAAATTGCCCTGGAAACTCTGTCGTTGGTACATAACCCAGTGCTGTTGCACTTTCCATTTTTTTCCAAACATCTAATGGCTGTACTTTTAAAGCATCGCTGCCATGTAACGCCATATCATATTGTGCATAGAGTGCCTGACGTGCATAACGTAAACCACGACCATAATTGTGCACTGCATTTAACTTCGCAATTAAAGCATCATCTACACGAGGGCAAGCGGGTTTACAGTAATCAGCAACTTTAGACAGTGTTTCTTTACGTCTCGCCCACTCTTCATACATCTGCGAAGGTGCTTCAACAAAGTCGCGTTCCACTGAAGTACCTGATTGAGAGGAATAACGTGTGTTAGATAAAATGCCATGTAAGGCATGTCCAAACTCATGTACGAAAGTTTCTAACTCATCGCTATTTAAACCTTTACGGTTAAAGTTAGTGACTAAAGCAGAAATCGGTTTACGTTGTGTGAGTGTGCTGCCGCCATAAACGCCCCATACCGCAGCGTGCCCATACTTTCCTTCGCGTGGAAATTTATCCATATAAAGTCCACCCAAAAGCTTCCCTGTTTTAGCATCATTGACGTCGTAATATTCAACTTCATCTTGCCAAGCAGCAACTTTCACGGGTTTAAATTCGATGCCATACAAATTAGATGAAATTGCAAATAACCAATCTTGTGCAGCTTGAGTTGGAAAATAATCACGTAACTGTTCTTGATCAACTTGATACTCGGCTTTGCGTAATTTTTCACTCCAATACGCTTCGCTCCATCGTTCAATTGTGGCTTGCTCAAGTGGGATATTTAAAGTTTTGGCTTTGAAAGCACGTAAAGTATCGACTTCTTTTTGTTCTAAAGGCGCAACTGTGGCGTGAACATCGGCTAGAAATTTATTAACAGCTTCAGGTGTTTTTGCCATACGTTTTTGTAAAACCCACTCCGCATAGTTTGCCTTGCCAAACAATTGCGCAAGTTCATATCGCAAATCCATCGCTTGCTTGAGTAAGGCTAAATTCCTTTCTCCACCACGACGAGTGAATGCTATTTGATAACGTTTACGCGCATCATCATTGTCCGCCAATTCCATAAATGGGCGATATTCAGGATATTCAAAACCGAGTAAATAGTTACCTTCATCATTTTTCTTTAAACCGTCAATATAACTTTGCGGTAATCCTTTGAGTTCATCTGGAGTGAATTCAAGTTTTTCCTGATTATCGCGGACATTACGGGCATATTCTTGCTCAATTTTTGTGAGTTCATCCAAGATCGCTTTTAAGCGTTTTTGCTTAGCCGCTGGTAACTGAATGCCCGTTTTTTCAAAGTCATAGAGAATGTCATCGCGGAATTTAGTATCAATTGCATCCAATGCTTTTAGCTTTTTAAATTGCTGATATAGCTTTGGGTTTTGCAAAATATCGGTTTGGAACTGGCTAATTTTAATTTCACAGTCATCAGATGCTTTGCGCACGGCCTCATCGGGAGAAACATTGCTATATAAGCCAATCGGGCCATAAAAATCTTCAAAAGATGCAAAAATACGATCCCATTCAGCAAGCACAGGTGCAGCAGGAGCATCTTGCTTTAATTTTAATGTCTCCAAGTTCTTCAACTGATTTTTGACTTCATTAATTTTCTCATCACAGAGCACTGGAATGTCTTTGGCTTGAAATTGAGGTAAGGTCTGACGAACAGCCGTTTCAGCAACAGCAATTTGGCTTGCTCCGATTGCACATAGACATAATGTGGTCAATTTGAATGTTTGATTTTTCATCACTACTCCAGTTTTTTAATTTCTATTTCTTCATGTCAATATCAATGTACATCCATTCAGCAGGCAGAATGGGATGCTTTTTAAATCCAATTACGCGAGGTTGCGCTAGAATATTTCGGTAACGAGCGCCAATGACCTGTACAGGCATGTACACTTCTAGTACCCGTGACATCTTGCGATATAAGGCATCACGCTCAGGTCCGGGTGCCATTTTTTGTGTCTGCTCATATAAACGATCAAATTCAGGAATACTGGTACAACTGTTATTACTGGCATGAATATTTTTGCTATAGAACAGCTGCATAAAATTATCAGCATCAGGATAATCAGCGATCCAAGCAGATGTTTTAAACATGGTTTTACATTGTTTTTCTAACTTTAATGCTTCTGAAAAAGGTAAAGACTGTGTCGTCATTTGGATCTTTAGACTATCCAAAATTTTCTTCCAGTACTCAGCTTGTTGTTGACTACGCAAACTATTTCCACTCACCGTCATTTCAATGACTAAGGGCTTACCATTCGGCAAAGTTCGCCAACCATTTGCCCCCACTTTATAGTGATAGCGATCTAACAATAAATTCGCGGCTTTGACTGAATAAGGAATACTACTTCTATAATTTGGGTCGTACCCCACAATTCCTTCGGGAATCAAGGCTTGTAGTTTTTTTGCATCGCCTTTTTGCAAGATATTGATATAGTTATCCGCGGAAAAAGCCATCGACATCGCACGGCGAAGTGCAATTTTCTCTTTACTTATTCCACCGACAACGGGGTTTTGCATATTCCAATAGTGATAATCAATTGAAGGATCAACAATCCGAGACAGTTGCACGCCTTTTTTAACTAATTCAGGTTTAAGCTTTCCATCCTTTATGGCTTGGGAAACAAGCTCACCCTCTAATTGAAATAGATCAACTTCATCTTTGCTAAACGACAACCAACGAGACTGCCCCTCTTCCATCACTTGTATATCAATCACACCAATTTGTGGCATTAGCTTGCCTTGCATGGCTTTAACGATCTTTTCATCATCCGCTGAGCTTGCTTTAAAGTTCCAAACAAAACTTCTAAAGTCTGGATTGGCTTTTAAAATAATCCGTGAACCCGGCGTCCAGCTCGACAACATATATGGCCCTGTGCCTACAGGATGTCCCATCGCAAAGCCAGCTTTGTTTCGATATTTTTCAATCACTTCTCGTGCAACAGCACCAGCAGGCTGATGTGCCAATAACATTGGGAAGTTTTGATCAGGGCTTGTTAGGCGAATCACCAACGTATAGCGATCAGGCATTTGCAAACCAGCAACAGGTTGGTCGTAATCAAATTTTCCTGTTTTTTGCGCTTTCTTCTGTAAGGCTTCCATCCCCACGACTCGCCCATCCAACAACCAACTATTTGGTGAACGCAATGTTGGATCAAGCAAACGTTTGAATGTGTAAGCATAATCTGCAGCTGTCAGCTCTCGTTTTTTACCTTTGAAAGCGGGATCATCGGCAAAATAAATACCCTTTTTCACACGAATGGTATAGGTCAAACCATCTGCACTGACTTCTGGTAATGCCACTGCTGTGCGGGGTACCAATTTTGCAGGTGAAGCCAAATAATCATAAGTAAATAGCGTTTCAAAAATCGAACCATTGACATGCGCCGAATACAGATCATGCACACCAGCAGGGTCAAACCCTGTTTCGGCAACAGGAAATACATATCGCAAAACCTTGTTCGGATCTGCTGGGCTTTTAGCCTCAGTCCATGCTGCACTTAAGCTGATAGAGCTACCAATCAAAAGCGCTAAAGCATAGCGAGGTAAAGAAAGTTTAAACTTTTGCTTCATCATAAACTCATCACTTATTTTGACGTGGTGAAGCAATATCTAAATATTGCCAATTGGAATTCATAATTGGATGGGCTTTAAAACCTTGAACTTCTGGTTGAATCAGCCAGTTTCTAATTCGTGTATCTTGTAAAATCCAAGTCGTATCTGCTTCTATTTGTCGACTCATTTTTTCGTAAAACGGCATTCGTTTTTCAGGCGGTTGTTGCATCGCTTGTCGATATAAATTGTCATAAGCATCTGACTGATAACATGACTGATTACCGCGTCCGACATTAGGCCCATAAAGAAGTTGAGTAAAATTCTCTCCCTCAGGGTAATCCGCATGCCAAGCGCCACTCCACATCATGTATTGACATTGCGTTGCTGCTTTTAAATTATCGGCAAAATTGCTGACTCTAAAATCAGATCGAATCCCAATCGCATCTAAACTCTTCTTCCACAACTCTGAATACATCACAGAAGCCGAGCCACTTTCAGTATTTATTTTCAAAGTCAGTGCTTTACCATCAGGCAATGTGCGATAGCCATCATCCCCTTTTTTATAACCAAATCGATCAAGTAGTTTATTGGCTAAAACAGGGTTGTATCCGATACTGCTGCGATAATTTGGGTTATGACCATTCACCCCAGCTGGCACAAGCATTTCAGCTTTTACAGCCTGTCCTTTTCTTAAAATACGAATATATTCATTTACATCAAATGACAGTGCTATTGCTCGTCTCAGTGCAACTTTATCTAAAGATGAGCCACCGACAATCGGATCTCGCATATTCAACATAGAATAGGTAATCTCAGCCTCTTTATTGCGATAAAGCTGAACACCTTTGTTTTTCATCTCAGATTTTAAATGATTATTTTGATCGAGGACTTTGGGAATAGCATTCGCAGTGACTTTGTCAAAATCGAGTTGTTTCGATTGAAATGCCAACCAACGAGATTGCTCTTCTTCGATAATACTAATGTTGACCTTACCAATTTGCGGCATTTGCTTACCACTCATTTCTTTAACCAGTTGATTATCCCAAGCTGTTCCAGTGGACTTAAAATTCCAAACAAAGCCGCGATAATCAGGATTTGCAACCAATTCAATTTTGCTTCGTGGTACGTATTTACTTAGCATATAAGGTCCTGTACCTACAGGATGCATACCTAAACGGTCTTTATAGTATTCAACTACTTCGCGAGCTGTCGCACCAAATGTGCTATATGCCAAAATATATGGAAAATTATAATCAGGCTGGGTCAAAGTAAATTGAATCGTGTATCGATCTAAAGCTTTTAGACCCTGAATAGAAGCATCATAATTAAATTTTCCTGACTTCTTCGCTTGATCGACAAGTGCATTTGCGCCGACAATTTTATGATCGATAAAAGCAAAAGATGAGGAGTGGTTTTTCGGATCTAAAATACGTTTAATTGAATAAATATAATCTTCAGCAACTAGCTCTCGCCGTTTACCTTTGAAAGCGGGATCGTCTGTAAAATAAATACCTGGTTTTATTTTAAAAATATAAACTTTCCCATTGTCCTGAATGTTCGGCATACTTTCAGCCGTAGATGGAACTAGTTTTACTGGATTAGCTAAATAATCGTATTGGACAAGCCTTTCAAAAATAACATCCGCAACATTGCCACTATAAAAATTGAAGGTTTTCACCATATCAAAACCATCATCAGGTGCTTCAAAAGCGATTCGAAGAACTTTGTCAGCTTGTGCTGGGGTTTTGGTATATCCCATCGGCGCAAATGCAACAACGGTTGAAAACAACGTGACCGTAAAAAATTTAGACTTCAACTCAATGCTCACATTATCGTTTTTTAATAAATACTAGACTTTCGAATAGCATTCAACCACACAAAGACTTAACCACCTTCATTTAATTAAATGACCTTTCTTAGCAAAATCATAAATTTAATTATTTTTTACCTTTCGTAAAAATAATAAAAGTGGAAAAATCTACTTTAAGACCAGAAAACATTTGCTATTTTCATGCCACTTTTCAAATAAAATAGTTTTATCAATTAAAAAACTTTTAACACATAGTCTAAAATATTATTTTTTCTCATCTTAATGAAGAGTAACTTTATGCCAAATCATATTTTCTTATATACTTTTTTAATCAAATAAATATCTATAGCTAAACACCTAAAATAACTAAAATAAAATTAATTCGCACCAATTTAACGCATCATAAAAATAGCATGATTCATTTTAATGCTCATAAAAAAATTATGGTTTTTGTAAAAAAATGACAATTTAAAAATTTTTTTAATTTCATATTTTTTTAATAATTAGTAAAAATATGAAAAACTTATTTTTAAAAGTAGAACACTTTTACACTTTAAAATCGAGTTTAAATCCCCCTTAAAAATCGTATTTGGCACATGTCTTGCTAAAACGCTTTTGTTCATTCTTTTAGAGTGACCATCTATTTAGGGGTTATAAATTCAATGAAAAATACCAATTTCGTTCAATCAAGTGCTATGCCAAAAGCGAGCAAATGCATACTAAAACTCAGTACCCTGAGCCTAAGTATGTTGTGTTTAACTATGACCCATGCTGCTGAAACAGAATCATCTACCGATGAGAAACCGACGAAAGTCGTAAAAGTTGCAGTTACAGGTTCATCGATCAAGGGCGTTGCTGCACAAAGTGCATCACCAATAACCATCGTAAAAGTCGATGAAATTTTAAAACAAGGGATCACGACAACAGAGGAGGCTTTAGCAAAAATTACAGCCAACCAATCAAACTTCGTTACCGCATCAAACGTTGGTGCGAGTAGAACTGTTGGCTCATCTGCTAACTTACGCGGATTAGGTTCAAATAAAACCTTAGTACTCTTAAACGGCAGACGCCTTGCTGCCAATGCTTATGACAGTGGCGTTGCCAATCTCAATATCATCCCTCTTGCGATGCTCGATCGTATTGAAGTTCTGAAAGATGGTGCTTCCGCCGTTTATGGAACAGACGCGATTGGTGGTGTTGTGAACTTCATTACCAAAAAACAATTCAATGGCTTAAATTTCAGTGCTGGTTATCAAAAGCCTGAACAAAAAGGTGGTGAACAACAAAATTATTCTATTTTTGGTGGTTTCGGTGACTTAGATGAAGATGGTTTCAATGCATTTGGTGTAGTTGATTATCGTCGTGGCGAAGATGTTATGGCACAAGACCGTAAGGTCAGTCGTCGCGGTGGTGTTATACCTGAATTAGGTGTGAATAGAACCAGTAGTGGCTCATTTCCTGCAAACCTATACGATACAAAAACAGGTACTTTTGGCAACCCCTATGCGAGTTCAGGCTGTGGGGACAACCCATTATTTTTTAGTAATGATGGCGTAACTTGCCGTTATAACAGCCAAGCCGTGATCGGTATCGTTCCTAAAACTGAAGATGTTTCTGTCATGGGGCGAGTCACTGCAAAAATCAATGATAACTTTAATGCGATTGGGGAATATTTATATGCACGCAATGAGGTAACCACCTCTGTTGCTCCAGATGTATTTTTTGATTTACCAATGAGCCCAACTAGTAAATATTATCCAGGTAATGGCATCACTCCAGCAATGGATAATGTCAGCGGTCCTTTAGAACTATATTTACGTTCGCAAGCTGGCAATCGTATTAGTAACAGTGTCAATGATTCACATCGTATTTTTGCTGGTATCGAAGGTGAAGCATACGGCTGGGATATTAATACAGGGGTAACATATGCACGAAGTAATGCTGCTGATAATATTTTAAGTGGTTATCTTAACTACGATAAAACAGCAGAAGCTTTACTCAATGGCACGCTTAACCCATTTGGACCTCAAGCAGCAGAAGATGGTGATGTTTGGAGTACATTAGGCGTTAAAGGTAAATATTTAGATGCTAAATTAGATTCAACAATCGTTGATTTCACTGCTAGTCGCCCTATTTATACTCTTCCAGCAGGCGATGTAGGTTTTGCAGTTGGAGTAAGTTACCGCAAAGACGATTGGCAATCAAAAACTATCTCTGAAATTGCCAGCGTTGCACCGAGTACTGGTGTAGATCCAAATGAACCGATTAATGAAGGTTCTCGAAACATCAAGGCAGTATTCACAGAGCTCCATATCCCACTTCATAAAACATTAGAAGCTCAGCTTGCCGCGCGATACGATGATTACAGCGATTTTGGTGACACATTCAATCCCAAATTCTCTCTTCGTTGGGAACCAAACAAACAGTTGATGTTCAGAACAAGCTATACCAAAGGCTTTAGAGCGCCAACGCTTAGCGAAATGTACTCACCAACTTCGATTACCAATACCGCTGCAACTTATAATGACCCTGTTCTTTGTCCGGGTGGTGTTCCTGCTACTGGTGCATTACCCGCGCGTGACTGCGGAATGCAGTTTGATCGTCAAAATGGCGGTAACAAAGACTTAGAACCTGAAAAGTCCGATTCATTCACCGCAGGTGTGGTGTTCCAACCAACAAAAAATCTTGTTTTCACTCTAGATTACTTTGATATCAAAGTTAAAAATCAAATTACAACTATCTCTGAGACGGCTATTTTCGGTGATCCTGAAAAATATGCAGATAAATTTGTTCGAAATGCAGACGGTTCACTCAATTATATCAATACAGTACAACAAAACTTAGGTGGTATTAAAACCTCAGGTTTTGATGCAAGCATGGCTTGGCGTTCACCAATGACAAGTACTGGTCAGGTTGGCTTCAGCATTGATGGAACTTATGTTACTGATTACAAATATCAAGAAGATGAAGGTATGCCGTGGATTGGTGTTGCTGGTAGCTATGCAGGTCTAGACTATCAAGCCATTGTTCTACGTTGGAAACATACTGCAAATCTAGATTGGCGCTATGAAAACTGGGCACTCAACCTTCAACAAAACTTCTCTAAAGGTTATAAAGATCAAAACTCTGATGGTCAAAACCATAAAGTTAGTGACTACACAACCTACAACCTCTCAGGAACCTACAAAGGCTTCAAAAACGTAGAACTCACCTTAGGTATTAAAAATATGTTTGATGCAGAACCACCAGCATCAAATGTATTGGATAACTTCCAAATGGGTTATGACCCACGTTATGCAGATGTACTCGGTCGTACTTACTTCGTTCGTAGCACTTTCAAATTTTAATATGTTCATCACTACAACATGATTTTGATGCTGTAGTGATCCACCGTAATCATCAATTCACACAAGGAAAAATGGTCTGTATTTCCCCCATTACGAACCTTTTCCTTCACAAGTTAAACGTGAATTGATGATTACAATTTCAGGAGCAATTATGGGCATACCCTTTTCTGAGAGTGAAAATCAATCCGCCAAACGCCTAGTCGGTATTGGTGTGGTTTTATTCTTACACCTCGTGATCGCCTATATTCTGATGACCAGTTTAGCGACTGACTTTATCAAACCTGTCGAGAAGCCTGTAGAACTTCAGATTATTCAAGATATTGAACCACCGCCGCCTCCACCACCAAAACCAGAGGAAAAGCCACCAGAACCACCAAAAATGGTAGAGAAAGTGGCAAAAATTCCTGATCCACCACCGAAACCAGTTGAGGCTGTGAAACCTGTTCAAAAGCCTGCACCGACTCAGACAACAAAGGCTACGGATGCAACTCCTACACCATCACCTGTTGCAGCAAGTCCAAGTCCAGTTGCAGCTCCAACCGTTGCAGCCGCACCTTCCGCTCCAGCTAAACCAGCAGGCATTTCACGTGGTGTTTCCGAAGGTGAAGCTGGCTGTAAAAAACCAGACTATCCACGTGAACAAGAAATGGCAGGTGAAGAAGGTACTGTTCGAATGCGTCTTCTAGTAGATGGTTCAGGAAAAGTGATAGATGCAAAAGTTAAGAAATCCAGTGGAGTTAGAGCCTTAGATAAAGCCGCTTCGAAAGCATTTAGTCTATGTACATTTACTCCCGCAATGAAAGATGGCGTACCTCAACAAGATTGGTATGAAGTTGAATACTCTTTCACAATTTCTTAATTAATTGAATAAATGAAACAAATTTTTGGAGAATTTAAGATGAATAAAACAGCAAAACATATCGCACGCTTCGCAGCAATCGGTCTCATTTCTACCAGTACATTATTACCATTTCACACGGTATGGGCTGATGAAACTACGCAAGCAACGGCTGTCACAACAACAAATACTGAAGCCGTTACCCAAGCCACACCAACTCCGCCACCGTTACCCGCTACTGAAGAAAAAGTACATAACCCTTATGGCTTAGAGGCACTATGGCGTGAAGGTGATCTCGTCGCAAAAACCACACTTTTTATTTTAGTTCTGATGTCAATTGGAACGTGGTACATCATTTTTTCTAAAGTATTTCAACAAAGTAAAATCAAGCGTCACGGCACTGAAGCTGAACGTAACTTCTGGGAAGCAGATACATTAAATAGTGCAAAAGAAAGTTTAGATCCTAGCAGTACCTATCGGTATATTGCTGAAAAAGGCATTCACTCAACAAAGCACCATGACGGCACCTTATTAGAACGTATCGATTTCAACACTTGGGTAACGATCTCAATTCAACGTGCAATTGAAAAAGTCCAAAGTCATCTTGGCAATGGTTTAGCTTTCCTCGCTACCGTCGGTTCAACTGCGCCTTTCGTTGGATTATTTGGCACAGTCTGGGGTATCTACCACGCATTAACTGCAATCGGCATTTCAGGACAAGCATCTATCGATAAAGTTGCTGGACCTGTTGGTGAAGCACTTATCATGACTGCAATTGGCCTTGCTGTCGCAGTACCAGCTGTACTTGGTTATAACTGGCTCACTCGCCGCAATAAAGCCGTGATGGACAATGTCCGCTCTTTCGGCTCAGACCTACATGCTGTACTTCTCAGTGGTGACCTAAACAGCAATCACCCAAACCGTAATTCTAAATAAGGAATACGATTATGGGCATGATGATTAATTCAGATCAAAGTGACGATGATGTAATCGGAACGATAAATACGACTCCACTTGTCGACATCATGTTGGTATTGCTAATTATCTTTTTAATTACTGTTCCAGTCGTCACACATACCGTTCCAGTCAAACTTCCTGAAGAAAAAAATACGCCTTATGCCACCACACCACAAAATATTCAGCTCTCAGTCAATAAAACTGGCGATATTTTTTGGAATGAACAACACGTTGCAAATAAAGAAACCTTGCTTGCACGTCTTCAAGTTGAGGCGCAAAAACGCCCTCAACCTGAGGTTCATATTCGTGGCGACCAACTTACACATTATGAGGCGATTGATCAGGTTATAAGTACAACTCAACAAGCTGGTATTGGCAAAATCGCATTTGTCACTACACCACCTAGTTCACCATAAGGTCAGATTAAGGAGTCACTCATGGGTATGAATGTCGGTCCAAAAAGTAGTGAAGATGATGTCATGCTTGATGTCAACATGACACCTTTAATTGATGTCATGTTGGTATTGTTAATCATGTTCATCATCACAATTCCAATCCCAAATAATGCCATTAATATCAACTTGCCAAACGGTACGCCTCCGCCGCCGACTGACCAAAAACCGCCTGAAGTGATCAATTTACGTGTCGATGCTCAAGGTCAGATTTTTTGGAATGATCAGGTGGTCGCGGATCGCCAAGCACTAAAAGCACTGTTTGAAAATGTGGCTCAAAAGGCAGATCAGGATCAAATTAAATTTAAACCTGATGCCCAAGCAGAATATAAAAATATTGCGATGGTGATGGCTTTAGCTCAGCAAAGCAATGTCACTAAAATAGGAATTGTCAGTAATAACTAGAAAAATAAAAACAATCAACTAAGCTTCACAACTCTAAGTTGCTCCTATGCTAACAAGCTCGCTTGTTAGCTTTTTTTATTTTATTTCATTCACCACAATAGGGATGATGGTGCTATTCACCTTATAGCCTTTCGGTTTGTCATCACATGCATCGCCCATGACTGTCGTTTTAACAACAAACGAAGAATAAGGCATCACATTTAAATAGCCAGTATTATCAGCACCAGTACGACAATCTTCGCTTTCAAGTTTTTCATCAAAACGTCCAGCATAAGATGACTCTTGAACTTCTGTTATTAACTTTGCATTCCATTGGTTGAGATAAACTAAACTTTTTGTAGATTCGACTGCACCCTGTCCTGAGCCAGCACTTTCGATTTCAACTAATTCAATCGATTTACCCTTGTACACACTTGGATGCACTTTAAATGTATTCGATTGCCCACCGAACTCTTTTAATATCTGAGCCTGTTTGAGCTTTGGTCGAGTCAGCACATAACCTGCCCAAAAGTTACGACCTGCATTTTCAAAACTCACACCAGATAAATAAGCTTCTTCACCCGAAACTAATTTCACTTTTTCAGTATGATCAATCTGAATGGCTTGTGGTGGATTAGCATTTGAGTCTTGAAGGTTGGTAATCCAACTAATGATGGTTTTATCTGTCGGGACAGCAGCATGCACTACTGAAAGCAATGAACTCAATAAAAATACTGAACTGGCTAGATAGTATTTAATATCCACAAATAATCTCCCTCTCTTATTCCCAAAATTTTTGCCCTAATTCACTCACATACTCTGTAATAAAATTATAGAAATTTAATTCAAGATTATTCCAATTATTTCTACTATCTAATGGCGTTACAATCATCATAGAACCATAATCATTTTTTGATGGATCAGTTCTTAATAATAAAAGATCACTGTCACCCAAAAACTCGCCAACAATTAAATCTCCTTTTAAATAATCACTATTTCCTTCTATGAAATCTCGTGTTTTCTCTTGAATTAAAAAAGCATCCAACAATTGCAATCCCCATTGACCATAAACAATATCTTCAAATAGATAAGCTCCATTTGCTAATTTGTAAAACTCAACAAACTCTATTGGTAAATCAATAAGAAGCTCATCTATCCCGATAAAACCATGAAAAAATTGGCACCTAAAAAGCAGGTCGTGAGAGATGGAATCCATATGTTTTGGAATTGTCCAATCTTTTTTATTTCATTAATCAGCTCTTTAAATAGGTTTTCTATTTTAAAACTTTTCCAACTCAATCCATTGAGCATCAGGAAAATGCTTTGCTAAATAAGTTTTTAAATAATCCGCTGTATCTTTAGAAATAAGTGGATCTTTCGACTCATCTTTTAAGTTATACACCAAAGCATGCAAACTCAAACCACGCTGCTTTAATGCTTCTAAACTCAATAAAGTATGATTAATACTGCCCAAACGCCCAGAAGTCACCAAAATCACAGGAAATTGATGCTGAGCGATATAATCAATAGTCAACAATTCTGTGGTTAAAGGCACCATCAAGCCGCCAGCACCTTCTAACAATACGACCTCAAACCGCTGAGCCAATTCTTTAGTCGCAGCTTCAATTTTCGCGAAATCTAAGTCTCGTCCATCTAAACGTGTGGCTAAATGCGGCGAGGCAGGATAAGTAAAAATTTCAGGCATGGTCAATTTTTCATGATCTTCCTGAAACCAGCCACTACCCATAATTTCACGGTGTTTTTCAATATCTTCAGAGATATCTATATTACCCGTTTGAACTAATTTTTGGGTAATAACTCGCTGCCCTTGTTCAGTCCAAAGTTTGGCGAGATAACCTGTGGCATAAGTTTTCCCAATTTCTGTATCAATACCGCTGACAAAATAAATACCTTTCATCTCTTTTCTTTCACTTTACATTTAATGGATCGATTCAGGTTCAATTTTAAAAACACGAGGATAACTTTCCCATCGATCATCAAAAGCATATTCAATACAAATATTTGATGATGAAAGCAGCTCTTTATTCTCTTGATAATATAAAAAAGTGACTACTTTTTGTTCACCTACTAGCTCAAATGTATTTGGTGTATGTCTACTGTTTGAGATATTTATATTTTTAACAAGACCACATATTTTTTGAATTGGTGCTTTTAGTTGCATATATGATGAAATCTCAAATGAAAAATATATAGAGTAACCAACAAAAATCATCAATATAATTTTTAATAAAAAATAAATAACTTATTACTATACTTTTTTGTAAAAAACCAAATATACCTAATGAAATACCAGTTACCAGTATCATTACTCCAAATTCAAACTCATAAAATATAAGCAAAAACAGGCTAACTATAATTGAATAACCAGCATACTTGATCATATTTTCTGAAGTTAACTCGTCTTTAAGCACTTTTAATATATACCTCTTATACTTATTTTTTTCTTACAATCACGTAAATCGGATGATAAGTTAGGCGAAAACCATGCTCATCATAGAACTGTTGATAATCAGAATAAAACTGCTGTAAAGATTGCTTGGTCCAACGATGTGACTTTGCTGTTGCAGTCACCCCCGTCGCTTTTAGATGATGCAGCACTAATTTAGGATCATCAAAATATAGATTTTTCTGTTCTTCTTGTATAAACACAATCTCAAAGCCATTTTCTTCAAGTTTCTGTTTCAATACTTCACTAGAATAATAATTTAAACCTTGCCCAGTCAGCTTTTTTATTTCGATTAAATTATTTTCACCAAATGTTGAGAAACCAAAATAGCTTTTCGGTTTTAAAGCATTATGAATTCGTTGTAATAATGCAGGTAGATCAACCATCCATTGTAAAGCAGAACTTGAAATTACTGCGTCAAGTGAATGAGGGAGTTGAAGTTGCTCAATATCACCGATCAGCCAGTGTATCTTTTCCAGATCAGAAAAATGTTGAGCTACATCTTCATATAGATCATTTAAATAAAGATTTTTCGTCTGAAAGCAAGATTGAAATAAGTGGGTTAAATTTCCTGAACCACAACCGATCTCAAGGACTGAATCCAAGTTTTTCGGACAATAAGTTTTGAGATATTCAAATAGTTCTTTACTGATCTGCTTTTGCGTCACGGCATGTTCAACATAACTTTGCCCTGCTTTAGCAAATCTTTGGGCAACCAGTGCTTTATTGACGCTCACAAACACTCCACCAATTGTTCTAACTCCTTTTTTTGCACCAAAGAAGTTAAAGATATTCTTAAACGTGAACTATTTTGCGGCACGGTTGGCGGACGGACAGGCATGGCATAAAAGCCCTGTTGCTGCACATACTTCGCCTTTTCGATTGCAGCTTGGCTCTCACCGACAATAATCGGAATAATATGACTACTGGATGGACTATAAAAACCTTTCTCAATCACAGCGTGTTGTAAATATTGACTCATTTCAGCCAAATGCTGACGTTGCTGCTGCATGCTCAACATTTTATTAAAAATAAAGTCAGACCAAGCCATCGAAATTGGCGGTAATGCAGTACTAAAAATCAAAGGTCGCATTTTATTGATCAGATAATCACGAATGATTGAATCACAAATGATATATCCCCCAACCGAAGCCATCGCTTTACCAAGTGCCCCAACCAAGAAATCAATCTGATCCAATACTGCATATTGCTCAGCACAACCTAAACCCTGCTTGCCTCTCACACCAATGCCATGTGCTTCATCCACATATAACATGGTTTTATGGAAACGCTGTTTTAACTGAACTAAGGCTGCTAAATCAGTCTCATCGCCATCCATACTAAAAATACTTTCAGTCACTACAATAACGCGTTCAATCTGTTCATCTTGATGATACTTTAGCAATAACTGTTCCAAATGCTGCAAATCATTGTGTCGATAACGCACATATTGCGCCGTAGACAATCTGATACCATCAATCATACTGGCATGTACAAGTTTATCCGCCAAAATAATGGTTTTGCTATCAGCAAGCGCAGGCAAAATACCAATATTCATGTGGTAGCCACTATTGAAAAGTAATGCAGCACGACCAAAAGTTTTGCTTAGGCTATTTTCAAATTGTTCATATTCTGCAAAATTACCTGTCAGTAAGCGCGATGATGATGAACTAAATAATATCCGTTCGATTTTTAAAGTATCAAGAAATTCTTCTCTTAACTTTAGATCAGCAGCTAAGCCCAAATAATCGTTGGAAGCTAAATTCAACATGGTTCGATCTTGAATGGTAATAAATCGTCCATGCTGTTGATTTGAAGTAAATTGTCGAAAATTACCTTGTTGCTTGAGTTGATCAAGCTGCTCGGCATAATGATTAAGCAAGGACATTGACATCTGCTCCTTGCATACTTTTCACCACTTCAGTCAAATGTGTTAATAAATAGTTCAGTTCATCATCACTAATCACATATGGCGGCATCACATAAACCAACTTTCCAAATGGTCGCACCCAAATACCCCGTTCAACGAACTGCTGTTGTAAAGTTTTCATATCAACATTGATGGTTAATTCAACCACACCAATCGCCCCTAAAACCCGTACATCAGCAACATGGTCAAGCTGAGCTAAATCCGTTAATTGTTCAGCCAGAATCTTTTCAATTCGTTGAATATTGGCTTGCCAATCCTGTTCCACTAATAATTGGGTGCTTCTTAAAGCAACAGCGCAAGCCAATGGATTCGCCATAAAGGTTGGACCATGCATAAACACGCCAGCCTCACCACGGCTAATGGTTTCAGCCACATCTTTTGTCGTTAAGGTCGCAGACAATGTCATATAACCGCCTGTCAATCCCTTACCAATACACATAATGTCAGGTTCAACTTGGGCATGTTCCCAAGCAAACATTTTGCCTGTGCGCCCAAAACCAGTGGCAATTTCATCAAAGATTAACAATAAATTGAACTGCTCACACAAAGCTTTGGCTTGGCGTAAATATTCAGGATGATAAAAACGCATCCCCCCAGCACCCTGCACAATCGGCTCAATAATCAATGCTGCAAGTGTAGGATGATGAAGTTCAATTTGCTTTTTAAGTTCATCAATATCTTCTGGATTCCATTCACCATCAAAGCGGCTTTGTGGTGCGGGTACAAAAATTCGATTCGGTAAACTCGTGCCAAAAATCTGATGCATCCCAGTGACTGGATCACAGACAGACATCGCATTCCATGTATCACCATGATAGCCAGAACGGGTGGTAATAAAGTTAGTTTTCGCGGGTTGATTAAACGCAGCCCAATATTGCACGGCCATTTTTAAGGCCACTTCTACAGCAACAGAACCTGAATCTGCATAGAAAATCTTATCTAAGTTCGGTGGCGTAATTTTTAATAATAATTTGCCCAATTCAATCGCAGGTTCATGGGTTAGACCGCCAAACATGATATGCGCCATGTTCTGTAATTGATCTGCAACCGCTTGATTCAGCTCAGGATGGTTATAACCGTGAATCGCACACCACCATGACGACATGCCATCAACTAAAGTTCGACCATCTTCTAGTTCAATCGTTGCACCATAAGCACGTTTCACTTTAAAGGTTGGTAGTGGATTTAACATCGAAGTATAGGGATGCCATATATGTTCTAAATCAAATAAATCGGTCATCCTTTATTCACTCCTCATTTTATCCTAAGCCAATTAAATGCACGAAAATATCTACAATCGCAGAGGCGGCATGGATGCCGCCCGTTGAGCTGCGGCATCAAGGATGTGCCGTCAGCTCAACAAAGGATTTTTGCTTACTTTTGATCCTTCAAAAGTAAGGTCATATATTTGCACAATACAATAACGTTGCCATAACCGACAAAGGCCAACTATCTTAAACGTGTCAAAACCTAAAATAAATTGCGAGAACTTTCAATTCAAGCAAGATTAAACCGTCTATTGAATAAAATCCTTAATTATTTGCACAGTCTGTTCAACCATGAAGCATGGAAAACCATGTGAAGCACCATCAATCGAAACAACATATAGATTCTTTGCAGCTAAATTCTGAATATTTTGCACAACTTGGTAAGGAACTAAAGCATCATGCTCCGCAATCACATGAAGCTGATCACCTTGATAGTTTTCATACATCTCAACCAAATTGATTTGTTCCAACATCAGTAAGCCTTGCTTCAATAACGCAATCGGCTGTGGACGAATCAACTTTTGCATTGCTAAAAAATCTTTTCTTGCAGTATCCGCACCTTGGCAAACAAGTAAACCAAAGCGTTTTAAAGTTGTAATCGCATCCTGCTCAAATGATTGTTTAAACTGTTGGAATATTTCAACAGGCATTGCAGTCGACCAGTTTTCTTGCGCTACAAAACAAGGATTTGAAGCTAAAGTAATTAAAATCTTCTGTTCTGCATATTGTTTTTCTATTTGATGGACTAATAATGTTGCAAGTTGTCCACCCAGCGACCATCCAAGAATTACATCAAACGCTCTTGCATATTCAACTTGTTGTTGCAAGACTTGCTCATCTAAGGCATTGAAAATATTAATTCGATCTACACAATGTCCTTGCTGTTGCAATGCTTCATGCAAAGGTTGTAATAATTCGGCTCCACCACCCCATCCTGTGATCAGTAAAATCTTCTTAGACAAACGTATACCTTTTGATTGAACAATCATTTTGTATAAAACATCGCATATATTCGTTATTTTTCCTAGCCGCCCCACTTCAATTTGCTAAAATATGTGCGATTACACTTTGAGATCAAAATGATGAATACGATAAAATCCAAAGTTCTTATTCTTTGTAGCTCACTATTTTTAATGACTTATCCAAGTCTAACCGTAGCACAAAGTAACTTATTTTCCTCAAAAAATACCGCGCAGAAAGAATGGGTTGGACAATCTGCACCTGACTTTAAACTACAAGATCAAAGTGGTAAATGGCATACTTTGAATCAGTATAAAGGTAAGTGGGTTGTGCTCTATTTTTACCCTAAAGACAACACCGCAGGCTGTACACAAGAGGCCAATCAGTTCAAGTCACTTTACCCTCAATTTATAAAATCAAATGCTGTCGTTTTAGGGGTAAGTTTAGATGATGTCGCTTCACACCAAAAGTTTTCAGAAAAACTTGGCTTGCCATTTCCTATTTTGGCTGATGACAAAGGTGAACTTGCAGGAAAATTTGGGATTGTAAGAAATTTCGGAATTGCAAAAATTGCCAAACGTGAGAGTTTTTTAATTAATCCTCAAGGTGCAATTATGTATCACTATACCAGTGTCAACACACAAACTCATGCGGATCAGGTGCTTAAAGACTTGAAAGACGCTCAAACGAAAAAGTAAATTTAGAAATAAAAAAACTCAGCATTAAGCTGAGTTTTTTATTAATTTTGAATATTAGATCTGCGATTGAATATAGTTCTGTAAACCAATCAATTCAATTAAACGTAATTGTTTTTCTAACCAATAGGTATGGTCTTCCTCTGTATCAGAAAGCTGCTGACGAAGCATATCACGGCTAATATAATCTCCTTTCTCTTCACACAGCTTAATGCCTGTCGCAAGTTTCTCACGAACATGATATTCAAGCGCCAAATCAGCTTTTAAACAGCTCACAACATCGTTTCCGACATTAATGTCTTCACGATTCATATTTGGTTGGGCACCTAAAAATAAAACACGACGAATGATTGCATCAGCATGAGAAGCTTCTTCCTGCATCTCATGATCAATACGTTCGTAAATTTTACCTAAGCCCCAATCTTCGTACATTCTTGAATGAATTAAATATTGATCACGAGCAGCCAACTCACCGCCAATGAGCATATTTAAATAGTCGATGACTTCTGGATTGCCACGCATAATACTTACTCCTATCGAATGCCACTATTATGTGCAAGTTAAAATATAATTGCAAAGCTAAATTTGTGTAAGTTTATGATTTTTATAAAATTAAAATGAGAAACATACGCATTTACAGTTTTAATTAAGCAAAATTATTGAAGTAAAATAAGCGCTTGCAAACGAACATCTTGATCCTAAACCCATAATTTATGAAGAAAACGTTTATTTTCATTTTTGTAACCATTCACAATGCTTCTTATTTAGCCCTTCGTTTTAATCAATAAACTTAAAAAAATGACTGGCCAGCTGTTGTTTCTTTAAGCAAAATTCGCTAAATAAGAGCAATCACAAAAATACAATGTGGAAAAGAAATGAATAAAAGCACACCAATCTTGGTCACTGGAGCAACGGGTTATATCGCTGGCTGGATTATTGAACGGCTATTAAATCAAGGATATAAGGTGAATGCGACAGTTCGTGATCCATCTAAAACCAATAAAATCCAACATCTTTATGACATCGCCGAGAAGTCATCTGGACAAATCCAATTTTTCAAAGCAGATTTACTTGATCCAAATTCTTTTGATGATGCAATGCAAGGCTGTGAGGTGGTGATTCATACCGCATCACCTTTCGTTGTGACTAATTATAAAGATGCGGTAAAAGACATTATTGAGCCTGCGGTGAAAGGTACTGAAAACGTCCTCAATAGCGTCAACCGTACTGAATCCGTTAAACGTGTGGTACTCACTTCAAGCATTGCTTCGACCTATGGTGATGCAATTGAAATTCTAGATACTTCAAATAATGAGTTTGATGAAAATGACTGGAATAACACCAGCAACGAAACGCATCAACCCTACTCATATTCAAAAGTGGCTGCTGAACGCAGAGCATGGGAGATCGCAGATCAGCAAAGTCGTTGGAGTTTAGTTTGTATTAATCCAGCACTGGTTATGGGGCCGTCACTGACCGATGCAAGCCAATCAGGTAGTATTGAAGTATTGCAACAGTTCGGCAATGGTACGACCCTATTCGGTGTGCCGCCAATGTGGAATGGCATTGTTGATGTACGAGATGTTGCTGATGCACATGTGAAAGCCGCTTTGGATCCACAAGCCAAAGGCCGCTATATCATCTGTGGTGGAACATTAAGCTTACTTGAAATGGGTAAAGCATTAACGCAAAAGTTTGGTTATAAATATCCTTTCCCACATTTTACTGTACCAAAAACAGCATTCTCACTGATTGCACCAATGCTCGGACATTCTCGTCAGTTTGTAAAACTCAATATGGGTTATCCGATTTACTTTAATGCTGATCGCAGTGTAAATGAGTTGGGAATTCAATACCGCGATATTCGTGAGAGCGTTTGTGAGCATTTTCAGCAATTGCTAGATGATGGGATCGTGAAAAAATATATTTAATATATGAAAAAAGGCGGCATTTATGCCGCCTTTTTCATTCTAAACTCCATAGCACAACTCAAGTCATAAAACTTAAGCTTCATACTGAGTTAAAAACTCCAGAAACTCTTGTTCATTCATTACTCGAATTTCTAACTTCTGCGCCTTGTCTAGCTTACTTCCCGCTTTTTCACCCGCAACTACACATTTTGTTTTACTCGAAACACTGCCACTCACGCGTGCACCTAATGCCTGCAATTTCTGTGTTGCTTCATCACGTCCCATACTTTCTAAGGTTCCAGTCACAACCCAACTCTCGCCATTTAAAGGCTGGCGTGTTGGTGCAGTCGGCGCATCCCAATGAATTCCTGCTGCAAGCAATCGATCTAACACCTCAATGTTATGTGGAGCTTGGAAAAAGTCTGCAATCCATTCCGCAGTAATATCACCGACATCAGGAGTTTTCTTGAGTGCTTCGATATCAGCTGCTTTCAATGCTTCAAATGTCTGGAAAGTATTCGCCAACATACGCGCTGTTGTCTCACCAACCCCGCGAATGCCTAGACCATAAATGAAACGAGCCAAAGTCGTTTTCTTACTGGCTTCAATTGCATCAATCAAGTTTTGAACAGACTTCTCACCCATTTTCTCAATGGTTAAAAGTTTGTCGCGATGTTCATGTAGGTGATAAATATCAGCAACGTCTTTGAGTAAGTCGAGATGTAATAGAGATTCAACCCAACGATCACCTAAGCCCTCAATATCCATCGCTTTACGAGAGACAAAGTGACGAATCGCTTCAATACGCTGCGCTGCACAGTATAAACCACCCGAACAACGTGCCAACGCCTCCCCCTCTGGCATGACCACAGGTGAATCACAGACTGGACAATTGCTAGGAAGATGCACAATCTCCACATCGGCTGGTCTAAACTCAGCCCAAACTTTTTCAACTTTTGGAATCACATCACCCGTACGGTAGACACTCACAGTATCACCTACACGCACATCTAAGCGGTGGATTTCACCAATGTTATGTAAGGTCACATTCGATACCGTCACACCACCTACGAAAACAGGTGCTAAACGCGCAACAGGCGTTAAAGTTCCTGTTCTGCCTACTTGCCAGTCAATATTCTCAACTTTGGTTAAAGCGGCTTGTGCTGGGAATTTATATGCCGTTGCCCAACGCGGTTCACGACTCAGGAAGCCGAGTTGTTGTTGTTGCTTAAGGCTGTCCACCTTAATCACCATGCCATCAATTTCGACTTTAAGATTCGAGCGCTCTTGTTGAATTTGTTCATAACGCTGTTGCACTTCCTCAATCGAAGCACACAGGAATTGACGTTCGGCAATTTCAAAACCAAATTTGGTTAGCCAATGCAAACTATCGTGCATCGTAGCCAAACCATGATTTGGGACACACTGCGCGATGCCATACGCATAGAACGCCAATGGACGCGAAGCAGCAACATTTGGATCAAGCTGTCTTAGACTCCCTGCCGCAGCATTACGCGGATTGGCAAAGGTTTTCTCTCCTTTCGCCTCTTGGTCAGCATTGAGCTTTTCAAAACCCGATTTAGGCATTAGGACTTCACCACGAACTTCCAAGAAATCTGGAATGGCTTGATGCTGACTTGATAATACTTTAGGTAGATTCCGAATGGTTTTTACATTCTGAGTAATGTCTTCACCTGTTTCACCATCACCACGAGTTACACCACGAACCAACACACCATTTTCATACCACAGTGAAATCGCTAAACCATCGAGTTTAAGTTCAACATCGTATTGAACTTTTTGATTCGGTAGGCGCTCATCAATACGACGAGCAAAAGCAAACAAGTCTTCCTGATTAAAGACATTACCCAATGACAACATTGGGACTGCATGGGTCACGCTTTCAAATTTTGATAGTGCTTGACCACCCACCTTATTGGTTGGTGTATCAGCCTGAATACATTCTGGATATTGTTGTTCTAAGGCTTTAAGCTGATGAAATAAATGGTCATATTCACTATCTGAAATGGAAGGTTGATCCATCACATAGTAAGCATGATTATGTTTTGCAATCAGTTGAATCAACTGACGCATTTGCTCAATAACTGAGTTGTGTTCCATTTAAATTTCACCATATAAAAGGGCGGAAAAACCGCCCTATAACTTTTCACTGAATTTATTATAAAAGATTCATTAAGCTGTTGCTTGATTTGGACGATAATCAATCACATGATGACGCCAATGTTCTTTCAACTGCGGTGTAAACTCTAAATTGTTTTCGTCGTAGACCTTACCATCCACTTCACGCGCAATTAAGCCTGCAATACTGGTCATCATGTCATAACCTGTAACCGCTTTGCTATTTGGCAACGCAAGGAAGAACGCTAAGCCTTGTACCTGCTCACCCGATAAAGTTTCTAAATCGAAACCTGCTGGGCCATTATCCGTCATGCGTAATACAGAGAACATCAAAGCACTTGGTTCATCGGTATTTTCATAACGATGGAAGCATGACATTTCACCGAAACGTAAGCCATATTTCAACAACACTTTTAAGGCTTTATCACCTGACAATGCACGGCGAGGATTTGGGTATACATTCAAGGCAATAATCTGTTCGGCAGTTGCTAAAGCACTTTCATCATCATAACGTTGTTGTTCGTGCAAATGTACATCCAAGATATTGCTTTCACCATCAAACTCTTCAATAGCAACAGTTTCAATATTTGGATTTAAACTAAGCTCAGCTTCTGATTTTTCTTCGTCTAACTTTTCTGACGTCTCTAAAGTTGCAACTTTATCAACCGCTTCAGCCTCAATTTCGACCTCAGCATTGATTTGTTTTTCTTCAACCTGTTCAGCTACAGGTTCAGTTGTTGTTTTTGTATCTTCTTGTTCAGCAACAACATCTACTTTTTCTTCAACAATTACGACAGGCTCAGGAGTTTCTACTTGTGCTTCTGCTGACTCCACTTTAAAACTTGGTTCTACTCGTGCAGTTGCAGCGGTGACTGCCTCAGTTTGAAGTTGATCACGAACATGGCGCGGGATCACTGGCTGCTGACTTTCTGGATTAATATGTAAATCAGCTTCTAGTGACGGCTCAACTGGTTTTGGTTTTCTTAAAATCATTACTAAACCAACGAGCATAATCACAACGGCGATAACAATGCCTATTATTGTATTCATTTCCATACTAAGACTCCGCAACTAACCCGTATTCTTTTGCCTGTTCTAAATCGACAGTCACTAATTTTGATGTGCCTGGCTCTGGCATGGTCACTCCCAGTAAATCAGTTGCCATTGTCATTGCCAATTTATTATGTGTAATGTAAATGAATTGCACTTGTTCAGAAAGCTCTTTTACCAAATTACAATACCGCTGTACGTTGGCATCATCAAGTGGTGCATCAACTTCATCCAAAACACAGAATGGCGCTGGGTTTAATCTAAAGATCGCAAAGACCAAAGCCAAAGCCGTTAACGTCTTTTCACCACCTGAAAGCAATGCTAAAGAACTATTCCGCTTGCCGGGTGGACGTGCCATCAACTTCACGCCAGATTGCCAATCATCTTCAAGGCTTAAAGTCGCTTCACCACCACCAAACACTTTTGGAAATAGCAGTTGTAACTCTTGATTGACTTGATCAAAAGTGGTCATAAACAACTTACGCGTTTCTTGGTCAATACTCTTCATCGCACCTTTAAGCTGCTCGACGGTATTTTCCAAATCTTGCATTTGGTGACTAAGCTCATCAAAACGCTGCGAAACCTCCTCATACTCTTGTGAGGCAGCTAAATTTACAGCACCAATTTTTTCAAATTGCTGTTGAGCTTTTTCGAGTTTTTGCTGATGTTCTTTAATTTCAATCGAAACATCATTTAAAGCTTCAGTATTTAATTCTTTCAACTGCTCTAAATAGTGTTCTCGATCTGATTTTGCTGCTTGCCACGCCAAACGTTTTTGCTCAAGCAATTCACGTACTTGCTCATCTTTCTGTTGTGCCAGATGACGCTGTTCCGTTAATTGTTGTTGCTTCTCTTGTACCTGATTCAATTCGAGCTGCCATTCATTCCAATTTTTTTGCAACTTTTCAGTTTGTTGGAACTGCTCTTGGAATTGAGACTCTAAATTTGGTAACTCGAGTTGAATTGGATCTACAAATTTCTTCGCCTGTTCAATTTGTTCAATAATTTGTCGATATTGAGTTTTTAGAAATGAAATATCTTTCTCTAATAACTCAATTTGCTGATTGGCTTGAGACGTCTGACGGCGCAATGCTTCACGTTGTTGTTGCTGTTGCGTGAGTTGTTGCTGTTGCTCATCCAATTGTTCATTCAAATTTTCGACTTGAAATTGTAAGGTCTTATAATTCGGCAATACGGCTTCTAATTTCAATGCCAGTGCATGTAGATCAATCTCAAGATCATCACGCTGCATGGCATCTTCCTCAAGCTGTACATCGAGCTGTTTAAGTTGATCTGCCAATTGTTGCTGTTGCAGAACAAAAGCCTGAGCTGTGCTTTGTAATTTAGCAACCTGTACATCTAACTGTTGCAGCTCTTTTTGCTTTTGTTTTAATGTGAACTGCTGCTGTTGCAGATTTTGTTGCTGTCGCTGTAAATCTTGCTGATATTCTGCAAATTGATTTTCTAAATCAATTAACTGCGACTGCTTTTCTTCGAGTTGCTGTTGAATCTCCTCTAAACGGACTTGGTGACTCAACATCCCCTGTGCACTTTGGCTATCTTCGTCGTAGTGTAAACCAATCACCCAATCTGCACCGACATGATAACCATCTAGCGTTACAATCGATTGTGACTGATGGAGTTCGGCTTGATGATCTAATGCTATCGCTAAATCATCTGCAACGGTTACATTTGCCCAAAGTGAAGACTGTGGTGCTTCAATGTAGTCACTCAAACAAGTGAAATTGGCAACTCGAACAGATTGCTGCTTTGAAGATTTAAGTTGGCGAGCAACTCCTCCCTGAAATGACTGCTCATCATGCAACACTTGCGCTTGTAACCATTTGGCCAAGAACTTTTCAATAATAGCAGCATGCATTTTACCTTGCGCAGTTAAACGCAAGCTTTGCATCAATCGAACCACATTTTGATCATGCTTGGGACTTTGCTTTGCGACCAATTGATTTAAGTTCTTTTGTTCTGCTAATAAAACCTGAATCTCTGTTTTTAGGTTCTGTACATCGGTCTTATAAATCTGTTGTTGATCTTGCTGTTTCTGAACATCCTGCTGTAACTGCTCAATTGCAGTTTCTAATGCAATAATTTCTTGTTGAAGTTGCAGCTGTAATTGCTCAAGCTGTTCCTGCTCATCATCTTGAACTTGCGCACGAATTTGACTCGCTTGAGTCTGCACAGTTTGCTTTTGCTGCTCAATCCGCAGCACATTTTTGCCTAACTGTTCAATTTGAGCTGCCATCTGCAACTTTTTTTGTTGTTGCTGATCGACTTGTGTTTTCAGTTGTTCAAATTGTTGTTGGGCTTGCTTTTGCTGTGCCTGAACATCACTTACATTTTGTTCAGCAGATTGAGTCTGTTGTTCCAACTCAAGTAATTGCTCATTTTGCTCATCAAATTGAGTGGTTAAGGTCTCAACTTGTAGTTCAGATAACTGTAAACGTTCTTTGGTTTGTACTTTTTGCTGTTCTAGCTGTACCAAACTAGTGCTATTTTGCTGAAATAAACTTTGCTTCTGCTCCAGCGTCATTTTCAATTCAGCTAACTTTTTCTCTGCTTGTTGCCATTCTAGTTGTAAAGGTGATGACTGCTGAATTAAACGTTGAAATAAAGCACTGGTCGCCTCTAAGTCATGTTCAATCGTACTGGACTCAGAACGAACAAGCTTAAAACGCTCGCCAAGTTCCGTCATTTCCACGGTATATTCTTGTTGTAGCTTCTGACTCTGATTTACCTGAAAAGAAAGAATCTCAACTTTTAGCGTTCTGATTTGACCTTCTAAAGTTTTGTATTGAATCGCTGCTTCCGACTGACGCTTGAGTGTTCTCAGTTGGGATTTCAGTTCTGCTGCGATATCGTCTAGCCGTGCGAGATTTTGTTCAGTGTGTTCTAAGTGTTGTAGCGTTTCACGGCGACGTGCTTGATAACGAGAAACGCCAGCCGCCTCCTCAATAAACACTCTCATTTCTTCTGGTTTAGCATCGACAAGACGGTTAATCATGCCCTGCTCAATTACTGCATAAGAACGTGGGCCTAACCCCGTCCCCAAGAAAATATCGGTAATATCACGACGACGACAACGCGTACCATTTAAGAAGTATTCTGACTTACCTTCACGAGTCACTTGTCGACGAACAGCAAGCTCATTATAGGCGTTATAAGCACCACCTAGCTTTCCATAAGTATTATCAAAGCGAAGCTCTACACTTGCTACGCCAACAGGTTTACGCTTGGCTGTACCTGTAAAAATAACATCCTGCATACTGCCGCCACGCAGCTGGCGTGCATTAGACTCGCCCATAACCCAGCGAATCGCATCAATAACATTCGATTTACCGCAACCGTTTGGCCCAACAACCGCAGTACGGTTTGCCTTAAAATGTAATGTTGTACTATCGGCAAAAGATTTAAAGCCTGAAAGTTTTAAACTGCTTAAACGCATACTGCCCTAACTAGCGGCGTGAGCGTCTAGCCCAAGCCAATTCAATCTGTTTCATACGTGTCAGAGATTCCAACACAAGGTTACGCAAGTGTCGACAAAAATCTTCCATAAATAAAGCAGCTTGTTGTGATTTTCGGATTAAAATAGCATCAATCACAAGCTTAAACAGGGTAAATGATTCTTGAAGTTCTCGACGAGAAGTATTTAACGTTAAAAAATAGCTACGGCGTAACGATGGCAACAGTTCTTTATAGAACTTCATGAGATATGGGTTTGCCACCATTTCATGTTGTTCAGCTAAATATTTAAAAATCGCATCGTAGAACTTTTCAATATCCCCAGCTCTGACAAACTCCACCAACTGATCAAGAAGAACCTGCAATTGCTCTGCTTCGTTGACTCGCCAAGTCTCACTAATTCTCTGCACGATATGACCCAACACCATGACATTGGTATCAAATAATGCTTTGACCTGTTGCGCTGACATTTCAGAGACAATTGCACCACGACGTGGAAAAATCTCAATCAGATAAGTACGTTCTAAAATCAACAACGCTTCTCGGACTGAGCCACGGCTTACATCTAACTCTTTAGCGATGCGTAATTCTTGAATACGCTCTCCTTCGACCAATTCTCCACTAATGATCTGTTCACTTATATATTTTGCAATCTGTTCAGAAAGACTATCAGCCTCATCGAGATTCATGATCCCCTCGCTATCTTTGTTATACGCATTGTCCAATGCTGTTTGCGCTTTTTTGTTTTAACTGATCTCGCCTCATAAATTCTATATCATTGTCTGACAATTTTATTGCTTTTTAAGCCAATCGCGATGAAAAAGCATGCTTTTTCTAAAAAAGTTGAACAGAAGCTTTATTTTTCTACGAATAAGATCAAAAAGTTAAGTCTGTAAAGTCTGATTAACCGAATATCTGAAAGATAGAACCACTCACCAAAATTTTATTGATATAAATCACATAAAATAATATTTTTATTAAAATAAACACATTTTATCTTTACTGAATTATTCAGTTCTTCAATATGAGTCTCATCATGGATGTTCAGCAAGCTGTTAATATTGCAATTTTTGGGATGAGTCTCAGAGTATTGAACGAGTTGAAAGAACGTGTTCTCAGTGCAGTTCCCAATCATATCCAAGTAAATTGGAGCAATATTGCTGAACCAAAACTCGATATTTTGATGATCAATCATATCTTTTTAGATTCACCCAATATTCAAAATCTGATTAAAAATAGTAATATCAAAGTATTGCGACTCATCAACAATATAGAAAAAAGCAGTACGATAGAAAATGACATTCTCTATTTACCAATCCATCATATTCATTCACTGCATCAATGGCTCAATGAGAAGCTCTCTGGTGCACCTATGCTTAAAGATCAACCGCAATTCGATGCTATTGAAAACGCTAAGCCTATTCAACACAAACACATCAAAGATGTATTAGACGAAATTCAGAATCCTAAGAACGGTAAAATACAGATCTTTAATAATGATGGTTTGCTTGCAATTGCTGATCCTCGCAATGAGTGGTTATGGCAAAGTCCAGATTATCAGTCCAAATCGACCGATCTAAGCCTTAACTACACCTATGCGACGCAAAATAACTTATCTTGGATCACGGATTCACAACAACAAGATTTAAAACAATGGCTATGGAATTTAATCTGGTCATCACCTGATTTTATTGAGTTGTGCCCTGCATCCACTTCAAGTTTTTATCTCGAAATTTGGCCACAACCAAAAAATAAAATTGATCGCCAAAATATTTTAAGAATGTCTGCTTGTTTCGCACAAGGAGCACAAATTACAACGGTTGCTACTCAACTCAATCTGTCAGAACAATACGTTAGACTTTTTATTGGCGCATGTTTAGCAACCCACTACGGTAAAGTCATTAAAGACCATCAAACGACTTATCAACCAAAAAAACAACATAACGAGACTGAGCAACACTTTATGAAGAAGCTATTTGGTCGCTTACGTCATCGTTTGGGTTTTTAATTTAGGACAACATTATGATTTTACATCAATATAAAATTGTCTTTGGTGGAACGATGGGTTCAGGTAAGTCCACGGCGATTAAAGCTCTATCAGAAATCGAAGTGCTCGGTACTGAAGCACTGAATACAGATATTGAATCACATGAGAAGCTACTTACCACTGTAGGAATTGATTACGGAGAAATCACTTTAGATGATGGTGTAAAAGTTGGTCTATATGGGACACCAGGACAAGATCGTTTTGATTTTATTTGGTCAGTCATTTGCAAAGGTGCGATTGGAACGATTGTAATGATTGACCATGCTGCGGAAAATCCACTCTTTGATTTAGATCAGTTTATCCAAGCATTCCAACCTTTCGGCAATAATATCGTGATTGCCATTAGCCATATAGATCGAAAGCCAGAGCGTACCCTCTCTATGTATAGAGAATGGCTGCGTGAAAAAGCATTGAATTATCCATTGTTTTTTATTGACGCTCGCCAACAGGATGATGTTCTACTATTGGTCGAAACATTAATTGCAATAATCGAAGTACACTATGGTTTGATCAATTAAAGGGCTTAAAATAACCCTTTATAAATAAAATAACTGCCCACAAAAACTAATAAACCTGCAAAACATTTTTTCAACATTGCGGGTGATAAACGATGTGCAACCTTCGCACCTAATTTGGCAGTGATAAAACTCATCGCACTAATACCTAAAAAGGCATAAACATGCACATAACCAATCGTGTTTGGCACATCGATTTTTTCTTGAGCCCCAAACCACATGAAACCAATAGCACCAGCAGCAGCAATAGGCAATCCGCACGCCGCAGAGGTTGCAACGGCTTTCTGCATCACCACGCCATGACGATTCAGATAAGGTACGGTTAAGCTCCCACCGCCAATCCCGAAAATTGCAGAAGCAACACCTATTCCTCCACCAGCGGCAAACTGCCAAGGTGCAGATGGTAAATGTCGATTGGGATCAACTACAGCATGCGCGCCTCTAAACATTTTAAATGCCATTGCTACAGCGAACACACCGATCAAGAGTTGTAAGTGTTGACCTGACATTAAATCAGCCACGCCCGCACCCAGAAATGAACCTATCACTAAACCAGGTGCTAAATTACGAAAAACATGCCATAACACAGCCCCTTTTTTATGATGAGCCATCACAGAGCTAATAGACGTTACAATGATAGTTGCTAGTGATGTTCCAACTGCAATATGCATAATCACATTCGGGTCATAATTCATTTGAGAAAAAACGACATATAAAATTGGAACAATAATAAGCCCGCCACCGACACCAAATAGCCCTGCTGTAAATCCAGCAATTGCACCAATCAGCAAATATATGATTAACTCCATAAACTCATGACCACGCTACTCGTAAAAAATGATGGATGATTTCGCAACTCGCCAGTTACAGCAATTATTAAACGCAAAAAATCAATTTCCAGAAGTGGTGTTACTTAAAACCACCACCACATCGACCAATGATGATATGCGTGAAATTGCACAAAAAGGCATTACGACAGGACTGGTGTGCAGTGCACAACAAACGCAAGGACGTGGTCAACACCATCGTCAATGGTCATCTCCTGAAGGGAATATTTATTTCAGCACACTGATTCAAACTAAAACAGCACTCGACGGTCGCCTTGCACTTGAAATTGCACTGAATATTTTACAGATGCCTAGCTTACACGGTTTAACGTTGCAGGTTAAATGGCCAAACGATTTATATAGTCCACAAGGGAAATGGGGCGGGATTCTCGTCGAACCACTCTCTGCTCATCAGGCAATCATCGGAGTTGGCTTAAATCTCAACACTCCTCCAGTTGAAAATGCTGATCAACCGATCACCTCTCTAGCAATGTTAGGTTTACATCAGATTGATCGTTTAACATTGATTGCTGAACTTTACACGGCTATTCAACAAGCAGCACAATGGTTTCAGCACGGCAGCTATAATTTGGCAGAACGCTTTAATCATCATGCAATTTGGTTAAATCAAGAAGTCGAATTTGAACATGCCAAAGGTAAAGTTCGGGGAATTTTTCAAGGAATATCCAATGACGGTGCTGTGATTATCCACACTGATCAGGCACAGCAATTTTATCAAGGCCGTCTACGCTTGGCTTCACTATAAGGAAAGTAGTCCGTTATGAAAAGCTTATGGCTCGATATTGGAAATACACGCTTAAAATACTGGATCACTGAACAAGATCAAGTGATTGAGCATGCTGCTGAGTTACATCTACAGTCTCCAGCTGACTTATTGCTTGGACTCATACAACACTTCCGACATCAAAATCTCAGTCGCGTGGGTATTTCCTCTGTTTTAGATCCTGAAAATAATCAACGTATTCAATTGATCTTGGATATTCTAAATATCCCTGTGATCTTTGCCAAAGTACATGCTGAATATGCAGGTCTGAAATGTGGCTATGATGTGCCGAGCCAATTGGGGATTGACCGCTGGTTACAAGTACTCGCGATGGCGAAAGTTGATCAAAACTTTTGTATTATCGGGTGCGGTACGGCTTTAACAATTGATTTAGTTGAAGGCTTTCAGCATTTAGGTGGTTATATTCTGCCAAATTTATACTTACAACGAGACTCCCTGATTCAGAATACTAAAGGAATTAAAATTCCAGATTCTGCCTTCGATAATTTAGATCCTGGCCATAATACGGTTGATGCCGTTCATCATGGAATTTTATTGGGTTTGATTAGTACGATTGATCAAATTATGCAGCAATCACCTAAGCATCTTATTCTCACAGGTGGTGATGCTCATTTATTTGCCAAATTCCTGAGTCATTATCAACCTCAAGTAGAGTCAGATCTATTACTTAAAGGACTGAAGCACTATGTTCAATTTAATTCAGCTTTGAGTAAGGTCTGAAGAATATCCAATAATTGAGGAAATTCAGCATAGCCATCCTCAGCACGGAAATGCCCTGCTTGAGCAACCTCAATCAACTGGGCATTTAACATATGTGAAAATTTAAAAGTTAATGGCACTGGAACAACTGGGTCATTACTCGAAAAAAATACAATACGTCGCAAGATGTTGGCTCTTAATATTCCACTCTCAAAACTAGACGCTTGAACAAATGCATCAAATTCGGGATGTTGAGGCACTCGCTCGTTAAATCCTGCTAAAAATAAGCCTGCTTTAATATTTGTCTGCTGCAACTTTTTTGCTAGAAACCGCACTGTTGCGAGACATGAAAGACCATGTGCAATCACAATACTCTGATCATTTAAATTATTGCATTGTGCTTCAAGACAAGTCTGCCAAACCTCGGCATCAGGATGATTTGCATCTGCCAAAAAAATACGCTCTACATTAACACCTAAGCTTTTTAAATGATTATCCAACCATAGATACCAGTGCTGTTCAGGATCAGCATTCTCAGAATGCATAATAAATACTTTACCGCTTAAATTATGTGACATACTCAACACTATTTATTAATATAAAACATATATTTAAATTTAATTTTCATTCTTTTTATTCTATTTTAATGTAGATATTTTGTATTAATTTCATACAAACACACTTTATTATTCAAATAAAAAAGGTGCTTAAAGCACCTTTTTTAATGGAAGAGAGATTATTTCTTTTGGTCATTATTACCAAATAGAGGTCCCATATTTCCGCCACCAAATTGTTTTTGCATATTACCTAATGATTTCAACATCTTGCTCATACCAGATGGATTCGCAAACTTCTTCATCATTTTCGCCATTTGTGCTTGTTGCTTGATCAGCTTATTGACTTCAGCAACATCCATACCACAACCCGCAGCAATACGCTTTTTACGACTTGGATTCATTAAATCTGGGTTACGGCGCTCTTTAACCGTCATGGATTGAATAATCGCTTCCATACGCTTAACTTGCTTTTCAGGATTTGCTTTTTCAATCGCGTCCTGAATACCCGCATTACTCATACCAGGCAACTTGTCCAAGAAGCCCATCATGCCGCCCATTTTGCTCATTTGCTCAAATTGCATCAGCATATCTTCAAAGTTGAAGGTACCGCCTTTTTGCAATTTTTTCGCCATTTTTTCGGCTTTTTCTTTGTCGATTTTACGTTCAACTTCTTCGACCAAAGAAAGGACGTCACCCATACCCAAAATACGTTGCGCTACGCGATCAGGATGGAATGGCTCTAATGCATCAAGTTTTTCACCAATACCTAAGAATTTGATTGGCTTGCCTGTGATTGCACGAACAGAAAGTGCTGCACCACCACGGGCATCACCATCAGTTTTAGTGAGAATCACACCAGTTAAAGCCAAAGCATCATTAAAAGCTTTTGCAGTATTGGCAGCATCCTGACCTGTCATCGCATCGACAACAAACAATGTTTCTGTTGGTTTAACCGCTGCATGTAACTCTTTGATTTCGTCCATCATGTCTTCATCGACATGTAAACGACCTGCTGTATCGACAATCAAGACATCAGCAAACTGAATTTTCGCTTGCTCAATGGCACGATTCACAATATCAATCGGCTTCTCAGAAGCCTCAGATGGGATAAAACCAACACCAACATCATTTGAAACTGTTTCTAACTGCTTAATTGCCGCTGGACGATACACGTCAGCAGAAACGGTCATCACTTTTTTCTTTTGACGTTCTTTTAAGAAACGCGCTAATTTTGCGGCAGTTGTCGTCTTACCAGCACCCTGTAAACCAGCAAGTAATACAACAACAGGAGGTTTTGCACTTAAATCTAAGGTCTCATTTGCCTCACCCATCATCTTGGTGAGTTCATCATAGACAATTTTTACAAATGCCTGACCAGGAGAAAGCTGAGTCATAACTTCCTGACCGAGTGCTTCTTCCTTAACCTTCGCGATAAATTCACGAGTTACAGGTAACGCCACATCGGCTTCAAGAAGTGCCATACGTACTTCACGTAAGGTATCTTTAATATTGTCTTCGGTCAGCTGCCCTGAGCCAGTAACATTTCTTAAACTCTGTGTGAGTCGTTCTGTTAAGGTATCAAACATTGCGAAATCCGCTTAAAATGGCTAGTTGCAAAAAAATCTTTCTTAAAATAGAAAATTTATGCATAGAATGCTATAGGATACTGTAGTTCGAAGCGAATTTATATCTTATATGGTGAATATTATTCATCCTCCTAAAAAAGGTTTGACATGATCAGTCTCCCCTTGGTTTACACAATTTTGGCACTGGTCGCATATACCAGTTCTTTTTGGTATCTGTTTATCCATTTAATGTCAAAACGTACTCCAAATATTTGGTGCTATGGTCTTATCGTCGTCTTGGGGCTTGCTCTTCACGGGGTAGTTCTTTACCAAGATATGGTGACCCCTATTGGTGTCAATTATGATGTGTTCAATCTTATTTCTTTTACTTCTGGCTTAATGCTTGCGCTAAGTTTAGTTTTAAGTTTGATTCGACCAATTTTACCATTAAATTTAATTGGTACACCTGTAGCTGCTATTGGTTTAATTTTAGGTTATGCATTCAGTCAAGCTAATCAAGTGATTGAACAACATAGCGTTGGTCTTGATTTTCATATTATTTTATCGCTTTCTGCTTATGCAGTTTTGTTAATGGCGACGATTCAAGCTGTACTACTATGGTTTCAAGATCGTGAGCTTAAGAAAAAACAAAAAAGAAGAATTTGGGTCAATTTACTTCCTCCATTTCAAGTGATGGAATCCCTTCTATTTGACTTAATCATTACAGGTTTTGGACTTTTAACTGTTGCCTTGCTATTTGGCTTCTTTACCATCGATAATTTCTTCGCACAACATCTCGCACATAAAACTGCATTCAGTATTATTTCGTGGTTTTTATATGGTGCTCTATTAATTGGCCACTACAAATTCGGTTGGCGTGGGCGCAAGGCAATTCGCTTTACCATAACAGGTTTTATCTTGCTCGCGATTGGATTTATCGGCAGTAAATTTATTTTAGAAATGATATTAGGACGTTAATAGAAACGTTCTAAAATGGAATCATAATGTATTCTTACTATAAATATACAGATATAGATAAGACAATAATCCTGTATGAACTAGATCAGGAACATTACTGTTTAAGAGCAATCTGTAGCACATCATCAATAATCTTGAATACAGCTTTTATAAATGAACAATCTAATTTTTTTCTACCTGAAGGAAGCTTCGAAGAACATTTAGAAGAATTATCTCTTATTACAAAGGAAGAATTTTTAAGTTTTTGGAATAAATCTATATCGCAACATGTAGATGCATGGGATAGCTTAAAAAGCAAACTTCACATCAATCAAAATATTGATACAGAGATTGTTTGTTTCTATCCACAAGGTGTTATTGTTAAATATGGAGAAATTTTTTTGGGTTTAGTGAACTACAAAGACTGCGAATCCATTTTAGGAACAGACAATATTTATCCTCAACAAAAAATTAAACTGTATGTGCAAAACTTTGATGATGAAAACTTATGGATTAACTTCTCAGTAAACCCTCAACATCAGCCTGTGTAGAACACAATATCATTTTATAGACATCTTACCAAAAAATGCGTATAACGCTGTTTTCGCTTATTTAGGTAAAAATCGTGAAACTTGTACTCGCCCCGATGGAAGGTCTTACTGATCCAATCATGCGTGATGTGCTCACCCATGTTGGCAGTTTTGATTGGTGCGTGACCGAGTTTATCCGTATTACTGATAGCATTCAGCCAGATCATATCTACTATAGCTTTTGTCCAGAACTGAAAAATGGCGGTAAAACCGCAGCTGGCACGCCTGTACATGTACAATTTCTTGGCAACAATCCAGACATGCTTGCTGCTAATGCAGCAAAAGTCGTTGAGCTAGGTGCTCCTGCAATTGATTTAAACTTTGGATGCCCTGCTAAAACAGTGAATCGGCATCGTGGCGGATCTATCCTGCTTGATGAACCAGAAACCGTTCACTTACTCGTCAAGGCTGTACGTGATGCTGTCCCAAAACACATACCCGTTTCTGCAAAAATGCGTTTAGGCTATTTAGATGAAGATCACACTCTAGACAATGCACATGCCATTGAAGATGCAGGTGCCAGTTGGCTTACTGTACATGCTAGAACCAAAGCAGATGGTTATACACCTCCTGCTTATTGGGAAAAAATTCAACCAATTACCGAAGCATTAAAAATTAATGTCATCGCAAATGGCGAGATTTGGAATAATGCAGATGCCAAAGCCTGTTTAGAACAATCTCATTGCCAAGACTTAATGATTGGTCGCGGTGCAGTAACCACACCAGATTTAACTTTGTGTATCCGCCAAAATAAAGACCAAGCAATTCTTTCATGGTCTGATTTAGTCGAATTACAGCAACGTTTCTTAAGTGGTCAATATAAAACAGAAATCGGAATGATTGGCCGTTATAAACAATGGTTGGGGATGATGACTAAAGCTTATCCAGAAGCACAAGAGCTATGGGGAAAAGTAAAAAAAGAGAAGCAGCTTGATCAAATTCTTGATTATTTAATATAAAAAGGGAGAATATCTCCCCTTTTTATTCTAAATTTACATACCACTAATTTTCATTTGAAGATTAGTGACCGATGCTCCTTTCATTCCAATATTTCCAATTGAATTATTCTGCAATCCGTTAAAAACATTTGGATCAAGCGTACCTATTGTATTGCCTAGTTTTACGTTGTTTAAACTTAAATCAAACTCATCGGTTTTATTTGGATTTCCAAAAACAATCCCACCAAAATCTCCTGGTGTGGGTCCCATGATACCAGCATAAAACCCATTCAAGCCAAAGCCACTCGTAGCGTTAGTCGCTTTGAATTGAAAATCAAAACTAGCACCTATAGGCGTCGTTGATGAATCTCCCGGTGTAGAATAATCAGAGACTAACATCATGTTACAGCCTGTGCCTGTCCCACAAATTGACTCAATTGCACCATCAAACATAAACATATGACTTTGAGGTGCTCCACCTAATTGAATATTAATTTTAGGCTTATTAGAGGCTAAAAATTTGATATCAAAATTATCTTTGACACGCAATAACTCTTTAACACCTGACTGTAATTTAATAGCAGAAGAAATATCAAAAATAGATTTTCGAGTATAAACACTGCCACTTACATTGGATAAATTATTCGCATCCGCAGTATAAATAGAAAATGGCTTGATACGAAACCCGCTGTAATTCCCATCAAATGAAATTGCGATGTTAGCAAAAGCACCGTTGGTTCCAGTACCTTTATCAGTATCTATAGATGCTTTAATAAGCGGTAGTGATGTATCAGCATTACTTGCATCAATGCCCACAATTGCAACAGGGTTTGGTTTTGATGCAGTTATAGGAGTTTGACCAGCAATGCCACCTATAACTAAGCCAGCACGATTTGTATAATCTGTCGAAGTGTAACTACCATTTGATAAACCATCACTATCTATAATCGCAATTTGATCAAACTCAACTTTAGATGTATTTACAGTAATATTTATACCGTCTTGCCCAACAGTGGAAGATAAACTCTGATCATCCATTGGTTGCATTGCCATTGAATAAGGACTCAATAACAATAAACATCCTAAAATATTCTTTTTCTTCATTGTCCTAATCCTTAAGACAAACGCTTAAATAACAACCAACATTCTAGCATAGAAAAACATCATATCAATGCTAAAAAAATCTGGTAAATATATAACTAATTCCTAGGGATAATACCTAATTGACTATTTAACTGCCCACCGGTAAGAACCATCTCTCCCAAGCGTGCTCCTGCACCTGTGCTAGGTGGGTATAGATTAATATCTCTAGCTCTAAATACACCAGCTATTTTTTCCGCATTAGTGCCAGTTCCATTTGTCCCTGCTGGATTGAAAGTAAGACCCGTATTAAATCCAACCATCCCCTCACCAGAGCTATGACGACCAATTACAATTGAGTTATTAAATGCCATTTTACCAGACAGATTATCTAACCCTAGTGTAGAACCATCTGTTGGATCACTAATTTGAATAGTGTTACCAGTTCCTTTAAGAGTTAAGTCACCAGCAATAATAAGACTATTACCTGTTCCATCAGACTTATATTCATTATTTGGGATTAATGATAAATCCATATCACCACCAATACGAAGTTTAAGGCCTAACAAAACATCATCATTTAAAGCAAAGCTATTAGCAGGAGCAACACTACGAGTCGCACATCCAGTAGCACTAGCTAATTGTGCACAAGTTTTATAAGTTGATCCTGGCAAATAACCTGCAGCTAATTCTGCTGCCATTACGATTAGCATGTCTTTTAAGCTAGCATTAAAGCTACCCTTTTCAACCCCGATTGTCCCCGCTCCTTTTAGCAACATATCAATATTACGGAGTCCAATATAGTAATTGGTTGGCTGGACACCATTAACGCTATTATTATCGTTATCGCCACCATCAACTACTAGGATTGAAGTCGTTTTGTTTCCTTGAGGGACAAAACTCGCATCTCTATCAATGCCACTTGTACTCATTGCCAAAGAAAAACCTAATCGAGGAGTATTACCTGACCCAATAGCTGTTTTCACACCATTTTTATCAAATGCATAAACAGTTGATGCATCTACCGAGGTTCCGTACATCGCCATATTTGCATTTAAGTTATAGAAAGGTAATGCCAATCCCCATGTATTCAACTTATTTGTCGTACTATTGCTTCCATCATGTTCGATAATAGGCTGATAACCTGCAGCTGGATTATAAGTAGCACTATTCGTAAAACGACCTTGCTTAGAAATTGCTTGGAACTCAGCTCCACGAACAGCTAATATAATACTATAAGGGTTTGTATTTCCGGTACCTGTATGGATATTTTGCGTATAGTCTGCCGCACTAGTTAAAAATTGACCATTACCAAAACGGCTGGTTTGGAATACGTAGTTAGCTGGTATTAGAATGGACTTTGTATCTGCAAGATTTATATAAATATTACCACTATCAAAAGTCCCTCGACTTCCAGCTTGAAGTCCTGTGAGATTACCAAACTCAAATCCGTAAGTATTTAGACCAGCCCCGCCAATTTCTAATCGTGTCGCATTTTTCTTCTCATCAGCGCTGAGCGTACCATCCATATTAGTATCAAGCATCATATCAGATTCAGTCGTAAAATCTGCTTTCATACGAAAAGCGATACCTGAATTACCTATAACATTTCCACCAAGAATAGGAGTTGCACTTGCGCCATTGTTTGCTTTACCAATAATATTTGTCCCGTTCGGGCTTCCATACTGCCCAGTACCAATAACTGGATCATTTAAAGTTCCACTTGTTATACCGCGGACTTGTAAGGAGCCGTTGACCATACGCCCACTGGCTCCTAGACGAATAAGCCCATTGGCGCCAACTGGACTTTTTGTATTAGAGTCAATCGCATACCTTGTATTACTATCAGCATTCACAACATTTTTATTTGTCATGAATTCAAGATTTAATCCTGCATTAGTTGCTTTCCCAGAGCTGTCACTATAGGTATGCGCAGTTAAAGCTGCACTACCACTATCTTCTACTCTAGTAAAATCAACATAACCTAAAGTACCACTCGGTTTATCAGTTGTTAAAGCATTAGCTGTCCCAACGGCATTTGTCTGTATTCGTAAACCTTCCTTATCATCAACATACATCACCCCCTTACCTAAGAAATTAAAGTTAAGGTTTTTAAGTATAAGTTGATTAAGCTGATTACTTGCGTCAACTTGGCCAAGATAAAGGTTAATATTTTTTAATCCCAACACTAAACTCGATTGGCTTGTTTTACTAAATAAGCCATCACGTGTTTTAAATGTAATTCCTAAAGGAGAACTCGTTTGAAGAGCCAAGGTACCAACTGGATCACTACAACGAGCAATCGTTTCTGTATCACATATCTTAAAATTATCAATAGTAATTAACGATGGATCACTCGATATATTAAAATCCACTCCAGACTTACCAGCATTACTACCAATATTAATTTGGTAATTCGTTCCTAATGGTAGTGTAGAAGCATTACTTTGACGAACTTTAAAGCCTTCAGCTATCGCTCGAAGCTTAGTATTAGTAGCACCAACACTACCACGACCAGCATCATCCTCCCAGTAGAACTGCTGTACATCAATTGCATCGTATGTTGTTGAAATACTAATACCATCTTGTCCATTGACACTTCGCAAAGCACTATCATCCAAACTTTGCAAAGCAAATGAAGTTTGATTTACAAAAAATAAGCTAGTGGCTAGTGTACTTAGAGCAAACCACTTTTTTCTCTGATTTTGATTTTTTATTTTCATCACTTCAATCCTTGAACTGGGTCCGCACTATACTAACAACGAGAATGGTCACTACATGCAAAAATTTTAATTTGTCCTTGTAGAGCTAAATTCCCATTCATTTGTACTCCCATAAAACCTGTTTCACGTCCAGCATCATAATTATTTGCAGTTGTTCCACCATTTGCGACTGTTGCAACTTTTTTTAGAACTGGAGAATAGGTCGATGTTTTTAAATATCCATAATCATTTGGTGAAGTACTCGTATTTTCTACCAAATTTCCACTTGCATCATAATATGAAGTAACAACATCTTGCTCAATAGATAATGCACTAAATCCTAAATTTCGAATTTGGATAGGTTGAGTCGCATCAAAACCTAACTGTATCGCAGGCTTAATCATAGGACTTCCATCAGATTTTCGAGCATATACCAAATCCGTTCCATCTAAGCCTAGCTTTTGAATATTTACGGTTCCCTGAAGCCCCTTCATAACCAACCACAACTTATGGCCTGGATTCGCTGCTGTAGGATCACTAGCCGCGATACTCCAGATTGGATCTGTATCAGCAGGACCACTAGCATCAGCCGTAGTTTTTTTCTGTACAAAACGTTTATTAAAAGAAATAGCTAAACGGCAGTATTCCAAATTGGTACAACTAAAGGTCGGTGCAGTACCTGCTTGTAAGGCTGCATCTGAAAGAATGTTTTGATTTAAAGATAACTTTAGCGAGAGATCAGCGCCCGCCTGACCTTCTACCGCCTGTAATGCATTATTATCTAAAGCTTGTAATTCAGCATGCGATGACGTTACTGCAATCAAACAAGATACGAGAATAATCGAGATTTTTTTCATTATTATGCTCCCTTTATAGACCCGTAGTCGTTATTTTCATGTGTTGAATAAGCAAGCCATCGATAACAGCCGATCCAAAGTTTGTACTTGGACTTGGACTTGCTACATTTGGAATCGGGGCGGTATTTGTTGCTGGTATTACGTAACCTGTCGTACCATTTGATGCACCAATAAATGCATTTACAGCAGCACTAGAGGTACTCTTCCAAGCCCCCCCATTTAAATTGGTGTCAGACCATGTTCTATTAGCAACGGTACCGTAGATAGGTGTTGTACCTGAAACGTTATTACAACTGCCAGAACCACCATTACATGATGCAGCACTAGTAGGTGTTGCAGTCCAACCATTTGCTGAGTTAACTAAACTAGTGCCATTATCATATTGCCATTGATACAAATAGCCCGTTGTATCAGAAGTACTATTACATGTTCCCCATATGTTAGTACCTGTACACCTACTACTTTGTAACCAAGTAGAGGTACTCATAGCTCTCTCGGCATATCGAACCTGAATAGCTGTATTCGATGTTGTTGTTGTTAAGGTATTGTTTTGTAATGGACCACCAAAAGAGATACCAATTGCATCATTTGAAGCATCACCTTTAAAAGCGAGTAATGTTTTACCACCATCTGGACTATATACGGTACCAATACTAATACTACTATGTGTTGCTAATTTTTTATTTGAAAGTGCCGATGCAGAGTAATCTGTACGCGGCGAACCACCTTGATAGTTTGCAATGTCACTTGTACCACACTGATAAATATTACAAGTTGAACCTAAATAAGTGGCATCAGTACCAGAATAATCAGTATAAATTTTCTTGTAGATTTCTGGTTTATTTGGAATTCGAGCTATTTCTAGACTTAAGTTTTTACCATCAGAGCCCAAAATTACAGGTTGATACAAACTACCTAAAACCAAATTAGCATTCAGATTATATATATATAAACCTTCATTTGATGCAAAATTAGGAGAAGCCCCCCCAGTAGCAGGAGTAGCTAAACGATCAGTATCAGCTGTTTCTCTTGTACTTAATCTCAATACGCCCTGTACATTTGGCGCAGTCCAAGTCCTAGTTCGCGTTTGTGTATCTGTTCTTTTTTGATTTTGGACTATATATTTACAACCAGCTGAGCCAGCGGTAGCAGTAAAATTCCCTGTACTAGCATTACCACAGTTACCAGTAGATGCTGTTTTAGATGTACCAAAAGTTGTGTCCTGACCATTACTAATAGTTGTCCATGCAGATGTCGTTCCAATTGAACTCGTGGTGGTATCTGTCATTGTTGCTTTTAAATTAGCACCATCACCACTATTAAAACGGAGAACTCCAGCCAAACCTAATGTATTGTTGTAAAATGAACTCATACCTTTTGTATTAGTAGCACCATTCAGTGTTTGAAACATTTGTAAGTTACTACCATTTATACTAAATCCATTCCAAATGGCTTGAAGTCGTAAACGATTTGCTCGTCCCGCTGCTGTTGTTCCAAAATTCTCACCTAAATTGAACTGATCAACACTTCCTTCTGCTTTACTTTGGTCTCGAACAAAAGCATCCGTCCAAAAGGCTAATTTCAAGTTATAAGCGTCTGCCCCCGCTTCAGCAGTAGTTGGACGAGTAATATCATATAATGGAGCTTCTAAATTAAGATATGTAATTTGGCATGAAAGATCCGAAGCACCAGTACAATTCGCAGCACTGAAATTAGGAACATTTTTTGCCGTTGTTGTTTTGAAAATCCAAGGGTTTTGGGCAGATCCCCAACTTGCAATCGCAGCGTTTGCAATCAAACCTGTCAAACCAGAGTCAAAACGACTATTTACATCATTATTGGCATTTTTTGATAGAGCCAAACCATATAAATATAAGTCAGCCTTACCAACAGAATGATCTACAGGACGGACAGAACCACCAATTGCCGTAACACCATCTGAAACATACCCATCTTTATTTGTATCTTGTACAATTGAAGTCAAACCACCAACAGGTAAATAGTGGATATAACCCGTATCTTTTGTGCGATCAGTTAACAGAGCATTTTGAGTTTCATTAGGACCAGCAGCACGAAGAATCATGTATGTATTAGTTGGAAGGATTGCGATCCCTTCACCTGTAGTAGCACTCAAACCATCGTCAGATAGTTCTTGCAACGCAAAAGCATATCGGCTTAAACATAATCCGATTAGCGTTGCCAATACAGTTCTTTTGAATGATACCGTATAAAGTGTAGCCATCTAAACCTTCCTGTTACTCGATGCTCCGCACCAACTTTTTTTCTTAAATTTATTAAGTGATTTTATATAGACGCATCCAAACATCTTTCCGAAACTTATAAAGTTCGAACTATAAAACCTGAATAATATTATGCCTAATAATTACACAATTGCAAAACAAACAGAGAAATGGTTACATTTTTCCGATGAAGCAACGATGCTTTTACATAAATAAAGATGAAATTTTATTTTTTATGAATTTCTCTTAAACTCATGCAAAAACTTTGCAACTCTAGCTTTTTTTTCAGGTGACAAAGCGTAGAGCTCCGTCGCAGTTGCATCTGGTTTGATTATTCCCACTCCCGCACCAACAGCGAACCAACTAGCAACACTAAACATAGAAACCCCACCCATACTATGCTGTACAAAATCAATATCTCTAGGCGTTCTGTAGACCCAACATTTTTTCAACTCCTGATAGGTTTCAGGTTGCTGTACCGTCAACATAAATTTCCAAAAATCAGTATCACTTCTACCTGTATCATAATGCATTCGAATAAAATCACGTATTCCAAACCAAAATTGTGTATTTTGTTGATTAAAACAATCTATATTTTGCTTAGATATAATGCCGTGATTTTCTTTAATGAACGAGACGAGCAACTGTAATTGTGTCAGCATTTGGCCAATAGAAGTAGCCTCTAATGGTTCAACAAATCCAGATGCAAGCCCAATTGCAACAACATTTTTGATCCAGACTTCCTTGTAACAACCTGCTTCAAATGAAATTGGTTTAGCTGGCTTTATTTCACATCCGAGCCATGCTTCAACTTCTCGTTGAGCTTGCTGATCACTTATAAACTCATCATGAAAAACATATCCAGCACCAATTCTTTCCTGAAGCGGAATTTGCCACATCCAACCTGAACTCATAGCCGTAGCACGTGTGACTAACTCTTTCGGCTCATCCCCATATTGCAAATGAAAAGGTAATGCACGATTTAATGGTAACACATCTGAAAATGAGCACCATTCACTCTGATATTGCTTTCCAATTAATAACCTAGCAAACCCAGATGCATCAATTAAAAAATCACAATCTATATTACGTTTTTCTAAACAAATCGAAGAAATATGCCCAGTTAGCGTATCAATTTGAAAACTCTCAACTTTCTCTTCAACATGAAGAATTCCTCTTGCAATAGCAATATCCCTTAAATACTGACCAACTCTAAAAGTATCAAAATGAAGAGATGCTCCAAAATTATTCTTACCTTCTAATAGAATTTCTAGAACTTCCTCAAAAGGCTTTTTTTCTTCACTAAATTGATATGAAGCCATATACTTGCTGATATCAATGCCATGATTAAACAAACCAGATAAAAATGGGTTATAACCATTTTCATTCCAGACAAAATCATCTGTTGCTAAAGGAAATAAATGGTAATAATAATCATCTGATTGACCTGTTCGCCAACTTTCATATCTAAAACCTAACTTTAATGTTGAACCTGTTTTAGCAATAAAGTCCTTCAAATCAACATTTAAATCGTGTAATACAGTAAGAAGATTTAATACCCCTCCCTCTCCAACACCAACAATCGGTATTTGTGGAGCTGAAATCACCATAATTTCAACAGATGCGCTAAAAAGCTGCCTAAGCTGTAAAGCTGCAAACCAACCAGCAGTTCCTCCACCAACAACTACAACTCTATTCATCCCTCGTAGATTCAACATTCTTCTTATCCTAATAAAAAATAGTAAAAGCAGCCGAAGCTGCTTTTCTCTAAATCATCGCGACATATTTAATTTAGCAGAATTGATTACCACCATAGCAGTTACTGGTGACATACTGCGAAGTCAACTGCAAATTACTCAATGATAGATTTGCCGTTTGACTACTTACATCAATATTGAGTGTTTTTACAAGCGGATTTCCTGTTGCTGCATTTAGACCATCAATAAGACTCACAGGAATATCACTTCCTTGCATTAATGCTTGTGTAACAAAACCAGCAACTTGAGGCAATACAGCTGAAATATCGGCTTTATTTGTAGATGTTAAGTATCCTAAATCAATTGGATCTTTAAATGATAACCACCAACCTGTTTGCGCAATATCATCACTATTTGAACCTGGCCACTGTAAAGCTTGCTTTTGCAATGCAAGATAGCCACCCGTACCCCTTAAAGGAATATTATGGAATAAGTTCAATGCCTCATTAAAGGTTACGTTTAAGTTCAAACCATCTAAGGTAGATCCAGCCCCCATTTGGAATTGGGCTGTACCAACGACACAAATAAATACAACCGTGATACAGTCTGTACTATTACCATTTGTTGTTAAACTTGTACCATTAGGATAATTTCCATATTGAATTAAATCTACAGATAGTTGATTTACGAAATTACTTGTCGGCGCATTACCACATGCAGCTGCGCTAGCTCTATTTGAACGTGCACAGTCTAATGCTATATGAGGAACAGTGACATTAATATTGTTTACCACTGCAGATGTCATACGGTTTCCCGTAATAACTGAAGTCGTATTTTTAGTAAAAGGCACCGTCAAACTCGGTACAGAAATACCTAATGTATCAGAAGAAGCGGCAGAAGTATAACTCACAAAGCCACGCTGACCACCAATCGTTGAATTGATTTTACCTGCAATTGCCTGACATGAACCATTTGCTTGACCAACAATTGCCGCACAACCTGCTGCTCCAGCAGCGCCAAAAGTAGTTGCCTGTGTAGACACCTCTCCAGATAAATTCGCCAATTGCAGATAACCACTTAGGCTCTGAATACCATCAGTAGAAGATAAAATACCTGAATTTTCCAAACCAGCACTTAATAACCCTTCTATTGCTTCTGCGCTTAAACGAAAACCTGCAACCTCTCGTGTTGAGGCAGAATCAGGGTTTTTAATCGCAAACTCTAGAAATGGATTAGTAATTTGTGCACTAGTAGCTGCTCGATCGCCACTAAAAGTAGGACTACCTTGTTGCGAACCACTAGCGACCGTACCATCATTTAAGCCACTAAGTGAAAGATTTTTAATATCGATATCACAAGCACCAGCACCATTCACACCACCGCAACCAAGCTGAAGATTTCGAATATTTGCATTCAACTCAACTTTTGCCTCTAAACCTAGTTTATAGAAGCCAATATTACTGCTGCTGTTCCTCAATGTTTCCAAGTTCGCAGAATCAGTGGGTGCAATATAAGACAAACTCATTAATGCTTGCCCAGTTGCTGCAGACATTTCACTATCAGTCAAGCTATGAAGTGTTGAAGAGGCTGCATATGCTGAGTTTAAACATAAACTACCTAAGGCTAATAATGCCAAATTAAGAAACCTAAACTGTCGCATAACGACCTCCGTGTTAAAACTTCCATATGTTCTTTTTATTACTTGTTTCTGTATGATCGAATACTCACTTATATAGCCGTAGTAATTTCCGTGATCCTGTACAAAAACAAATCAAATTATACTGATTGTATCTTATTTTTTATTAATTACTAGCTTCATTCGTCTGAACACTTTTTGTGATGAATGAAGAATTTTTAAAAATCATTATATTAAAAACCCATCATTTACAAATGATGGGTTTTTTAATTTAAGTCTTAGGTAAAGTCACACCTGTTTGACCTTGGTACTTACCACCACGATCTTTATATGATGTTTCACACACTTCATCGCTTTCAAAGAAAAGCATTTGGGCGACACCTTCACCCGCATAAATACGTGCTGGTAAATTTGTTGTATTTGAGAACTCAAGCGTTACGTGACCTTCCCACTCTGGTTCTAAAGGCGTTACATTTACAATGATACCGCAACGCGCATAGGTTGATTTACCTAAACATACTGTTAAAACATTACGTGGGATACGGAAGTATTCGATTGTACGCGCAAGCGCAAATGAGTTTGGTGGAATAATACAAACGTCGGACTCAATGTCGATAAAGCTTTTATCATCGAAGTTTTTCGGATCAACAATTGCAGAATGCACATTTGTGAAAACTTTAAATTCACGAGCACAACGAACATCATAGCCATAGCTAGATACCCCATAAGAAATCAACTTATCTCCGTTTTCTCCGAAACGAACTTGATTCTCTGCATAAGGTTCAATCATGCCGTGTTTTTCGCTCATTTCACGAATCCAACGATCAGATTTTATTGCCATGACTTTTATCCAAAATCTTAATGAATGATTGGCGGCTACTTTAACGCAAAACAGCAGCAATGAAAATAACAGCTCAAGACTGTTGCTATGAATACTGCAATATCGTTTATAAATTAATAAGTGCGGAATAACTGATTGGGATGGAAAAGCTAACCAAGATTACCGAAGCTGTGCGTTGCAACTTAGACTGTGATAACCATTTTACTTTATTGATAGCTAACATTGACCCAACATAAATCCAAAATAATGCAATCGGCAAAATCAAGCCTACAAATACACTTATATGTAAGAGATAAACCTCTTGGTCTTTCCATGCTAAAGCTGGAAAAATTGCTGATGCGAATAAAAGGGCTTTGGGATTTAACAATGTCGCGCACAACAATTCACGTGGTCGAATTGTGGGCTGATTTAAAGCCACATGCTGATTTGCAGTACGCCATAATTTCACAGCTAGATATAGGATATATGCTGCACTCATCAACTTAAGAAAAGCTGGAACTAAAGGCAAAGTTGCTGAAATTTTACCTATGAATAAACCCCAAACCGTAATTGCCAAAATATAGCCTATCGCTTCTGCTGGGATGAGTAGAAGTGATCTTTTGATACCAACTTGTACACCTGAAGATGCAAGCAGAGTGTTTGTTGGACCGGGAGTAAATAATATGGTTATAACTAAACCAATAAAAAACCATGAAATCATCAAATGACCTCACTAAAGGATTATTTGAGATTAATCCAATTACAAATTTATAGCAAAAAAAACAACTGTAAACACTTATATCCTTATTACTTCAATCATTTACCAACTATTTATTTTATTTCATATTTATGAATTTCAAGCAAAAGCTACTCAATAGTCATTTATTTAAAGATGTTTAATAAAACGTCTATCTAAAGATTACTTTGAAAATTTTCTTATATTTTACAAAGATAATGACCCTGAAAAATTTTTAAGTTTTATCTAAGCAAATAATGTTATTTTATAATCATACAGCGATCATGCTTTTATCTTATGTCACCATTTCTTTATGCCTAAGCAATTCTTTCATAAGTGGCTACCTTCATCTGAAAAGGTTGCAAGTATTAAGTTTATGCGAATTTTTGGTCAACAAACCTTAAATCCATTACTTTGGTACGTAAATCGCCACTCGATTGCAAAAGCAATGTTTATTGGAACATTTTGGGGAATTCTTCCTGTTCCATTTCACAGTCTATTTATTATATTGACTGTTCTTTGGTTTGAGGTAAATTTACCAATCGGTCTTTGCATGGCTTGGTTAACCAATCCTTTTACAGTGGTTCCCATTCTCTATCTAGGCTTTTGGTTTGGTACTAAGATCTACCATGTCAACATGATTAACAAAGAAATGCTGCTTGGCGTACTTCACCAAATCGTAAATTGGATTAAGAACTTTGGTCATGGTCATATTGATTTTAGTTTAGCGAAAATTTTAGTGTCTGGTTTAGTGATTGAAGCCATATTATTTGCAATTATTTTCTATGTTCTCACCCATGTTATTTGGCGTTTTCTTGTCATCAGAAGCTGGAAAAAAAGAACTAAATATCAAAAAGAAGAGACCGCTTAACAGCCCCTCCTTATTGTTCTATTAACAATCAATTCGTTTGACTTTTCGCTTTCATATATTGTTCGACCACATCGAGAACATAATCCTGACAAGCCTCACCAGTCGCGGGGTCATATGCTCCATTATTGGTAATGTTATTGGATAAAATACGAATACCTAGAAATGGAACATTAAATTGTTGCGCAATCTGTGCAACAGAAGCAGCTTCCATTTCCTCAACAGAAGTTCCATATCGGGTATGGAAAAAATTAATTCGATCAAGCTCATTATTCCACACATCTGCGGAGCCAATCGTACCCTCAACAACTTGACCTTTTGTGTAGTTCACTTTGGCGTTATAAGCGGCAAGAAGTAAGTCATTATCCCCTTCAAATTTTCTAATCGCAATTGGCTCAGGATCTGATTCATCATCGGGTAACACATCGAACGCTTCATTCCACGTCAGTGAGTCTGAACCTCCACCAACAGGTTGTTTAGGCGTTCTAAATGCCCCGATATTGGTTGTGTATTTGCCTAGGACAATATCGAATACATGCAATGCTGGATCATGACCACCAGACGTTCCTTGGTTAATGATAGCAATTGGTTGATAGCGCTGAATTGCAATTGCGGTCGCAGCAGCCGAATTACTCATGCCCATTCGGGTTTTAGATACAATCACAGGATAATTTTTGTAAGTTCCTTTCCAAAACTTCCAACCACCAATGGTTTCAACACTTACATTGTCTAGTTTGGCAGCCATGCTTTCAGACTCTACAGGCAAGGCACCTTGTATAATGATTGGCTGTAGTTGCTTTGGCTGGGGAGATGATGAGCTAGATGATTGGTTGTTATCATCATTACACGCACCAAGAATTAATGCACTACAAACGCTTGTGATAGCCATGATTCGCTTAAACAACATGATTTGCCTATAGACTTGTTAAAATAGCTTACAAGCAATCTGTATACCAATTTTTAGATTTATAAATTATTTTAAAACAATTAAATAAATAACTTTTTTAATCAAATAGTAAAAACCCAGCTTTATTCGCTGGGCTTTATTAGGTCATTTAAAATATGCGTTTATCATCACGTTGGCGCTTGGGTAATTTATCCATTTGCACCATAACGGCTTGCGCTATGTTCATATAACTATCTGCTGCCTCATCTTGGGCAACAACGCTTGGTTTACCGTTATCGGCATTTTCACGAATTTGAACGTTCAAAGGTAAACGTCCGAGCAATGGAATCTCGTATTGTTCAGAAAGCTGATCACCACCACCCGTACCAAAAATTTGCTCTTCGTGACCACAGTTAGAACAAATATGCGTAGACATATTCTCAATCACACCTAACACGGGAATGTTAACTTTATTAAATAGCTCAATACCTTTAGTTGCATCCATAAGTGCAACGTTTTGTGGGGTTGTTACAATCACTGCGCCTGTTACTGGAATACGTTGCGCCAGTGTAAGTTGAATATCACCTGTACCAGGTGGCATATCAATTACAAGCACATCCAAATCAGGCCAAAGAGTTTGATTAAACAATTGCATTAATGCCCCTGTTGCTTTCGGTCCACGCCAAGCGACAGGTGTGTTAAGTGCACCAATTAAATGTCCAATCGACAAAACCGCCATACCATAGGCATCTATAGGAACAAAATTTTCATTTTCGATGAGAGGTGTTCTACCTGCATTACCCAACATCGTTGGAATACTCGGCCCATAGATATCAGCATCTAAAACACCCACTTTTAGACCTAACTTTTGTAATGCAAGTGCAAGGTTGACAGTTGTTGTAGATTTACCTACACCGCCTTTGCCTGATGACACCAAAATCACATTTTGGATACGAGGATGCGCCGCTACATCACGTTGCTGTGGCGCTGCTTTTTGAATCGGTGGATTGTTTGGATCAACCTCTGCTTTTGGAGATGCATCCATCACAGGTGGAAGATTACTATTTTCAGCTTTTGACTTAGATGAACAACTATGCCCTGCTTCACCATGAGCTGCATGTTTCTGTTGAATAATGTGTAGATTCAACTCTTGAATGCCGCATTTCTCTAACGCATCCGCGAGATCATCATGGATCTGTTGTAAATAATCTTTCTCTTCAGGATAAGTATTGATCGTTAGCTGTAACACTCGACCTTCTACATTCACTTGGCTAATGCGATCTTTTAAAGCATTGCTAGAGTTAGGTAAAACATAGTTTTGGAGAACAGTTTGAATATCATCTTCCTTCACTTCTTGCGCTGGTGAAAAAACAGATTTTAAGGAAGAAAGCCACGACATTTTGTTTACTCCAAAAACAGATCAACGTATCACTGAGTGTGGCTAGTGTAGCAGTATTAGAAAGTTGAAGCTCATATCCAGAAAGATAATTGCTCATTTTTTAGAGCCTATGTATTTCCAGAATATGAGCTTGAGAAAACATTAATAAAAATAAATTAAGGTTAGCCTTTAAATTTATTCAATGTGTCTGATGCCGCTTTTTTGAGATCATCTAGCTTATGACCTGCTTGAGCTTTGAGATCATCAAATTTCGCAGAGGCTTCATCTTTCAATTCAGCAGCTCTTGCTTTTGCATCATCAAACTTATGACCAGCTTCTTCTTTCAAATGATCAAACTTATCTTGAACATTGTGTTGTGTATCTTCAAGTTTAGCTTTGATTTCATCTACTTTACTTGAGAATGCTTGTTTGCCTTCCTCATTTTGCTCAGATACATCTTTCTTCAAGTCATCTAAAGCTTTTTCGCCTTTCAACTTTAATTCCTCAGCTGAATGCTTTAAATCATCAACGGCTTTCTCGCCTTGCAACTGAGCTTCTTTCGCTTTGTATTTCAGATCATTACCTAATTCATTTGCTTGAGTTTTTAATTCATCAATTTTTTCGTTTGTCATGTTCATTCCTCACTATAGCTAAAAAACATATTGTTTGGATCAGACTCATTTATAACGCGTTTAAAGGATGTTTTCGCTATTCGCTGCAAATTGAAACAAAGCAAATACAGGAAGATTCAAATACTTTTCTGATCACTACACTTCCACATTAAAGCTTTACAAAACAAGATCTAATTGTTATTTACTCAGCAAAAATCATTTTTTTCTATTTGATAAAGCACATGCCAACATAAAGGATGATCCACTGCCAAAGCTGGATGTTGAAAGTCTTTAACATATGTCATATTGAGCTTCTGCATGACTGATTGAGACTTCGTATTTTCCAGAGTCGTAAATGAAACTACTTTTTCTAATGCCAATTGGTCAAAGGCAAATTTTAAAGCAGCCTGAGCCGCTTCCGTCGCATAGCCCTGTCCCCAATACGCATGATCTAAACGCCAACCGATTTCTACACATGGCGAAAATGAAAACTGTGTTGCTTGTTCATGTAAACCAACAAAGCCAATGAATTGATGCGTTGCTTTTAATTCGACTGCCCAAAATCCCCAACCTTGATGATCAATGATGTCGTGGAATTTATCAATCAATGCATCACTTTCAGAGCGTGACAGTAACTTCGGAAAATACTGCATCACTTTGGGATTCGTACTCATCTGAGCAAAGCACGGATAATCCTCTGGCAACCATTGGCGCAAAATCAGTCTAGGTGTTTCGATCATTTTTAGAACCATCAAATATGAATTAAAAACTATTAACAATATAAGGAGATAGATCAGATATACTTTTGCTCATATCGAAATCATAGTCCTTGTCTATAGAACTGTATATATGAATGAAAATGAACTCTTAGAAATTCAAAATGAACTGCAAGCTCAAGAAAAGCGTTTGAAGTACATCCTTTCAAGTAAAAGAAGAATCCAAAATATGATTCTTTCGTTTGAAGGAGATTTGGCTGAACAACTGATTCCAGTCATTCACCATGAAAGTAATGATTATGCTGGTATTGAAAGTAGTTTAGCGCTTTCGATTTGTTGGAAATTTTCTAAAGTTGAGTTCCCAAAAACTGTTCATTGGTGCAGTGAACTCAGCATCAGCAATTTAGAAATTAAAGATGAATTTACCGCTGCAATCAAAGCGCAAGCTTGGTTAGGGACGCTGGGCAGTGATGAACTTTGGCAAACGCCTTTATTTGCTGAAATTACAGTTGATCCTAAAACCAATAGCTTAAAGAGCTATCACATTCATTTCTTATCTAAAGGGAAAATCATCTCTTTAAGAAAAAACTCAAAGCAGAGTGTGACGGTTAAGCAAATGCAGAACATGTGATCCTTCGGGGCACATGTTTTAGGCTTGAGTTTTAATACAGATTAGAATATCTCTTTCCTTTTATTCTCTAGCACAAAATAACAAGCATTCGCACTCATACATCCCAAAACCATTAAAAACAAAAGTGCAAAATAAACCATCAAACCAATAAATAATACTGAGAAATCAGTCTGATCAACTTGAGCTTCTAAAAAAATCATTAAAACGAATGGCATCCACACAATAAAAAGAACCAAGCCCGATTTTAAAATTTGAACAAGATCGAAAATCTTTTTCGGCAACTTCAATACCGCCAATACAATAGCGTAAGCAATAAAGCCAATTAGCCATAAAATCGGTGTCAGATAGACCATAACTTCAAATCCTCGGCTCGCTAGGCGTGTCACATGATCCTGCTGAACATATAAAAATACACAGAAAGGAATAACAAAACTTAAAACAGACACCAAACTCGCAACCAATGATGCACAGACTAAAGACCAAGATCTCATTTTTATTTTCCATTCTTTGATATTGTAATTATTCTCAATCAAACAAATGTGCTTTGATTGAAGCCAATGTGAAGATTGCATGAAGTCTTAAAACGATGAGATCACAATAGGATTAAAAGATTTCCCTGATTCATTTGTGCAAGTCTGTCCTAAGTCATGTAAAATCATCTGCCTTGCAAATACGAATGAGAGAACAATATCCGTGCGTAAAATTTTAGTCACCAATGCCCTACCTTATGCCAATGGTCCAATCCATATGGGTCACTTACTCGGTTATATCCAAGCAGATATTTGGGTTCGTGCGATGCGTGCAATGGGCCATGACGTGACTTATGTATGCGCGGATGATGCTCACGGTACTGCGATCATGTTACGTGCTGAAGCGAATGGGATTAGCCCAGAAGCGCAAATTGCCAATGTGCAGAAAGAGCATATTCGTGATTTTGATGGTTTTGGCGTGCATTTTGATCATTATGATTCAACGCATAGCGATGCAAACAAAGCACGCGCTTCTGAGATTTATATCAAAAACCGTGAAGCAGACAACATCGCAGTTCGTCCTGTAACCCAGTTATTTGATCCTGAAAAAGGCATGTTCCTATCTGACCGTTTCATCAAGGGCACTTGTCCGAAATGTAAAGCGGAAGATCAATACGGCGACTCATGTGAAGTCTGCGGTACAACTTACAATGCAACCGAATTACTGAACCCTCGCTCAACGCTAAGTGGTGCAACACCTGTTGAGAAATCTTCAGACCATTATTTCTTTAAGCTGCCAAATTTTGCAGAATATTTACAGAAGTGGACGCGTGACGAAGGCCGCTTACCTTTATCCATTGCCAACAAACTTGATGAATGGTTTGACGCAGGTTTAGCGGATTGGGATATTTCTCGTGATGCACCTTATTTTGGCTTTGAAATTCCCGATGCACCGAATAAATATTTCTATGTTTGGGTCGATGCGCCGATTGGTTATATGTCGAGTTTTGAAAACTATATCAAAACGAAACGCCCTGATCTAAGCTTCGATGATTTCTGGAAAAAAGATTCTGAAAATGAAGTCTATCACTTCATCGGTAAAGACATCGTTTACTTCCATGCGTTGTTCTGGCCTGCAATGCTTGAAGGTGCAAACTACCGCACGCCATCAGGTTTATTTGTAAATGGTTTCTTGACGGTGAATGGTCAGAAGATGTCGAAGTCTCGCGGCACATTCATTAAAGCTGAAACGTATTTACAGCATTTGAATCCTGAATATTTACGTTATTACTTTGCCTCTAAGCTTTCAGACAAAGTTGAAGATTCAGATTTGAACTTAGATGACTTCGTTCAAAAAGTGAATTCTGACCTTGTTGGTAAAGTAGTGAATATTGCCAGCCGTTGTGCAAAATTTATTAACACCACTTTCAACAATACGCTTTCAAGCACATGTGCAGAACCTGAACTTGTGCAAAGCTTTATTGATGCGGGCGATTCAATTGCTCAAGCCTATGAAGATCGTGAATTTTCTGCGGCGATCCGTGAAATCATGGCACTTGCGGATAAAGCGAATCAATATATCGACGAGAAAAAGCCATGGGCACTTGCTAAGCAAGAAGGTCAAGAACAACAAGTTCATGATGTATGCTCAGTCGGCATTAACTTATTCCGTCAGCTTGCGATTTATTTGGCTCCTGTTCTTCCGACACTTGCAGCTCAAGTTCAAGCATTCTTACAACTTGAAAGTTTTAACTTTGCATCACGTCAGCAAATCTTAATTGGACATGAAATTGCTCAATTCCAACCACTGATGCAACGTGTTGATCCTAAAGCAGTTACAGCGATGGTGGATGCATCGAAAGACTCTTTAGCTGCTGCGGCAGAAGCACCAAAAGTGGAAAAGAAAAAAGAGAAGAAAGCCGAGAAGAAGCCTGAGCCTAAAGTGGGTGAAGCTGAAATTATTGGTATTGAAGACTTTATGAAAGTTGACCTCCGTGTAGCAGAAGTTTTAGAAGCTTCAACTGTCGAAGGTTCTGATAAATTACTTCAACTCACTTTGAATGTAGGTGAAGCTGAACCACGTAATGTGTTTAGTGGCATTCGTGAGTTCTATCAGCCAGAAGACTTAAAAGGCAAATTGGTGGTGATGGTCGCTAACCTTGCACCTCGTAAAATGCGTTTTGGTATTTCTAACGGTATGGTACTTGCAGCGGGTAATGGCGAAGGTGTTTGGGTGATTTCACCTGAATCTGGCGCTAAAGCTGGCGATAAAGTTTCTTAAGATTTTAAATCTTAGATGAGAAAAGCCTCTACGTTGTAGGGGCTTTTTTATTATCTTATTGCATCTTTCTTAATTTTTGAAATTTCAGGGAGGATTCTTAAAGTAATTTTCGCTCTTAGAATCTTATTAGCTATCGGAAATATCTTTGTTCTAATAATATCTTCTACATTATCAAACCAATCTTTTTCCTCTTTATACATGTCAAACGAAGCTTTAATTTTATATCTAGTAGAAAGCCCATAAAGTATGCTATTACAATGATGGATATTAGTATTACAAAGTTTTCTTGCGAACTCTTCAGAGTTGATTTCTTTTAAAATTGGTAAATCATAGTAAAAGTTTTCCTCTCTATTCGTTAAGCTGATACGTTGAGCAAACAACCAACCATTTGTTTCCATTAACATCAATAGCTCTTGAACCCTTTTTATATTTTTTGCTTTATATTTATCTTTATAGGATTCCATGATTTCTCTGATAAACTTATCAAACTCCTCTATTCCTTTAGCAAAAAAACCATATGAACCAGAATATTCAGTAAAACTAAAATCATTTATTTCTCTTATTCTTTCTTGAATTTCAAAAATATTTATCCAATGAGCTTTAGCAACTGGCAACAACTTATCTACTCTAAAAAATATAAGCTTATTTTCTTTAAAATAAATCAACATGCTAATAGTATGTAGTACATCTGTAGGATGTTTCAGTCTATTACTCTCAATTTCTTCTTTTGCTTTTTTTATTAAATCATCAAACTCCAAATCACTTAAATCCCAAAAACCCATTAACTTAAACCAAGTAGGCTTCTCTTCTTTTAATCTAAAATGAGCTTCATACAACTCTAAATCTATTTTATTTTTATCTACAATATTCAAATTAATAATTTCATTCCATACTTCTGGTGAAAAAATAAAATCACTCAATGACAAACCATATTTATTCATGAACTCCTCTGAGTCCTTACTATCAATTCCACGAAAAATTTTCAAAATCTCATTTTTATCTTTTTCTTCAATCTTATTATTTTTCTCCTCATCTTCCTTGAATTTTAAAATCTCGTTCTGAAAACGTCCTTTTTTGTTCTCTAATGAAAGAATTAAGAAATACTTTAAAATTTTCTCAAAAATCTCTTGATCAAAATCTCCTTTCCATTCAAAAGTATCTTTTATATAAAATCGCTCAAAGTCAAAAATACTTTGCTTGAATGCCCTTAAATTCTTATATCCAATTCTATTAAAAATTTCAGCAATATGCGGAATCGTAGCTATTAGTTTTTCTTTCAATTCAAAATTATCTAATTCATTGTATATCACACTTAAAATTTGCCACGTATTTCACTTTAAAACCAGCCACTCTTAAAGAGTAGCTATGTCATCAGTAGATCCGACTCTTCTCATGGAGTCACCACTTATTTCCAGAGTATAAGAATTATGAATAATTCGATCTAGAATTGCATCAGCTATCGTAGGATCATGAAATTTCTCATACCATAAATCATAAGAAAACTGACTTGTTATCAGTAAGCTTCCGTTTATTGAATATCTATCTACAAAATCTAATAAAAGATTTTCAACTTTGGAAGGAATGGTATTGAGACCAAAATCATCAATTACAATTAGATTAAATTTAATCAAATTTTTTATAAACAGCTCATCATTGGAATCATCAACTGCCCGTTCTAACAAATCAATAAACTTAGAAGCTTTATAAAAGCTAGTTTTATATCCACGTTTACATGCTTCGGTAGCGAATGCACAGGCAAGCCATGTTTTACCTATTCCAGTTGGGCCTAATATATTTATATTTTTATGAATATTAATCCATGTGCATTCTGAAAATCTATTTATAACCTGCCTAGATAATCCTCCACGTTCGACAGAAAAATTGACATCATCAACACATGCCTGTGGATATCATAAATTTGCACCTCTTATCAGTCGATTAAGAGTCTTTTGATGGCGTATCAACAATTCTGTATTACAAGCATCAATCAGAGCCTCTTCAAAATTTAATTTATTTGAATAAACAGCATCAATATTAGCATCTAATGATGTAACAAAATTATGTAGTTTTAGTTTTTTTAGCAAGATGGTTAATTGATGACTTAACATTTTTCTGCCTTCTTATAGTAATCTGCACCTCTTAAATTTTTATGCTTTCTCGATGTATTATTCTTGATGTTAAGATATGATTTTGATTCGATAATCGCTTTCAGACGAGATAAATTCTCTATTTTTAATTTGTAAGCATACGATAATGCTTCTTCAACCCTATCATCGAATTCCTTATCCATTATCCATTCCCTTAAATTAAATAAATAATTTAAGTTATTATATAAGTTACTATCCTTTTGCAAAATAAAATTACAATAATTGAAAGTATTCACTCCAATTATTTTTGACCAGCTTAGGATGCTGTCCTTCGATAAATAGTCTTTTATCTTATGTTTCTCAACCTGATGTTCATTTTTTGTAGATGTTCTTCCAACTCCTACAAGAAGTATATGCTTAGCTATTAATTTCTTATCATGAAAAATACATATCTCATTATCTGAAATTTTTAATTCAACCGTTTCTCTAATATATTTATATGGAACGGAATAGAAATTATTTAAATAGTGTACATGATAATCTGAAGGTACTACCGTCTTTATATATTTTTCAAATATCTTATATCTAATCATAGGTAAAGGGCGCAATGCTTTTTTTTCTTGCTCAATGAAAATAGCCATCCTGCTATCGGGAAAAGTTTTTGTCTTTTTATGATTGTAGCAGTCTGTCATATACTCAAGCCTTTCATTTAGAGCTTCTAGGCTTGAAAACTTTTCATTGCGCATGCGCATTAAAACTTGCTTTTGTATGATATTGACTGCATTTTCGCCACTAGCTTTATCACGAGGTTTTTTAGGGCGAGCAGGGAGAACATTTATTTTATGAAACTCCAAAAATTCTTGAAAATATGAATTAATCTCTACAACTCTATTTTTATTTTTAACAATTAATGCTTTAGCATTATCACAAATGATGGTTTGAGGTATTCCATTCATTTTATTGAACATCATGATACATCCTTTAATCCAATCTTCAGTCTTTTGTGTTTTTGTAGCATAAGCAAAAATCCATTTTGAAAAAGGCAAAATACCAACAAAAATATTAACTTTAAGTACGTCACCATTTGATAATTCAATATCGATAAGATCGCCACTATAATCAATTTGTATAGTTTCAGCGGGATAATATTCTTGTTTTTTTGAGATATTCTTTTGCTTTTGCTCTTCTTTTATTAACTCACAAAATCTTGTATAACCTACGCCATTTCCATTTGTTTGCAAGCGATACTCTTCCCATAGGACTGCTTTTGTAAGTCCCTTATGTTCTAGCAACTCTTTACAAAGTTTTTCGGCATTTGGTTGTGGTTTTTTAATCCTTTGAATAGAACGATCGATTTTCAATCTTTCTTCTAACTCAGAATTGCTAAGTTCTGTGAATTCGTCAAACGTTAATCCTGATAGATGCAATAAAGTCTTTATTTTCGCTACAGTTTCACGAGAAACTGCTACAATTTTGGAGATTTCTCTGTTACTTTGATAATTAAATAAATAGCTAACCACTAGCCTAATTTTTTCAATAGATGTGTTCATAGAATTTACCTCAGAATAAGAAAATGAGGCAGAAAGCACCTTAAACATTGCTTAATTTAGTAATGTCTTCTAGAATGGATTTGTCTTGAGATTCCAATTGATAGACAACCCTATAAAGACTCATGTGCAACCATGGGTCTTTATACTTTCTGCGGTTAAATAAAAACTACATTGAATTAAGTCATATGTTTTTCCTCCTTAATTCCAAGTTTTACAGCTATTTTATGGCTTTCACCACGCTGCGGAATTTTATTACTTTTAAAAATTCGATATACAAGATCAGGTGAGAAATTGTTATTCCTCGACCATTCAGCAATAGATATTCCTGATTTTAAAAAATCATCTCTAACTTGTTTAATTGATTTGATCATATTAGACGAATTTTGAATAAATTTGACAAAAAGATATATTGTTAAAATACATAGGTTAAGAAAAATAATATTAAATTAATGTTTGATTTTATTTTTGTTTTTTAATAATTTAATATTTATTAATTCATAATCTCATCCATAAACCTAATATTTGATTTAATGTTCTTTATATCTTTTTTAATTTTTCTTTATGATTAATAAAATATTTTTTAAAGTTTTATCATCTGATAGCAATGATTCAATGAATTTAATATTATTTTCTTTATCATCTATTTCATTTAAAAACTCAGCTCTTTTTATTGAGAATATCGATTCAAGTTTTTGTTTTTTATGCTTATCTCTGAGTTCATTCAAGCGATGAGTCTCATTGTAACTAAAAGCTTTTTTTGAGGATTGATCCACATCAACTTTAAGATATTCACATTTAAGTAGAATTTTTAGTCCCACATACATTAAACGTTTATCTTCTTTAGTCCTGTAATGTTGATTTAATTTCATTTTCTCCCAAAAATGCTTTGCTTGCCAATTGACTATTTCATACTCAATGAAAATTTTTAAAAAATCATTATACAAAGGTAAGTTAACTGATTTTGACATAATACAATTTCCAGAAATATAGCTAGGATTACTAATCCTATATGCAAACTTTCCCTAAAATTGAATGAAGGGTAAACATATAACATGTATGCATCCAAAAGATAGACATATTAATTAGATTTATATGCTTAAATCTCTTGGATGCAACTGATTGAATATTGGCTGTTTCTAATACGCACAGGTATACCAATTTTCTTTGCTATCCCAAATCACTCTTCCCGACTCAAGTGGTGTTTGCTTGTACATCACGTTATTTCCTGAAGCAATACTATTGTTATTACTTAGCCAACCTTTGATGTTGATTTTAAGATTGTTGTTACTAATAGCTTCTAGATTTGCAATCACTTTTGCACCATCCACAGTTCGAAATTGGGGCTGCCCAAGCACTACTAAACCTGTATATTCAGAAACTGAAGTATCTTTACAAATTGTATGACCAATATCATTTGCTTTAGGTGCATTAGCCGCAACCATACGTTGATAGTTTTGTTGTTGATTTCTAATCTCTTGATTTCGTTGTTGTCTTTGAGCATCGATCTCTCGTTGTTTTTTGAGATCAAGTGTATAGTAATCATTTGAAGTATTTAGAAGATCGGTAGGAGTAGCTAATTCAGTTTTTAATGTAAGAAAAGTGAGCTGGTATAGTTGATTGTATCTATTGGCAATGGGTTCAATTCGTACACCCCAAGGCTGTGAAGCTGAACAAGTAAACCCTCCAATATATTTTAGTGCAATATCTGTATAACCCTGAATAGGTGTTGTTAACCTAGAAAATTTAGATTGATATGTTTGAACAAAATGTCCATTTTGTGATTCACAAAATGTTTTTAAATAAGTGAATGGAATTTTATGATCAAGTAACTCGGAGGAAACCATATACTCTTTTCCTGAGCCACTCCTCCCATTCAGTTGTTTTGCAGTAATGACTTCACTAGGACTTTTAAAATTTGAGACATCAGACATTTTTATATGATTAACGGTTGCACAGCCGACCATACTTGTTATGAATGAAAGTCCAATAATTAATTTAATTGTATTCATTATCCCTCTCTTTAATGTTTCACTTAGTTTGAACAGTTTTCCTATACATCTATGTACGAGAACTTTTTTGCAAAATTGAGCATTGATAAAACTACGAAGTAAATGATCATGAATCCCTATCGTATCTAATTGATTGAAGCTAAGGATTCCTTAGTCTTAAAAAATACTAAGGAATCCTTAGTAAAAAATCAACTCAAAACTAAGAAAATCTTAGTTTTATGATCTATTACTAAGCTCATGGTACGAAATACTTCAAATATTTTTTCTGTGCGCTTAAGAACTGCCCGAACAGAAAAAAAACTTTCTCAAGAACGATTAGGAATCTTGGCAGGTATAGATGAATCCTCTGCTAGTGCGAGGATGAATCAATATGAAACGGGAAAACATGTGCCAGATTTTCTCATGGCAACAAAAATTGCGGATGTTTTAGAAGTACCTGTTTCTTATTTTTATACCGAAGATAGCTTGATGGCTGAAATTATATTAAAATTGCATTTGCTATCAGAGTTACAGAAATTAGAAGTTTTAAAATTTATTGAGAAGTCTAATTAAATTTTTTGTCGACTTTAGAAATTTAATTCTGATCACTCTTATTCCTAATATCAAAAATATCTTTCAGATATAAAGCCGTACTTGCTTTACCACCAAAGTATGATGCCCCAATGATCAGAACGACATACACTATACAGGAAAGAATTTTATAAAATGAATATGCATCCTTATCTATTCGTTTACTTGAAGTAAGTTCTTCTAGGAAAAATACTTCAAATATTACTAAACCTAGATATACTAATGCAGCACAAATAAGTATTATTATTGCTGTTGACTTGATATTCTTAATCGTTTTTTCTTTAAAGGTATATTCTAAATATGCTTGATTATTTTCTATGCTTTGTTTTAGGAAGAAATAACCATGATTTAAATCTGAAAAAATCTTGTTGAAGTTCCATAAATTATTAATTCGTTTATTGAAAAAACTATAGTGATATCTATTAGTTCCTAAAAAATGATTAGTCGCATATTGGAATTGTATAGGTTGTAATGAATTTTTATTTTGGTTAAATTTCTTACATGCTTCTAAATAATTATCCAACTCTATTTTATCTTCTTTGAAATTTTTCTTTTTTAATTCCATACGAAATCTTGGAGAAAAAATCCATTTAATCATTGTTCCAAAAAAGCCAAGCCCTAATAAAACTCCTACTATTAGTTTAACCCACTCCATATGTAACATCCTATGCATGAATAGATCTTTTATCTAAGCAAAAAATTTAACAAATATATAGATAGAAAAGTAAGTATTGCGTCATAAACTGACGCATTCCATTAAGATGTATAGCTTTTCTTTTTTAAATCAAACACAATAGACCTCAAAGAAATTTGAGAGTCATCTAAGTGATTACAAGCGGAATAAAAAGCAAAATTCATCAGATCTAGATTCTAAAGTGAAGTTTTATAGATCGGCTTAGTATCCGTGGTACATGACCTATTAATTGTTTATTTCACGGTTCGATGAAATGGTTATCAATAGTTTGAAATTAGAAACATTTTAGGATTTTTTAAACAGGTATATTCATGGGTAATACAGATTTAGTCAGGACAAGTAGAGATGGCGATCAATTTCATTATTTATGGGCCTCAAGAAAAGCTCTCCTACTTCTAAATCCTGTATCCAGATTACATACCTTAACTATTGAAGGTCCTAGTAAATCTGAATTTATTGAAACGGTGGGTGATGGCGAGGAAATTGTGGATGTAGGCGAATACTACGAATCAAACAAGTTCTCAGATGCCTCTAAGATTATTTATTCCCAACTCAAGCATACTACTGTACATGAAAGTGATAGTTTTAAACCTAGCGACTTAGAGAAAACGATTAAAGGTTTTTCAAAAAGATATCGTAAACTGTTAACTATTGAACAGAAGACAGATGTTCTAAAGAAAGTAGAATTTCATTTTATTTCTAATAGAGCAGTTAGTGCAGATTTCTATGAATCAATTAAACAATTACAAGAAACAGGACAAGTTACTAAGTCTACTAATCTTAGAAAGTTAGAAGAATATACTAGTCTGAGTGGTCAAGATTTAGAAGAGTTCATTAAGCTTATAAAATTCCCATCACAAGAGCCAAACTACATAGCTCAACGGGAAATTCTAGCTCAAGAAGTCTCTGGTTACCTACCAGGCGATGATATTAATGCTCCTAATGAATTAAAAGAACTTATTACTCGTAAAGCACTTAGCGAAAACCAACATACCCCAGAAATTACGCGGTACGATGTACTTCGCGCATTAAAAACGAATTCTGATGATTTATTTCCTGTAAAAAATTTAATAAAAAAATTAGAGAAAATCGTAGATAGACTTAACATAAGAACTATCATTGATACAATTATTGGATCAGGTAATCAAAAATTTATTATTCAAGCTGAAGGTGGTGTAGGTAAATCAATTTTAAGTACGCAAATTCGCAACTATATCCCATTTGGATCTCTATCAATTGTCTATGATTGTTTTGGTAATGGGGATTACAGACAATCTTCATCAGCTAGACATTCGCATAAAATTGGTTTAGTCCAAATTGCAAATGAATTAGCTGGATTGGGCTTATGTCATCCATTAATACCAACTACAAGCGCAGGTCCTAGTGAATATATCAAGGCTTTTTTGTTTAGATTAAAGCAAGTATCTGAAAGAATCTCTAGTGACAATGCTCAGCTATTTATAGTAGTTGATGCTGCTGATAACTCTCAAATGGCAGCAGAAGAATTCAACTACGGTCGCTCTTTTATAACTGATCTACTGCAAGAGACATTACCAAAAAATATTAAAATAATTGCTTTAGCAAGACCTTATAGGGTTGAACTCCTAATGCCTAAGCAAGATGTTGAAATTCTTGATTTAGAAGGTTTTACAGAAGATGAAACAAAACAACATCTATTAAATTACTATACTGAAGTTTCAACACAAGACGCCATAGAGTTTCATAGACTTACTAGTGGAAATCCACGAGTCCAAGGCATTGCTTTAGAACAGAACTTAACTTTGCATGAGATTCTTTCATTCTTCGGTGGAACCCCAAAAAGTGTAGAAGATACAATCAAAGATTTATTAGACAAGGCAATTTCTACATTCAAAGAACAAAATCACTCTGAATCAAAAGAAATTGATTTATTGCTCACTTCAATTGCTATTTTACGTCCCTTAATTCCACTTCAAACTTTATCGGATTTAACTGATATCAGGGCTGATCAAATAAGAAGTATTATTGCTGATATAGGTGGTCATCCAATTCGTCTTAGCGACAATAATATTCAATTTGTTGATGAGCCAACTGAGTCTTGGTTCCGTGAAATTTACAAACCAAAAGATATTGGCTTACTGAATGAGTTTATTTATAAACTTAAACCTCTCGCTGTAAATTCTGTATATGCTGCTTCTGTACTACCTCAAATCTTGATGGATGCAGGTAATTTTGAGGAATTAGTTGAACTATCTTTGAATTCTGAAATGTTACCAACTAATTCTACTCTAGAAAAAAGAAAGGTCGAATTGCAACGTCTACAATTTGCAATTAAAGCTGGCCTAAAACTTGGTAAATATACAGAAGTTGCTAAGTTGTCATTAAAAGCTGGTGGAGAGGTTGCAGCAGAGACTAGGCAACATCAATTACTGGAAGAAAATATTGATCTAGTTGGTACAACTTTTAATGATAATCAAATTTTAGAATTAATCTCTGAAAAAGTATTTAAAGGTGGTTCATGGCACGGCTCGAAATACATTACTGAGGCTAAACTTCTCTCATATCGAGAAGAGTTTCATGGAGAATCTCGCAGTAAACTTCGTATAGCTAATGAATGGTTAATTAGTTGGTTTAAACTTCCAAAAGATCAAAAACATAATCACAAAATAGAATATAAAGAGATTAGTGATTATTTTATTACCTTAATTACTTTAGAGGGAGTTGACTATGCTATTAATTGGCTTCGTAGATGGCGTCCAAAAAGTATAAGTTATGAAGTAGCCAAGCTTACAACTATAGAGCTAATTAAACTCAATAAAAAAGGAATCATACAGGAAATATTAGATAAATCAGGTAATAACCTATTTTTAACTTTAGGTGCTGTACAGATACTTAAATTAAATCACTATGTTATCCATTCTGAAAATTTTTCACGAATTTTAAAATTACTGAGTTACGCCAAAGTAAAACTTGATATTGGTCTAACTCCCATTCTTTGCTTTTTAGAAGTAGTATTTAAGCAACCACTTTGTTCTTCCACTGAAGCATATCAAATTTTATCAAAATATCTACCTGCTCAAATACCGTATGAAATTACAGATCGTTTTGGAAACTCAGATAGAGCCACCTACATGAAAGCTTATGCTTTACATAAAGCATGGGATAATAAGTCATTAGAACTAATTGATTTAGTATCTGATAGATTAAAAGACGAATTCTTAAAAGATACGTCCTATAGCTCATCAGAGGAAATTACAACATTAAAACGAGATGTTGCAGCAGTTTTACCATGGTACAAATTATATGCTCATTCAATCATTGAGCCAATCTTGCCTGAAAAACTTGATTCATTGATTGAACAAGCTAAATTAGATTCAAATAAGGCTCAAGGATATTCTTATAGAGAATATGGAAATCATCTTGAGAATGAAATTGCAAAAATTTGGTTCGATATTTTAATTTTAAATAATCATCTTAGCCAAGAAACTTACCCACAGATAGAAAACAATTTCAAAGAAAAAATTTATCCTCAAACCCGTAATCATTTCACGTTTATTTTGGCTTTGCAGAAACAATATGGATTGGAAGATTATTGTTATCAAAATATAGAAAAAAATTTAGAAACACTTGAAACTAGTGATGATCATGCAGAAATATTGGTTAGTGATTATATGTCAATCGCACAATCAATTTTTCCTCTGGATCAAGAAGAAGCTACTGCAATATTAAATAAAGCCATTGAAGTAAGTAGTAAACTAGGCGAAGAAAATCTACAACGATGGAATGCATTACTTTGCTATGGCGTAAGAGCTGGACAGGAGCAAAATAATAGAAAACCACGGCTATGCTATCGCTTTAGTCAATGTGCTGAATTGACATATAAATATGTGCATAGAGATAAACATTTTCCATGGGATTACACAGTTGATGCAATTTATGATTTAGATCCTAATTCAGCATTTGCTATTGCTAGCCGTTGGCATGATCGTAGATTTGGTGATAAAGATAGAATATTAGGCAATTTGGTGGATAAGTTACTTAAAGAACCACTTTTATCACCATTGATACCATTGGCTTTCAAAGCGATGGGAGCTACATATGACTTAGATAATCTATTAAGCTCTATTAAATCATTAGATTTAAGTGATGAACTAAAAAGAAAAGTTTTACAAATTTTCTATCTTTATATTGTTGTACCTCATCCATCAGAAAAACATATTAATCGCCTCAGAGATTTAGTCGAGGCATTTCATATAACAGATCAAACTGTTCAAGATTTTTTCTTATCCCTCAGTAATTCAGAGGTTTATGTTCAAGTAGAAGAAGCAACTGACTCATCAACTTACGACCAAGAAAAGTTTGATTGGAATGTGTTTTTTGAAAATTACACTGATTCAAATCGAAGTGTAGACTTTGATTCAGCTTTTAATGATTTTCAGAAATTGGAAAATAAGCATTGGATCAAAAGAGCTTTTTATGTACAGCTTTTTCAAAAAATAAGTCCGTCACAAGCAATATCATTGATCAATTGGTGGTTCGATAATCCTAGAAATGGAATGTATGACTTAGATGATCTTTTAAAAGCTATACCTTCTCGCTTTAAAAGTAGAATGTCATTTTTAGAAGTTTTAGATTCGAGAGTAAAACAATTTCTGAAAACACGTCATGCTGATTTTTATATAGATACTTATGTGAGTAATCTGAAATTACATATTTTAATTGAGTTAACTGGGAAACCTAAGACTGACTATATTCAATCTCTCTTAGAGGGCATGAGTGAAAGCTCCATTACCTTAGAAAGTGAAAGATTATTTAGGATAGCTCATTTACTTACACCTATGATTGCACCTAATCAATCCTGTGAGGTTTTGGAATTTGGTCTAGGCTTACTGGAAAGTGATTTGGGATCAGATATCGCAGATGGGCAATGGCGTGAGGAATTGGCACCACCAGAAAATATAATAGAATCTATATCAGGTTATATTTGGTCTGGCCTAGCATCTCCTTTCAATACTATTAAATGGCAAGCGGCGCATACTGTTAAGTTACTTTGTGATTTTGAGCAAAGAGAATTATTGTCTAATTTAATTAATTTTATTAGTGATAAAAATTACCGAAGTTTTTATGATCACAAATTTGAATTTTATCAATACTCTGCTACTCAATGGTTACTTAATGCTTTATTAAAAGTGTCATATAGCCCTAATAACTTTTTGGCTGAATATGTTGAAATTTTTAAGCAGCTAGTAGATCCAAATCGACCACATTTGATGATTCGACTCCTTGCTTCAAAAATTCTTCTAAATCTATTTAGTTTAAAGCTTATAACCCTAAATGAAGAAGAAATTAAAACCTATCAGGGTGTTGGTAAATCTAATTTTAATAAAGTAGAACGAGAAGCTATTGATCTTTCAAAATATTCAGATATGAATCAAGATGAAATTGATTCATTTGGTATTGATTTTGGACCTTACTGGCTTGATCCGTTAGGCTCAATGTTTGGGTTACACCCTACACACATATACTTTGAAACAACTCAAACATTAAAAAATGAAATTGGATTTACGGATAAGCGTAAAGCCAATGATGCACGTCATAAAATGGAAATTTATGACTGGCAACAAGTAAGACATAGCCATGGTTCAAGTCCTAAAGTTGAAGATTTAGATTTCTATCTGTCTTACCACGCAATGATGATTACAGCAGATAAGCTACTGCAAACAAGCCCATTACTTGCAAGTGAATATTCATGGAGAGAGTTTGATGACTGGATTAGACGATATGATTTGTCCTCTTTAGAACCTTATTGGCTAAGTGATTTTAGAGACCCATGTCCTCGAATAACAACAGAGTGGCTTAAAGACGATAGAGAAAATTCTATAAATTGGTCTTACAGTTGCGCTTCTATTGATTATAACGATGCGATTTATCACAGTGATTCAGAACTTTGTTTATGGGGTGTTTGGTCAGAAGTAAATAATTTCGATCAGGCAAAAGACATTCGTATCCGCTCAAGCTTAGTGAGCCCAAAAACATCCAGTGCGCTTTGGAGAAGTTTACAAAGTGCTGAATCAAGTCATTCTTATCATTTACCTAGTGCAGGTGATGAACAGTTTGAACTTGATGAAGATAATTTTGAATTAAAAGGATGGATTTCTGAGATAGAAATTGATCTATCAAATTTTGATGATGATTTATGGGGAGCTTCGTTAAGATATGAGATTACCCAACCATCAAGAGATATCATTTCTTTAATGGATCTATCCTTTGATTCATTAAGAAAAAATTGGTTTCACGAAAATAAAAAGGTTATAAATCTTTCTATTTGGGGTAAATATAAAAATGAAGATTATGAATATTCAAATGGTTACAAGCTAAAAGTGGATAGAAAATTCATTCTTGAACTTCTTGAGAAACTTGATATGGATATGATTATTTCTGTAGATATCGATCGTAGATATAAATATGGTAGTTATCAATCAAAACAAGATTCAAAAGGACTGGATGAGTATTTACCAAGTAGTAAAAGAGTTTATTTAATGAAAAAGAATGGAGATATGTATGTCTACTGAAAATCTTATCGAACTAGGGAAAAGACTAGTAGAAGAATTTAAGTTAGAAGATAAAACCGATACATTATCTCAATGGTTACTGCACTATCTAGCAGAATTATTTGAACAATATAATTTACCTACTTCTTCTGAAGACAAACGTATAGCAGGTTTAGAAATCAAAGATACTATTTTTAAGTTATGGGAATTTCGCTATCAGCAGTCCCATTCCCAAAGTAGTTTCAAAAATATAGAATCTTTAATTTTAACTTTACGGAAATTAAATTTAGATAATGATGATGTGTTCTACACAGGACTAAGTAATTTTAGAAATGCAGAAAAAACCACAGATCAGGCTAGTCCTGAATATTGGTACAACTATGCTCTTAAACTTGATAAAGCTTCAAGGCTATTAATAAGGAATTGCATACTTAAAGGTTATGAACTTAATGAAACTGATAATCAAGAAATTGCGGAACTTATCAGGAAAATTGAGGCATTTGATGCTTATGAGAATTTATTCAATAAATTTTATGGTGATCAATCTAGCCAAGATCAAGAGCATAGGATCATCAAAAATAATATTTCAAAAATAGATGAATTAATTAGTGCTTTAGCAGAGTTAAAAAATGCTTATGAGGCAAAACTAACCTCTTAGCCTTAAAGTATCCAAGTATTCACACTAAAGATTGTAAAAGTATGATTGTCTATAGCAAACGTTAAATCATATTTATACAACTAAACCTGAGTGGATTCAAAGTGTTAAAATATTATTCAAAGATATATTACAAATCGAATCTTAGGCATTAAACTTGACTAGTCATCAAAAAATACATAGTATATCTTTTGGGAGTAATTTGTATAAAACTACCCCAATTCCGAGGCTCGACATTCATGTTCGAGCTTTCGTGTTTTTAACTCATATTTTTTTAATTTCTTGTCCATTTCTTCCTTTTATTTCATAAAAATTTTTTATTAATTAAGACTTAATGAGTTTAATGATCTATGGCTATACAAGACCAATACTATCTCACCCACCAAGAGATCAATAGCTTGAGGGCTGATGCTAAGCAAGCATCGAAATTCTGTCGTGCCTTGCTTATAAGAGATCATTATTTAAAAACTTATCATTACTTTGTCGAATGGTCAGAAAAAAAGCACAGGTTTATTGGTCAATGTTCTGAATTTCCAACAGTTTTATATTTAGATCATGATATTAAAATAGCTCTCTCTGGAATTAAGAAACGGATTGAAGATGTCACTAAAGACATGATTATTAATGCTAAGCCTATCCCCATCCCTTTAGGTAATCCACCCATAAATAATCAAAGTTGAAAGGAGAGGTTGAGTAATAATATTTTTAGTGGCAAATTTTGAAGTGAAATTAGTGGACTACCGATAAATGTAATAGGTGGACTAAAATTATTGATATAAACAAATTCATCAAAAACACTTTTAATAGCTAACTCTTGATCTTCTGTATAATTAAAAGTAATACCAATTAATTTCTCTTTTTTCTTTAAAAAATTATCACTTTCTTTAATTTCAGTATCATTTGAAACAACTAATACTTTAATACTTTCTTGTTCTACGAAATAATTTATATACCCCAACGTTTCTTCAATTTTCAACTCACATCTTTCTAAATCATCAAAAATTAAAATAAAATTATCATCGATTTTTAAATAGTCAGGCAGTTTTATATCAGGGATAGAAGTATTTAATGAACCATCTGGTTTAGAGTCACCATCTAGGTCTATTTTTAAAGTAGCTTTTAAAGCACCTTTCAAGATTTGCCCTGTTAGTTTAGCTTGTTTACTTCCAAGTACAGGATGAATACATTTAAAAATTGCTTCATCAATCTCAGAAGTTTTTGAAATTCCATTCAAACTGATATATGCAACTTTTTTGTCTTTTGATATTTGTTTTTCTATGTACTTCTTAACAAACCATGTTTTTCCGCTTCCCCATGCTCCATTCAATAGAACTGCATATTCGAACTTCTTTTTTCCATCAAAATAATAATCTAAATATTCTTCAATATGTTTATTTGGAACTGAAATCAAATTTTCTTGTGTCATTATATATAGAACCTTATTACAAAGTTTTTTGAAAAATTAGCATAATTTTTTAATTTTAATCCGTATTTAATTTAATTTTTTCAAAACAGATGAAAAAAATCCTTCTATCATGCTAAAAAATAGACAATTCAATCAAATTTTAGAAATTTCACCAATGAATAAAATCCTCTTATCAGCTTTGATCAGTACAAGTTTCCTTAGTCTTACAACATTTGCTGCTACCCCTCCTCAAACTTCAATTCAAGCAGAAAAACAAGTCGCTGGTTACTACCAATATCAAGCTGGTGACGTACAGATCACTGCCCTGCTCGATGGCACTAACTTTATGTCACCAAACTTGTTTAAAGATATACCTCAACAACAAGTTCACGAGATTTTAAAGAAATACTATGCAGATCAAGAGAAAGGCGTACAAACCTCTATCAATGCGTTCCTCGTTAATATAGGAAAATCTCTGGTATTAATCGATAGCGGTGCAGCGAGTTGTTTCGGCTCACATTTAGGTTCAGTTTTAAGCAATCTAAAAGCATCAGGCTATCAACCTGAACAAGTTGATACCATTTTACTCACACATCTACATCCCGACCATGTCTGTGGTATCAGTAAAGATGGCGTTGCCAATTTCCCTAATGCAACCGTATACGTATCAAATGATGAAGCAAGTTTTTGGTTAGATCCGAAACAAGCAGCAAAACTACCGAAAGAAAAACAAGCCAATTACTTAGGTACGGTTGAGAAAATTAAACAAGCGATTGCGCCTTACCAAGCCAAACAACGCTTTAAAACCTATAAACTTGGTGACGACATTCAAGGTTTTAAAGTCATTAATACGGCTGGACATACACCGGGGCATTTTAGCTATGAGCTAAAAACCAAAGGTGAAAGCATCGTGTTTATTGGAGATATTGTTCATTCACACACTGTTCAGTTTGATCGGCCTGAAACTGCAATCGAATATGATATTGACCCGAAAAAAGCCGTTGAAACTCGCTTAAAACAATTTGCAAATTTTGCTAAAAATGGTCAAACCATTGCTGCACCACATTTACCATTTCCGGGTATTGGGCATATCTATTCAGCTGATGGAAAAAGCTATCAATGGATTCCGATCCATTTTAAAGATTAAGTGGAATAAGCAGAATTTAACCTATAAAAAAGCGACCTTGTTGGTCGCTCTTTTTTATTACTTCATTCCAAAAATCAACTTCAAACCAAGCAGCGTCATTACCCCACCCGATACACGATCAAAAATCGCTTTCGATTTTAAATAGACTTTTCGTGGCCCTTCCGCAGATAGTGCAACAGCGACTAAGGAATACCATCCTGCATCAATAAAGAAGCACAACATTGGCAAAACAACGTAAAAATAGGTTGGAATTTCTTTCGGCAATAATGCCGTGAAAATACTTGCCAATACGATTGCAATTTTGGGATTACTTAACTGTGTGATCAAGCCTAATCGATAAGCTTGCGCAAAACTCATTGTTTGAACTGAGTTATCAGCTGTTTCCATCGGCTCTTTGGCATGTTTAATAATTTTATAGGCCAGCCAAAGTAAGTAGAGACCACCACACACTTTTAAAATCAAGTACGCTGATGGTACAGCCAATAAAATCGCCTGTAGCCCCATGACCGCTAAAAACCCAAATAAAGCCGCACCTGTACCCGTGCCAAGTGCTGTAAATAACCCGTGTTTACGTGAAATCGCAATTGAGTTTTTTGCCACATAAATAAATGTAGGACCTGGGCTAATTGCACCAAGCATAAGTGCCAACGCAATCGAACCTAAAATCAATAAAGATTCCAAGATAAACCTCAAGATTAGAAGAATTTTCCAGCGAATATTTTACTTTAAAACTACTTTTTAGAGATAGAAAAATTTTTAGAGAAGATCATTAATTTTTCTGAAAAGATTTACTGATAGATTATTAATATTTTTAAAATCTTAAATTTAGAGCAAAAGCTCAATTCTTTTTTCTGCTTGAATGCTTAGAACATAACACAGTCTAATGCTGAGTTTATAAAATATCCGTTTTTTCCATAAAACTAATTTTACGATCAAAATTTATAATATTTTTAATTGTAAATTTCATTTATTTTCCATCACATAAAACCCATAATAAAATTATGGTTTTATCCATTTTATCAAAAAAACAATGAGGCACATTAGATGCAAAGTAAAAAACACAACGCATTAAATACTTCAAAATCACATATCTGGATTGTTGGCGGCGGTATTGCAGGTATGGCTGCTGCTGCATTTGCAATTCGAGATGCAAAAGTGCCAGCACAAAATATTCATATTTTAGAAGAGCTAGACGTTTCTGGTGGCTCAATGGATGGTGGTCATAATCCGCTCAATCCTAATCATGCATGGGTAACTCGTGGCGGGCGCATGCTCACAGATGAAACCTATTTATGTACTTGGGACTTATTTTCAACGATTCCTTCTTTGGAAGATCCAAATACCTCAGTTAGAGAAGAATGCACAAAGTTTAATGAGCAAATCAAAACCCATGCTCAAGCCCGTTTGATTGACTCAAAACACACGATTTTAGATGCTGAGAAATTGGGGCTGTCGACCATGCATCGTGCTCAAATGCTCAGACTGCTTGCCCTAAAAGAAAATCGTATTGGTAGTCGTCGTATTGATGAGTTTTTTGATGACGCATTTTTTCAAACCAATTTCTGGCGGATGTGGCGTACCACATTTGCATTCCAGAAGTGGCATAGTGCGGTGGAACTACGTCGTTATTTCCTAAGATTTATCCAAGAACTACCAAGAATCCACACTTTAGCAGGTGTTAAACGGACTAAATACAACCAATATGATTCTATGATTTTGCCATTACAACGCTGGTTAGTTGAACAAGGCGTTGATGTTCGTTTTGGCAGCTATGTCACCGATGCAGATTTTAGTGAAGATGCACAAACAGGTGAACGTAAAGCAACTAAACTTTATTTAAAAGTTCCAGAAGGTACAGAACAGATTGAACTTAACGCTGAAGATGTCGCACTGTTTACGCTTGGTTCTATTACGGCAGACTCACGTTACGGCGATAAACATGATGTCCCTGACCTGATTCGAGATCGACAAGATCATGGATGGCGTTTATGGGAGACATTAGCGCAAAAAGCACCTGACTTCGGTCGACCTATGACGTTTTATGGCAATGTCGATGAACATAAATGGAAGTCATTTACGCTGACAATGCATGATGATGTGCTGCTGAAACGTATTATTGCTTATACAGGAAATGAACCCGGAACTGGCGCATTAATGACATGGTTTGAGTCTGGTTGGCATCTTTCTGTGGTCGTCCCTGCTCAACCCCATTTTGCAGACTTACCTGAAGGCAAATTTACGCTATGGGGTTATGGTTTTGAAATCGATCATATCGGTGACTATATTAAAAAACCAATGAGTGAAGCGACAGGTCAGGAAATCTTAATTGAATTGATCCACCAACTTGGTTTTGACGATATTTTAGATCATGTACTTGCGCACACGGATATCACAACCGTCATGATGCCTTATGCTTCAGCGCTTTTCGCATGTCGTAAAGAAGGCGATCGTCCACTTTTGATTCCTGAAAATGCAGCAAATTTTGCATTCTTAGGTCAGTTCGTTGAACTTGAAGATGATGTAGTGTTTACAGTCGAATATTCAATTCGTGGGGCAATGCTCGCCATCTATGAACTATTTGGTGTCGATCGAGAAGTGCCTGATATTTACAATGGATTACTTGATCCAAAAGTGGGGTTAAAAGCTTTAGAAGCGGTCTTCCACTAATCAAATGATAAGGAATAGGTCAGCTCTGACTTATTCCTTAGTTTCTATTTAGACAAAACCAGATAAACAACTTCACTGGTAAACGAACCATCCGACTGAACTTGATAATATTCTTGGGCTTGATCAGATGCTTTGCTTTGTAAATATCGAATGGTCTGCACAGCATGAGCTGGTGTTTGCATGCGTTCCGTCCAACTTTGAAACTCTAAATTCAAGGATTGTTTTTCAATCGTTTCAACTTTAAATCCTGCATATTCTGCAAAACGCATCCATTCTTGCAAACTATAATTTCGAACATGACTCGGATCACGAATCGTTTCTATCGTCTGAAAAAATGTATCAATAACTGGATGTGAATTGCCTAAAATATCAATAATAATGGCTTTACCTGATGCTGTTAATACACGGTGCATCTCACTCATGGCCTGAGCGACATTCTGCCAATGATGCGCTGAATAACGGCTAATAACACAATCAAAACTGCCATCGGCAAAAGCTAAAGATTCTGCTGCACCTTGTTGTCCTACGACATTTTGCAATCCTTTTTGCTGTGCTTGAGACACAACCAATTCAACCATCGACGGTGTTAAATCATAGGCTGTTACTTGTTCTACATGTGGTGCAACTTGATAGCTAACATGACCACCACCACAGCCTAAATCTAAAACTTTTCTTAATTGATGGGTGTGGATGCATTGCTGCATTTTCTCAAACTCGATGCCCTGTGCATGCACTGAACTATTTAAATAAGCTTGAGATTTGTCTTGATATTGCTGCTGATTAACATGATGTTGGGTATTCATTATTATTCCAAAAAAGAATCGTGGTGCTTTTTAAAATAGCCAACTCATTATAAAAATAAAAATGATGAATTTTAATAAAATCAATAAAAATAAGTTATCAATTAAAACCCGATCAGACTTGCTGCAACATTGATTGCGACCGCCAAAATCACCGTATTAAAAACAAAAGCCAGCACACAATGAAAAATATTAAGATGCCTGACTTGAGAATTGGTAATCGAAACATCAGCTGTCTGCGCCGAGGTACCAATAATATAACTAAAATAAATGAAATCGAGATAATCAGGTTGTTCTGTTTTAGGAAACTCCAAGCCAGTCTCATCTGAATGACTTTTTGCAAGGTAATAATCATGCGCATAATGAATAGCAAATAAGGTATGTAATAACAACCATGTAGAAAAGATTGTCCCGATTGTTAGTAAAATTAGAATACCTTTCAAGACGGCATTATCTTTGGGAACATGACTCAACTGCACCACAATTGAAATAAAACACACGACAATCGCGATTAATACAGCGACCAAGATCATCCATTTGCCTTCATCTTGCTGTTTCGCTCGCTCAAGAATATGTGCCGCATCTAAATGCCACATCATTTTTAGCGTCAAAAATAAATACAGCCAAATCGCAATATTCCATCCTAGTTGCAAGCATGTTGCCCAATGCCACTGAGTAAAAAAATGCAAAACTGCATAAATCAACAAACCCAATGAAAAAGTTGCTGATAAATATGGGCGGTGCTTCACCCCTCTGGCGAAACGAGATGCAAATGCTCGCATGATCGACCTATCTATTATGTTTTTACTAAAATTATTTCTTCTATTTTTAGCACTGAATCTCGCTGAATAATTGAGTTAAAAGCCTTCTTTTACTGAAACTAAACAAAATAAAGAAATGCTCCATATTTACATCGGACAAAAATGTCCGTTAAATATTAGTTAAGTTTCTAATCGAATTTCTCTCATGGTCAAACGTCAACAATTGGCAGCTCACAATCGTGATGAATTACTGAATGCTGCTGAAGAAGTCTTCAGAGTACAAGGCGTTCATGTGCCATTACAGGTGATTATTGATCATGCAGGTGTTGGCCGAGCAACCTTTTATCGAAACTTTGCCGATCGTAAGGCACTGATAGCAGCATTATTAGAACGTGCAATTACACGTTTAGAGCAAAGAGCACAGGCTTTGATGCCCTATGACGATGGTTTCATTCGTTTGATTGAAAGTAATTTGGAACAACTTCCTCAGCTCGTTGTACTGATTGATTACTGGCGCATTATTGATCGCCAAGACCCAATCATGCTAAATATTTATGAACGGCGAGATAAAGCATTACAACCACTCATTGATCAAGCTATACAACATCATTTATGCCGCCCTGATTTAACCACGCGAGATTTTGCGATGATCACGGCGATTTTAGGTTCTTCATTTCAAGGACATACTGCTGCCGATCAAGTTAGGCTCGCTAGACGTGCAATAGAATTATTATTAAACGGCATTAAAATTTAGTTCGAGGATAATATGGATAAAACACCTCGCTATCTTGAAACCCCTCCAAACTGGTCTGTGGATGAGCGTCCAACTTTGCCCGGGTCACCTGCGGCTATTGCCCATGCAACACCGAAGCGCTTGGCCTATTTTGTTATTGGTTTATTTATCGCGATTGCAGCAAGTCTAAGTAACGGCTTTATTGTTGCAAACTTACCCATTTTTCAGGGTGAATATGGCTTAACACCATCACAGGCAGCATGGTTACCTGCTGTGTATGTGATGGCGAATGTCAGTTCCAACTTGATTCTATTTAAAGCGCGTCAGCAGTATGGTTTACGCTTATTTTCAGAAATTGGTCTGCTGGTTTTTATCGGCGTTTTGATTCTGCATATCTTTGTTAAGACCTATGAAATGGCACTTTTCGTGCGTTTCATCGCGGGTTTAGCTGCTGCCCCACTCAGTTCATTAGGCATGTATTACACCATGCAAGCCTTTAGCCGTGCAGATATGCCGAAAGGGATTTATTTGGCTTTCGGTTTCCAACAACTTGGGCTGCCATTAGCTTGGATTATTTCGCCTTTTCTTTTGAGTGCGAATCAGTGGGATGTGATTTACACCTTTGAATTAGGCTTAGCAATTTGCTGTTTTGCAATGGTCGTGTCGCTCAAACTACCACGAAGCTTACGTTTAGATGTTTTCGAGAAACAAGATTTCTTTACCTTTGCTTTACTCGCACCCGGTTTTGCTTGTTTATGTATTGTTTTAACTCAAGGCCCTATTCTTTGGTGGTTCAATAGTCCATGGCTGGCCTATATCTTGATTGTCGGTTTTTGCCTCATCGTACTTGGCCTAACCTACGAACACTATCGTAGCAACCCACTGATCATGACTCGATGGCTTGCAGCAGGAGAGTTATTAAGCTTTATCGTGAGCGCCTTTGCTCTACGCTTATTAATGTCGGAACAAAGCTATGCCGCAGTGAACTTTTTGAAAACTATGGGAATGGGACCTGACCAATTTGTGCCACTTTATGTTGTGATCTTCTGCGGAACGATTGCTGGTTCGGTTTTCAGTGCGATTACCTTTCATCGTGAGCGTTTGATTTTAAATTTATTCCTCGCCGAAATTTTAATTTTAATTGCTTGTGCATTGGACTATCACCTGACCAGTGATGTCCGTCCAGCAAACTTTTATCGTAGTCAATTTTTAGTGAGTTTTGCAGGCGGTGTATTCATTGGTCCACTGCTACTAATGGGTTTCATGCGGACATTACAACGCGGTCCACAATATGTCGTGACCTTTATCGTGTTGTTCTCGGCAACACAGAACTTTGGTGGTTTGGTTGGCTCATCATTTTTTAATACCTACCAACAACACCAAACCAATAATTATAAAGTTGAGATCAACAGCAACTTGGATCCAACAAACCCACTTGTCGCACAACGTTTACAGACTTATCAGCATAGCGCCATGGTTACAACCAATGATCCTGTTTTGCAAAGTAATCAAGCTGCTCAGAACTTAAATAAAGTCGTCACTCGTGAAGCACAAGTTCGTGCCTATAACGATGTGATCGTACTGAATGGCATTTTTGCCGTCATTTTACTGCTATGGGGCTTGTTTAAGTATGTCCGCAATAAGTACATCACCCGAAGAAATCAGCAAGCAGCAAATTAACCCTTATAGTATTTGATTGAGAAAAGATTATGTCAGACGAAAATCAAGAGAAACCCGAAAATCAGGCAACCCAAGTGGAGCAAGCCAAAGCGGAGACGGAGACGGAGACGGAGACAGCGAAAGCATCTGAAACACCAAATCAATTGCCTCCTCCGCCACCTCCTCCAACGAGTAAACTGATTAAAACCAAACGCTCAACCTTGTGGTGGATGTTATTGGTATTGCTGGTCGGGATTACCATTATTTTATGGGCTTGGAGGATTGGGCCATTCCATACAGCTGTTGAACAAACAGATAACAGCTATGTAAAAGGAAAAACAACGATTCTCTCGTCGCAAATCAATGGTTATATCAAAGATGTGTTAGTAAAAGATTTTGATCACGTTAAGCAAGGTCAAGTACTAATGCATATCGATGCAACAACCTATGACCAAAAAGTGACTCAGGCTGTTTCTGGCGTAGAACAAGCACAAAATAGCCTTGCTAATCAAACTCAAGCGATTGCACAACGCCAAGCAGATGTAGTTTCAGCACAAGCGAAACTGGATCAAGTGAAAGCACAATACGATTTGTCTGTTGCACAGCTTAAACGCTATCAACAACTTGGAAATAGTGGTGCTGCTTCAAAATCTGAACAGGATAAAGCTGCGGCAGATGCACAAAATAATTTGGCTTTACTCAAACAAGCTCAGGCCAATATTTTAGTTGCTCAAGAAGCGTTAAAAACGGCTCAAGTTGCCGAGAGCGGATTAAAAGCGCAGGTCAATAGTGCTCAAGCTCAATTAGATCAAGCCAATACCACCAAAGATTACAGCACGATTACTGCACCGCTTGATGGTCAACTGGGTGAGGTCAATCCTCGAGTTGGACAATATGTCGCCGCTGGAACACAACTACTTTATTTGATTCCCAAACAAACTTGGGTGATTGCCAACTTTAAAGAAACTCAAATTGCCAATATGAAAATTGGACAAAAAGCCTATTTCACAGTAGATGCGCTCAATCATCAAAAGTTTACAGGACACGTTGAGCAAATTTCTCCTGCTGCTGGTTCAGAGTTTAGTGTGCTTAAACCAGATAATGCGACGGGTAATTTTACGAAAGTCGTTCAACGTATCTCAGTACGTATCACGATTGATCCAAATCAAGAAGGTATCGAAAACCTACGTCCAGGGATGTCTGTGATTACCTCAGTCAACACAGATTCCTAAAGACCTACTGACAGTCTCAATCAAATACATTTACAATGTGATCAAACCGATTTCTGATGTTGAAACATGTTTGATCACATTGCTTTTCCTACCCCTTATCAAACATTAGATACCCCTTATCCTGTTCAGATCACGGTGAAGCGCCTTGACCTGATTCATCCTCAAATCTCAGGAAATAAGTTTTTTAAACTCAAATACAATCTACTCGAAGCACAGCAACTAGGTTTTAAGCAAATCCTTACCTTTGGCGGTGCTTATTCAAATCATATTGCAGCAACGGCGTATGCGGCACAGTTATTCGGCTTTCAAAGCATCGGCATTATTCGTGGTGATGAGCTACACACACAATCACTCAATCCCACCCTACAAACCGCCAATGATTTTGGTATGCAACTTCATTTTGTCAGTCGAGCTGAATATCGACTACGGCATGACACGGATTATCAGCTACAACTAAAACAACACTATCCTGATGCGTATATCATTCCTGAGGGTGGAACAAATACATTTGCACTCAAAGGAACACAAGAGATTTTATCGCCCGAAGATCAAACAAATTATGATGTCATTTGCTGTCCAGTAGGTACTGGCGGAACGATTGCAGGAATCATTGAAAGCAGTTCAAATCGACAACAAGTTTTGGGGTTTTCTGCATTAAAAGGTGAATTTCTTCGACACGATATTCAACAATGGACTGATAAACTTAATTGGTCGCTCACTGATCAATATTGCGGTGGTGGCTATGCAAAGAGCTCTCCTGAGCTGCTGCAATTTATGCTGCAATTTGAACAGCAACATGCCATTCCCTTGGAGCAAGTCTATACGGCTAAAATGATGATGGGTTTATTTGATTTAATTGGAAAAAATCATTTTCCTACTCATACTAGAGTTTTAGTGATTCATACAGGCGGGTTACAGGGGCGCATCAAATAAAAAAGCCGCCCGCAGGCAGCTCTGATTTTTTAAAAATGAAACTTAAAACCAACCATCCCCAATCGGTTTGTTATCCATAAACACGACCAAGCCTTTGACAATTCGATAAATAAACCAAATCGAAGCCGCAAGTAAAACAGGTATGCCAATCAAAACAAATGTCAGGACAAAACCAATCAGTCCAGCGATTAAAGTAATCCAAAATGTTTTTATCTGCCATTCAAAATGACTCTCAAGCCATGTGCCTTTAACCTCATCACGCTTGATATAATTCATAATCACAGCCGCAATACTGGTCAAACCGACAAAAATACTGGCAGCATATAATCCATAAGCAATCAGTGTGTATTGTCTCAATTGATCTTGTTTATTTGGCGAAGTATCTTCTAAAAATGTCTTATCATTCATTATTCTAATCCCCTCTATCGAGACCAACTTTATAACATGCTTTAATTTTAAAAGTATATTTTTTAACCCAACAATCAACATACTCAAAATGCTTTAAATCTTTTATAATTGCCCGCTTTTCATATTCTATCGAGTATTGCTCATGGTTCATCAAGTGGATGTTGTCGTTTTAGGTGCTGGTGCATCGGGCTTGATGCTGGCTGCCGAAGCAGCTAAACGTGGGCGCTCCGTGGTGGTACTCGAAAAAGCCAATAAAGTAGGCAAAAAGATTTTGATGTCTGGTGGTGGTAAATGTAACTTTACCAATCTTGATGTTGAGCCATCCAACTATCTTTCAGAAAATCCACATTTCGTAATTTCCGCATTGACTCGCTACACCAATTGGGACTTCATTGCTATGGTCTGTGAATATGGCATCGAATATGAAGAACGCAAGCATGGTCAGCTTTTTACTTTAAAAGGCGCAAAAGAAATCCTAGAAATGTTGCTCACAGAATGTGAAAAAGCAAAGTACGTGAATATTCAAACGCATTGTGAAGTTCAGAATGTCCAAACCAAATCTGATTCAGGTTTTATCGTTGATACCAATCAGGGAACTTACCAATGTGAATCTCTTGTTGTCGCGACTGGCGGTTTATCTATTCCAACTTTGGGTGGTTCTGGATTCGGCTACGAGCTTGCACAACAGTTTGGACACCATGTTTATCCAACCCGTGCGGGTTTAGTTCCATTTACCTTTTCAGATCAGTTTAAAGAAGTAACGACTCGCTTGAGTGGTAATGCTTTAGATGCAACGTTGATCAATGACCGTCATCAATTCACCGAAGCCCTACTCTTTACACATCGTGGTTTAAGTGGACCAAGTTCATTGCAACTGTCTAACTATTGGCATGTCGGTGAAAGTTTTAAAATTGACTTCTTCCCAAGCCAAGATTTAACTGAATTTTTTAAAGAAAAGAAAAAAGCGCAACCTAAAGTTCTACTCAGGACTTTACTGAATGAATTCACCGCGAAAAGTATTGTCTTAGAATTGCAGCAACTGATTTGGGCAGAACAAAGCGAAACCGCGATAGGAAATATTAGCGATGCTCAGCTTGAACACATTGCAACACATCTTCATGCATTTTCAGTAAAACCATCTGGCACAGAAGGCTATCGAACAGCCGAAGTCACACTAGGTGGTGTCGATACCAGCGAAGTGTCATCCAAAACGATGGAAAGCAAAAAACAGAAAGGCTTATATTTTGTCGGCGAAGTACTGGATGTGACAGGTCATTTAGGCGGATATAACTTCCAATGGGCATGGTCATCCGCACAAGCTGCTGCTCAATTCGTTTAATTCCAGTGTCGATTCGGCAGATTATGATGGATTTAACTATGGTGATCTGAGGAATTGGCCGCCTCTGAAGAAGGTGCTTGCTGTGCATTCGAAACCGTCTTCTCTTTGCTTGGACTGGATTTAGCAACCACAAATTTATAAGCACTAGCTAAAAAGCCAACAGTGATTCCAGCAATAATAATTGGCGCAAATACGCGGTTAGGCTTCTTCATTTAATTCTCCTATAGACTTTTTATTTAGAGACTATTGATACTTTATCTATAAATGAATTGCATTTTAGGTCAAGTTTTTCTTTCTAGACATTTAACACTCAAAAAAATTGCTTTATATCTGAATAAAATGTCACTTAACTGCCTTGTCGCAATACCCAATAGTGACCAATAGCGCGTATACAAACAAAACGACCACCCTGCTTAGAGTGGTCGAATTGATTAAAAAAATCAAAGATTATTTTTACTATTCATCAGAATATGGCGACGATGGTGGTGTAGATGTCGGGTTTACACTCGATGTCATTTCATTCTGTTTCAGCGGATTAGGCTGTTTTCCTTCAGCTTTCGCTTTGTCCAACAAATCACCTAACAAACGCTCAGCAGGCTGACGACCACCTAGACCGAATGCCAGTGCGAACGCGACTGCAACTGAACCCAACGTTAAACCAAATGCTAAATTGACGATAGAGTCTGCAATGCCCATGGCTTTTAAACCCATCGCAATCACTAAGCCCATGATCAAAATACGAACTAGATTTCCCAACCAACGAGAACTATTGTATTCACCACGCTGAACCACGTTTGCAACAATGTTTGCTAACCAGAAACCAATCACTAAAATCACAGCACCAAGCAAGATATTTGCACCGAAATGGATAAACATTGCGATGAGTACACTCACCTGCTCAAGTCCAAGACGATTTGCAGCTTCTGAAACAGCAAATAGCATTGTGAAGAAAACAATCAAATAGCCAACAATATCCGAAACGCGTGTTTGACCAAGGAAACGTTGTAAATCCAATTTCATTGGAATTTCATCAACGCCTGCACCCGAAATTAACTCAGCCACTAAGCGTCCAACAAAACGGGAAACCACATACGCTACGATTAAAATCAAACCAGCAGCAATAATTTGTGGTATCGCATGCATGATCTCATTCAACATTGCAGTTGCTGGTTGAGAAATAGCTTCTATACCCAATGCTTCAAATGCAACGATTAACGTCGTGATAATAATGATCGCGAAAACAAAAGAACCTAAGAACTTAGATACGCTTGAGCTTTTAAATAATCCAATTTTCTCAGCTTGTGCTTGCAGCCCCAAACTATTGGTTAAGCCCTCAACAATACCGCGTACAATTTTTGCAAGAATATATCCGACAAAAATAATCACACCTGTAATGAATAAGTTCGGAACAAAAGCAATTGCCTCATTGACCATATTTTGAACAGGGATCAATAAGCCTGTTAAGCCAAGAATAGAAAGTACAATTGGTAAGAATAATAACAATACTAACCAATAGAAAATCTCGCCAATATTACTACTCAGCGAACTGACACCAACTTCACTACTTAGTTTTTCATCCAAGTCCGTTTTAGCCAATACATTGGTCAATCCAACTCTCACGAGACGAGCAATAATCCAACCAATAAAACCAACAGCAACAGCAGCCAATAGATTTGGTATATAGGCAAGCACTCGCCCGACCATATTACTGAATGGGTCACTTACACCACTAATATTTAATACGTTTAATGCTCCAACGACAGCGAGAATCATAACGAACCAAAACACCAGTTTTGAGATTAGATTTTCAATGTTTGAAGGATGGCCTGTAGCCGACGACAATTTATGATTGGTATCAAGTTTTTGTAATAGCTTCTTCACGCCAGCGGCAACAACTAAAGCAATAATCCAACCTAACAGTAAGATTACAACTGCCGCTAAAATCGGATGAAATTGATCCCAATAATACATTGCATCAAATCCCCCTCTCTGAGATGGACCACCAAAAAAATCATTCATATGTTTTTATCCTTATGTCGTGTTTTAAAGTAAAACCCAGCTACCCACGATTATTCTTTGAACGAATAACAAGAATTATGGATGCCTAAACCTTAGTTTTTGTCTATTTATCAATCAATAAATGGCAGCACTAATACAACAAAAAGCACTCAAAAATAAGCAAAAAAGCCCACCAGTTCACACCAATGAGCTTTCAAATCAATTTAAATGGTCTGAAAGTATGATTGGCTAAGCATTCAATAATGCCGGCTGCAAATGTGACATCATCACTTGTGCAGTTGGATTTGCAGAATGGTCAGCAACCATATAAACAAGTAAAGCGATCAGAAATATTCCAACAATGATTAACATATACACTGGCAATTTCCGTTTTTTCGCAATTTCCTCTTTGCTCGCCACATGAGGATGTGGCTTACTAAAATCATGCATGATAGCAACCCCTCATCTTTTATTTCTCACGTAATCATCTTAGCAATAGGCTTTGTTGCATTGTGTGAAAAATCTTCGGACTATCGTTGTTCTGGTTGCAGAACTCTACTTTTTCTCGTTTAGGTTATTGTATAAAATATAGGCGCTTTTAGAATGCAGTAAAAATAAGCTATAATGTTCGATTGCCGTTTCTTTAATGTTTTGCTCTATGTCCTACAGCCGAGAAAGTGTTTCTCTTGATTTAGACACTGATGTTACACATCAATGTTTTTTGCATCACACTCGTGATGAACATTTGATTGGGATTATCGAGTTTAATAAACCGAGCTATATATTAAAGTGGGGAGATCTAGAGTATTTCCGTCGTCGTACAGAAGAGTTTTCTGTGATGCCACTACCTGATTGTATCAACGCGATGATCGTTGATATTCGTAATGTACAGCCATTTTTAGACAATGAAGTGCCGATTCTTCCTTGGCGTTTACTTGAAGAAGATTGTCCTGTACGTTTGGTTGTTCCACAAGAACGGTTAGAACATTATATTGGTTTATTTGAACCGACTTGGCTCACGACTGACGTTGATACCGCCATTCAAGAAATCCGTGAAGTTATGGATATGTTTGTTCATTAAACATATCCATCATCCCTAACCTATAGCAGCCTTAGCGCTAGTTCATTACCAATAATTCTCTACTGCGATATTTCCTTCACCACGACGATTCATGGTTAAACCGCGTTGTTTAAGCGCCTCTTTGGTATCCTCCACCATTTGAGGATTACCACAGAGCATCACATGACTAGTTTCAGGATCGAGTGCTAAGCCTACAGACTTTTCTAGTTCACCATTTGCAATCAGAATCGGTAAGCGATCATGTAGTGCTGCATTTGGATCACGCGTAATGATCGGAATAAATTTGAATCCTGAATGTCCATCACCAAACATTTCAGCAATTTCCTGAATCCGCTCAACGTAAGCCAACTCTGAGGCTGTACGCACGCTATAGACTAAATTGATATGCTGATATTTAGTCCACGTCTCAAAATCTTGCAACATAGATAGAAATGGCGCTAAACCCGTCCCTGTGGCCAGTAACCATAAATCTTGCGGTAACGGTTGCTGATAACGCGCCAATGTTAAATAGCCATAAGATATTTTTTCAAGATAAAGTTCATCGCCAACACTGAGGTGTTGCAAATTCGAAGTGAAAGCACCATCAGGAACAACGATTGAGAAGAACTCTAAGGTTTCATCAAAGGGCGAAGAAACAACAGAATAAGCTCTCACCACTAGTTCGCCCTCGACCATCAAGCCAATACGGGCAAACTGCCCCGCAGTAAACTTAAAATGAGCTGGGCGGGTCATCGTGAAGCTAAAAAGATTGTGAGTCCAACGGTGTACAGATAAAACTTTTTCTACGCTAAATTTTTCAATTGACATGATTTGAACGTGGCACGAAACAGTAAGCTCATGTTAGCATGATCGAATAATTGATGGATACTCAAAACATTAAGGCTATTTAACATGCGCATGACCTTACGCCAATTGGCTGTTTTTGTGGCGGTCGCTCAGGAAGGAACCGTAACCAAAGCTAGTGATGCTGTCCGACTCACCCAAAGTGCGGCAAGCATGGCCTTAGCTGATTTAGAAGATGGTCTTGGTGCACCTTTGTTTGATCGTTTAGGCAAACGCCTACAACTCAATGATTTGGGACGCTTCCTACTCCCACAAGCTTTAGAGATTTTAGGTCGTTGTGAATCATTCGAGCAAGCAGCTAAAGGCGAATTGCAAAGTATTGATTTACGTCTAGGTGCAACACTTACCATCAGTGATTATTTGATGCCTGATCTTATGGCTGATTTCTTACAGCGCCATCCACAAGCACATCTACAATTACAAGTCGGTAATACCCGCCAAATGATTGAAGCGGTTAATCAATTCCAACTTGATTTAGCATTAATCGAAGGTTCATGCCATTTACCACAATTACAGTGCATTCATTGGCGAGATGACGAGTTGGCTGTGTGTTGCGCACCTGAACATCCATTAGCGCAATTAAATCGCCCAATCACACCCACTGATTTCCATGATGTTGAATGGATTTTACGTGAAGAAGGTTCAGGTACTCGAGAAGTATTTGATAACGCGATTTTGCAAGACCTACCTGATGCAAATATCCGTTTAACACTTGGTCATAACGAAGCTATTTTAAAAATCGTTGCAGGTGGCTTAGGCATGTCATGTGTATCAAGACTCGCTATTGAACCTTTAGCTGAAAAAGGACAACTTGTTATTTTAGATACACCATTTTGGCAGCTTACTCGCCCACTCTTTATGCTGGTACATCGTCAAAAATATCAAGGTCCTGGCCTAAAAGCATTTCTACAATTCTGTGAAGATCAGGTTTAAACCTGATCTTTTTTATCTCCAACGAGAATCATTTTCACACGGTTCTCCATCATTATCACCATCCATTTTAGTATTCGGACAGTTTCTGACAAACCATCGAGCTTCCTCAAGCGACCTCATTTGTGAACAGTGCTGTCGTCCATCACAACTAAATTTTTGAGTTGCAGTTACAGGAGATGCATTATATGTCTGTACTGGCGGTGTTGGTGGGGCTTTCAAAGCATGTTCCGTCTTTTCCGAGAGTTTAACTTCAGGCAGCTCACCCACTGCTTCTCGTTGTTGCTCAACTATTCTTTTTTGCTCTTCAATTAATTGAGCCGTTTTCAATGCTTTGGCTTGTTGAAAAGTTTGATACTTTTGGAAAACGAGCCCTGCTAAAATTGCAATGATAATAAGGCCAACGATGGTAAATGCCAGTCCCTTTTTACTACTCTGAGTAGGTTTTAACATCAGCTTTGGATCACTTGCCCCATTATCAGAATGATTTGGATAGTTTGTACTGACTGTCTTCAAATCCAAACGTACAATATTCGCAGCTTTAAATTTTCCGTTATCCTCAACAATCAAAAACTTTAGCTTTTCACCAATTTTAGGTTCGCCTGCTGTTTTAGGAAAATCTTTAATATGGAAGAAAACATCAGCGTGATCACCATCAACGTCAATAAAGCCAAAACCTCTTTCTGAATTGTATTTTTTAATTTTTCCCTCAAGAAACATCTTTCACACTCTATTTTTATATTGACACTATTCTAATAAAAAAGAGGCTAAAAAGCCTCTTTTTCCATGATATTTCAATGAAAATCAACGTCTAAAATTTGATAATAATTCCGATGTAATTGCTTTATTATGATTTGAGATTTGAGTTTTCTTAGTTTTTGCTGGATTTGGATCAATACGCTCAATCTGAATCGCTTTAAACTTGCCTTGATTTTCTACTACAGCAAATTTCACTTTTTCATTGCGCTTAGGCTCACCCTCTTCCGCAGGGAAATCTGAAATATGAAAAAAGACATCACCCTCAGTTGTACCGATAAAACCAAAGCCCTTGTCAGGATTATATTGTTTTACTTTGCCTTGATAAAAATCTTGTTTCATGACGTTTACCCTACTTTTAAAAACCGATATTCATAGTATATAGAAAATAAAAAAGAGACTTTAGATCTCTCATAAAATTTATGACAAGATCTTGTCTCTTTTATTTATTTTTAAAAATTAATCTTTTTGGACACTACCAAAAATCTTATCACCAGCATCACCTAAACCAGGCACGATATAACCATCTTCATTTAAGCCTTGATCGATTGAAGCTGTATAAATGCGTACATCAGAATGTGCGGCTTCTACTTTTGCAATTCCTTCAGGTGCAGCAACAAGAACCATCACACGAATATCCTTACAACCGCTTGCTTTTAAAACGTCAATCGCCGCGATTAGAGAGTTACCAGTCGCCAACATTGGATCAATAATCATGGCAATACGATTCGCAACATCAGGGACTAATTTTTTATAGTAGGTACGAACTTCTAAAGTTTCTTCGTCACGCTCTAAGCCCAAAACACTGACTTTAGCACTTGGGATCAAGTTCAGCACCCCTTCTAGCATACCAATACCAGCACGAAGAATCGGTACAATAGTAATTTTTTTCCCTGCGATACGTTGAGTTGAGACTTTCCCTGCCCATCCATCAATTTCATGATCAACAACAGGAAGATCCTTTGTTGCTTCATAGGTCAATAACATCGTGACTTCTTGCGCTAACTCACGAAAATTCTTGGTACTAATGTCTGAACGACGTAATAGACCAATTTTATGGCGAATAAGCGGATGGCGAATTTCTTGGATAGACACGAGTGGGTACCTAGGTAATATTAATCTTCGGTTATTATAAAGTGTTTTTTTACTCTTCAATAAAAAAGCCCCCAATTTTTGGAGGCTTTTTTGTACAAATCAGATAATTACTGTTGTTGTGACAACATAAAATGCAATGGAGAAAGAATCTCTGCCTTCAATGCTAAGTTAATCATTGGATCTGGATAGATACCTAGGAATAACACAAGCAATGCAGCACCTAATACCATGATACCGCCTACTTTAGTACCCCAATGTGCATCTGCATCAATACGTGGTACGTCTGGTGGTGTCATATACATCACAACCATTACACGTAAATAGTAGTATAAACCGATACCACTACCCACCACGATCATTGCAGCTAAGAACCAGTGTTGTGTTGTCACCGCAGCCATAACGACGAGGAATTTACCAATGAAGCCTGCTGTTAGTGGAATACCCGCTAAAGACAACATCATCACAGTCAGCGTTGCAGTTAAAATCGGACGGCGCCAGAACAAACCACGGTAGTCTGCAAGGCTTTCAGCCTCATCAACGTTGTTGTATGGACTCGACATTAAAGCAACTGCACCGAATGCACCAATTGTCGTTAATACATAAGTGATCACATAAACAGTTACACTACCTAAACTTGCATAAGTCATGCTGAGTAATGCAATCAGTAAATAACCAAAGTGTGCAATTGATGAATAACCTAAAATACGTTTTAAGTTTACTTGACGCACAGCAAGTAAGTTACCCACCAAGATCGATAACACTGCAATCACGGTTAACACAGTAACTAGCGATTCAACTAAGATCGCACCTGAAGTTAATAAGTAACGTACAAACAGACCAATCGTTGCAACTTTTGCAGCCGTTGCCAAGAATGTCGCCATTGGCGCTGGTGCACCTGCATATACATCTGGCGTCCATTTATGGAACGGTGCAAGTGAAAGTTTAAATGCAACTGCAAAGATGATTAAGCCTAAGCCTAATAACACCATTGGTTGTTTAATCGCAGTCATCAACGCTTGAACAGAATCATAGAATGACAATGATCCTGTGTACGCATAGATATATGCCATACCCATCAGCAACATTGCAGAAGCCGTTGCTGAAAGTACAAGGTATTTAATCCCTGCTTCCAAAGACTGACTACGTTGATACGTGTACGCCAACATGCCGTATACAGGAATCGACATCAACTCTAAGCTGATGAAGAAAGCTGCATAGTGAGAGCTTGCAACCAATAACATTGCACCTACAACTGAAGACAGTAGCAAGATGTAAAGTTCTTCGCGGTTTTCTTTATAGGTCTCAATATAAGCATGCGACAAAGTACAGCACGCTAATGCAGCAATCAAAATCAAGAATTGATAGAGCATGGTAAATGGATCAACCATAAACATGCCCATGACATTTGTAGGTGCAAAATGTCCTGTATATGCAGTGTATGCGATATAAATTGCAGCGAGGTTTAAACCTACGACTGAAGTTGTCGCGATAAGATTGTGATTACGTTTGATCGCAGTCAACAACATCACAACAATTGCAGTCAATGCCACAATCATTACTGGAGCAAGAGGCATTAGCTCAGAAAAAGAAATTGTGAAGTTCATGATTTATTGCATCTCCACATGTTCAAGTTGAGTTGCAGCCTGTTGAACAGTTTCAACAACTTCTTGTACTGGCATATAACTATTTACTAACCATTGCATGCTTGAATGAGACATATCCAAGAATGTTTGTGGGTAAATACCTAACCAAACTAGACCGATCACACAGATCATCAAAATACCAACTTCACGCGCTGATAGATCTTTCAATGGACTTGTATAGTGCTGCTGTTGCTCTGGATTTGGTGTACCAAACAATGCTTTATGAATCAAAATCAAACCATAAAGACCAGCAAACACCAAGCTTACTGCCGCAATAATCGTGAATACAGGATAAGCTTTGAATGAACCCATCAAGATCAGGAATTCACCAATAAAGTTACCTAAACCTGGTACACCCACAAGTGCAGCTACAAAGAACATTAAGAAAAATGGAAGGTACTGCAACTGACCGCGTAAACCACCCATTAAGCGTAAATCACGTGTATGTAAACGCTCATAAACCTGACCAGACATGATAAATAATGCAGCAGATGATAAGCCATGTGCCAACATCATGATCATAAGCCCCTGGAATGTCAGGATATTACCTGCGTAAATAGCAAGTAAGATGAAACCCATGTGCGAAATAGACGTATACGCAAGCAAACGTTTCATATCTGTTTGCTGGTACGCTAAGAATGCACCGTAGAAAATACCAATCAAACCAAGAATGATCGCAATATCAGCAAATTGTGCTGATGCTGCTGGGAAGAATGGGATAACGAAACGAAGTAAACCATAGGCTGCTGTTTTAATCAAAATACCAGCTAAGTCCACAGAACCTGCAGTTGGTGCTTGTGCATGCGCATCGGGTAACCAACCATGTAATGGGAACACAGGTAATTTCACAGCAAAACCGATGAAGAAACATAGCATAAATGCATAAGCAACTTCAGGCGGTAAGTGGTTCGCCACAGCCAATAAATAGTTGTAATCGAAGCCAATCATACCTGTCATCATGTATCCATAAACCACAAGGCCTAAGATACCGATCAACATAATCAAACCAGCAATTTGCGTGTATAAGAAGAACTTGGTTGCAGCATAAACACGTGAACGACCATTCGAGCCTTTATGACCCCATAACGCAATCAAGAAGTAGATTGGTACGAGCATCATCTCCCAGAAGAAGAAGAACAAGAATAAGTCAATCGCCAAGAATACACCGATAACACCACCTAAACTCCACAGGAGGTTTAAGTGGAAGAAACCAACATTCTTTTGGATCTCACCCCATGAACAGCCAACCGCAAGTACACCAAGTAATGCAGTCAGTAATACCATGAGTAAAGATAAACCATCCACTGCCAAGTGAATGCTAATGCCTAGTGTCTGAATCCAAGGTAAATGGAACTCAGCCGCCCAAGTTGGAACTTTACCACCCAGCTCGTAACTAAATGTACCACTTTGCCAAAGTGCAATGCCTAAACCAAAGGTAATAAGCATACCAATTAAGGCAATCCAACGCGGTAATTGTTGGTCGAATTTATCAACCAACCAACAAATAAAACCAGCAATGAAAGGAACTAAAATCAGTGCGGGTAAAATTAAATTGTTTTCCATTTTATTTCCCCACAACCTGAATCACGATCAAGATCATCAATAGCACCACTACACCGAGTGACATGCTTGATGCGTATTCACGTAATGAACCAGTTTGACGCGAACTAGTAAAGGTATTACCACCTTTCACAATCGCAGGTAATACTAGCCATAAACCATCAACTGGATCACGACCTAAGATTTTCGCAATCAATAAATAAGGTTTGACGAATACGATGTCATACAAAGCATCAAAACCAAATGCTGTACGGCAAATATGTGCTAAACCAGCGCCCAATGATGTTTGAGCAAATGATTTAACAGCACCATATGCAAAGGCAAATAGGAAGATACCTACTGCTAAACCAGCAAGTGCAATACCACTCGCCAAATGTTCTGCATGCACAACAGCTTCATGTAAAGCTTCAGGGATAACAAAACTTGGAATACTTGCAGCAGTCAATAAATTTGCAACTGGTGCTTGCAAGAAGTAACCAATTCCTGTTGATAACACAGCAAGAATCGCAAGTGGTGCCCAATATGTCACACCATGAATTGCATGAGCGTGAGTTTTTTCTTCACCGAAGAATACGACCCAAATTAGACGGAACGTATAAATAGAAGTTAAGAACGCGCCCGCTACACCAACCCAATACAATGTGTTGTAAAGTGGAATGTTTGCAATTGTAGACTGTGCATATACTGCACCCAAGATCGCATCTTTAGAGAAGAAGCCAACAGTCACGATTGGAAGCGCGGCTAATGCACCACCACCGATCACAAAACACCAGAATACGAATGGAATCCTATGACGTAATCCACCCATTTTGAAAATATTTTGTTCGTGATGACATGCCAAAATCACTGCACCTGAAGAAAGGAACAATAACGCTTTGAAGAATGCGTGAGCCAACATATGGAACAAACCAGCTTGGTACGCTTCAGCACCCACAGCCATGAACATATAACCGAGCTGACTCATAGTTGAGTATGCCAAGATACGTTTGATATCGGTTTGAACCAATGCCGCAAAACCAGCAACCAGTAAAGTCACAGCCCCTGTAATCGAGATGAACTGCATTACTTCTGGCGCCATTTCCATCACAGAGAACATACGGCAGCATAAGTACACACCCGCTGTAACCATTGTTGCAGCATGGATCAATGCAGATACTGGTGTAGGACCAGCCATCGCATCAGCTAACCAAGTTTGTAATGGAATTTGCGCTGATTTACCCGCCGCACCTAAGAACAACATCAATGCTGTCCAGATCGACAATGATGAGCTTTGCGTCATTACAGTTGCTGCATTTTCAACGATGTACTGTGTATTCAACGTACCAAATTGTTGATAGAGCAAGAACAATGCGATGAGTAAAAATACGTCACCCACACGTGTTACTGTAAATGCTTTGATTGCTGCCCAACCATTTGCAGGGTTAGAGTAGTAGAAACCAATCAACAGATATGAGCACAGACCAACACCTTCCCAACCTAAGAACAATAACGCTAAGTTATCACCCAATACCAACAACAACATGCTGGCAACGAATAGGTTGAAATAAGAGAAGAAACGCGCATAACCTTCTTCACCACGCATATACCATGATGCGAAAATATGAATCAGGAAACCCACACCTGTGATCATGCCTGTCATGAGTAATGACAAACCATCCAAATGTAAACTGATACCTGGCTCAAAACCGCCAACACTGAACCAAGTCCAAAGGTGTTGAACAAACACTGCTTCGCCACTGTTGGTAAATGCAATACCCGCAATTAAAGCAAATAGAGCAGATAAACCAACTGAACCCACACCAATAATAGCGGCTACATTTTCAGAAAGTTTGTCACGCCCTGCCGCTAACAGGATAAAACCAATGAGCGGAAATAAAACGGTTAAATATAATGTACTCATCCGCGCATCTCACTAGCAGCATCCACATCCAAGTGATGGAAGCGATGATAAAACTGAAGGACGATCGCAAGACCGATACACGCCTCTGCAGCAGCAAGCGTCAGAATCAAGATGAACATGATTTGTCCATCTGGCTGCGCCCAAACGCTACCCGCTAAAACAAATGCTAACGCAGCAGCATTCATCATCACTTCGAGGCTCATAAGCATAAATAAAAAGTTACGTCGTACCATTACACCGTAAAAACCCAGTGCAAAAAGGATGGTCGCAACGATCAAACCATGTTCTAAAGGGATGTGTCCCATTATTCTTTATCCTCTTCTGCACCTGGTTCACGTTTGCCTAAGTGGAATGCTGCAACAAGTGCTGCAAGCAATAACATCGCGGCAACTTCTACCAATAATAGATAGTGAGTAAATAGTGCTTGGCCGACTGCTTTAGGCCCAACAATTTCTGTACCCATAGGTGCAGAAATTGTGGTGTATTCACCGCCTAGCATCCATACCAAAATCAAGCCTAAAATAAAGCTCAACATTGCTGGATAAGCCCAAGCATCCGAAGACAACCATTTGCTTTCTTGTTCAATCGTATCTTGTCCAAGATTCAACATCATGACAACGAAGACGAACAAGACCATGATCGCACCAGCATAAACAATGATCTCAAGCGCAGCCGCAAACGGCGCGCCCACGATCATGAAAATACCAGCAACAGCAAGAAGTGAAACGATCAAACTTAAAAGTGCATGCACAGGATTCGTATTGGTTACAACACGAACTGTTGAAACGATGGCCACGAGCGCCATCAAATAAAATGGCCACATCATGGTAATAAGCTCCGTACATCAACTGGTGCACTTTCTTTCTGTGCTTGACCTTTCTCTTTACCGCTAACCGCCATACCTGTTACACGGTAGAAGTTGTAGTCAGGATATTTACCCGGTCCAGAGATAAGTAAGTTTTCTTTCTCATAAACTAAGTCTTGACGTACATATTCACCAAGTTCGAAATCTGGTGTGAGCTGAATTGCAGTTGTTGGACATGCTTCTTCACACATACCGCAGAAAATGCAGCGTGAGAAGTTAATGCGGAAAAACTCTGGATACCAACGTCCATCTTCTTTTTCCGCTTTTTGCAATGAAATACAGCCAACTGGGCAAGCAACCGCACAAAGGTTACATGCCACACAACGCTCTTCACCATCAGGATCACGCGTTAAGATAATGCGACCACGATAGCGTGGTGGAACAATTTGTTCAGCCGGTACTTCTGGATATAAAATCGTGTCACGTTTACGCGTTACATGGCTAAACACCATCCATAACGAACGAACAATCGATCCGAATCCAGCTAGAATTTTATACATTTTGTACTCCCTGCTGTCCTAGGCCTGATTCATCAGAATCACAGCACCAGTCACCAACAAGTTGACCAACGCCAATGGCAAACACACTTTCCAACCAAAGTTCATGACTTGATCATAACGAGGACGCATTAACGAACCACGCGCCAAGACAAACATCATTACAAAGAATGCTGTTTTAATCACGAACCAGAATACTGGTGGAACAAATGGAATTTCTAAGTTAAATGGTGCAAGCCATCCGCCGAAGAATAAAGTCACGATCAAAGCTGAGATCAAAACAACGTTGACATATTCCGCAACGAAGAACATCCCCCACTTCATACCACCATATTCAACATGGTAACCTTCGGCCAACTCTTGCTCAGCTTCTGGTTGGTCAAATGGATGACGGTGAGTCACAGCAACACCAGCAACCACGAAGATTAAGAAACCTAAGAATTGCGGAATGATGAACCACATATCACGTTGTGCTTCAACGATTTCACGAAGGTTAAATGAACCTGCGATTGCAACCACACCCATCAACGAGATACCCAAGAACACTTCATAAGAAATGGTTTGAGCAGCCGAACGAAGACCACCGAGTAATGAGTATTTGTTGTTTGAAGACCAACCACCAAATAACACCGCATAGACTGCGATACCCGCCATTGCCATAAAGAACAATAGGCCGATACTCATATCAGCAACACCTAGTGTAGGACTCACTGGGATGACCATGAATGAGAGTACCGCAGTTGCCATCGCAACTGCTGGTGCTAAACGGAAAGTGAGCTTGTCAGCAAACTTTGGTGTCCAGTCTTCTTTAAACATGATCTTGAGCATGTCGGCAACGATCTGGAACATACCACCCGGACCAACACGGTTTGGACCGTAACGGTCTTGCCATAATGCTAACAGACGACGCTCAATGAATGACATCAAAGCAGCAACCAAAACCACCACAAGCAAGATCACAATGGCTTGAATCACTGAATAAGCAATTGGCCAATTTTCAGCCCAAAGTGGCGTTTGACGTATAATTTCTTGATTCATGAATTACACTCCTACCGCCACAGACACTGGCTCTGCCAATGAAACTGTTGGTGCTAAACCAATTGGATAACCAATATAGCCTGTTGGTAAATATTCAATCACTTGTACAGGTAAACTGATGCTAGTTTCGCCCGCTTGAACTGTAATTCGTTGACCATCTTGAACATTTAAACGTGTCGCATCTTGTTCACCCACCGCAAACATTGCTTCAGGGATACGAGATTCCATCGCAGGTGTTTTAATGGTGAATTCGCCAGAACCAAAAATATGGTGCATTGGTACAAGACGGAAGCTTTCAGGATTCACAACAACAGCCGACGGTGCTACATAGCTACGTGCAGGACGTTTTGCTAAGCGATCAAATAGACGTACACCTGAATCACCACCTTTTAAGTGACCACCCACCTCATCTTGGTATTTGTTCCAAGCTTGAGGAGAGTTCCAACCCGCAGACCATGCGAATGGTACTAATGAAGATGCTGTCTGATTACCCACATAACCTTCCATAGAGAACGTTAATGCTGAATCTGGATCAGTCGGTTGTTTTGGTTCATGAATCGATAAAGGCGCACGAATTGCTGTACGACCAGAATAACGGCGTGGTTCACGTGCAATTTTCAAACCGTGAATACGATAGCCAGCATCTGGAGCAACATCTTCAATTGCAGCAAGCACAGGAACATTTTTCACGATGTCTTCAATGACATCGTCCAACAATGTCCAATCGACTGCTTTGCCTTTAAGACCCGTCTCAACGGCATGTAACCAGCGCCATGATTCTTTGATCGCATATTCAGGCTTGTAATAGCTTGGGTCATACACTTGATAGAAACGTTGCGCACGGCCTTCTTGGCTCACAACAGTACCATCACCTTCAGCAAAGCTTGCAGCAGAAAGTACGATATCAGCAAGTTTCAAAGTCTCAGTTTCACTATGATCCAAAACGATCACAGTTTGAGCTTTATCAAATGCAGCTTGAACTTGAGCAACTGGCAAACGACGCGTTAAGTCATTTTCTACAACAACGACTGCATCATAATCTAGTGCAAAAGCTTGTTCTAGGCTTAAACCACCGAACAATGCCAAGCCCATTGTGTTCACTTCAGGAACAGTCAATGACAAGCCCGCATTTTCACCTAGATTCTGTGCAACTTGTGCAGCTGCTTCCATAATCGCTGGATCTTGTAAGCTTGTACCAGAGATAATCAATGGCTTTTTCGCTGCTTTCAACGTATCCGCAATGGTTTGAGCAAATGCTTTTGCATCATCAGCTAGGCCAGCAAGTGACTCACCTTTAACCGCAGCAGCAACAGCAAAACCTAAACGTGCAATATCGTTTGGCGATGCGACGACTTCACCCGTTGCTACATCTGCTAAACGAGTTTGCGTAGCCGCAAGGATATAAATTGGAGATTTTGCATCTTGACCAATACGTTGTACAGGTTCAGCTAACCAGTCTGGCGTACGTGTTGCAGCCGCCATTTCTTTGGCTTTATTTTTCGCCGCTTGACGTACTGACAAAGCCATACGTGGTGCAGTTTGCGTTAAGTCTTCACCTAAGATCAACACCGCATCATAGCTTTCAATTTCACGCATGTTCGGGTTGTAAATACCCTGCGTTTGCATGATTGATGCAGCTAACTCAGCCAATTTCTGCTCTTTTTGAGACATTCCTGTTGAGTAGTTGTCTTGTCCAACCAATTCGCGAAGTGCGTAGTTTGATTCCAAGCTTGCGCGTGGAGAACCAATACCTAACACTTTTTTACCTTGAAGCTGTGCAATCACTTGATCAAGTGCTTGATCCACAGTCACATTCGCAACAGTTTCACCATTACGGAATTGTGGTTGACGTGGACGATCTTCACGGTTGACATAACCCACACCGAAACGACCTTTATCACAAAGGAAGTATTGGTTTACAGAGCCATTGAAACGGTTTTCAACACGACGGATTTCACCATAGCGTTCACCCGGAGAGATGTTACAACCCGAAGAACAACCATGACATACACTTGGTGCATATTGCATATCCCACTTACGGTTATAACGTGCTGAATGTGTTTTATCCGTGAATACACCTGTTGGGCAAACTTCAGTCAAGTTACCAGAGAATTCAGATTCTAAAGTACCTGACTCTGGACGACCAAAGTAAACACGTGAAGCATTGGCATATACACCAAAGTCCGTACCACCCGCATAGTCTTTGTAGTAACGCACACAACGATAACACGCGATACAACGGTTCATCTCATGCGCAATGAACGAACCTAACTCTTGGTTATAGTGAGTACGTTTGGTAAAGCGATAGCGACGACGATCGTGCTGAGTCATTACCGTCATATCTTGTAAATGACAGTGACCACCTTCTTCACACACTGGACAGTCATGTGGGTGATTCGTCATCAAGAATTCAACGATCGACGCACGGAAATCCGTTGCTTCTTTGTCTTCAATCGAGATATAGGTATTGTCAGCAGCGGGTGTCATACATGACATCACCAAACGTCCACGTGTGTCCTCAGGATTTGCATACTGAGTCACCGCACATTGACGACAAGAACCAACAGAACCTAAGGATGGGTGCCAACAAAAATACGGGATGTCGATGCCAAGGCTAAGACATGCTTGTAGCAAGTTTTCTGAGCCGTTGACTTCATACGATTTTCCATCGACATGAATTGTAGCCATAGTCGAATTCCTTAAGCTTGTTCTACGTCTAGAGCTGGAGCATGGGTCTTAACCTTTGCCTCAAACTCGCTACGGAAATATTTAAGTGCGCCCATAAGCGGCTCCATCGCACCTGGTGCGTGAGCACAGAAAGTTTTACCGATCCATAATTTACGAGTCAGTTCTTGTAAATGGTCGATATCTTCTTTCTTACCTTCGCCTGTTTCGAGTGCTTTAAGCGCTTTCACTGCCCAAGGTAAACCATCACGGCATGGTGTACAGAAACCACAAGATTCACGCGCAAAGAATTCTTCTAAATTACGTGTAGCAGAAACCATACATTGAGTTTCATCAACAACCATCAACAAACACGTACCTAGACGTGAACCTGCTTTCATGATGCTTTCAGCATCCATAGGCAAGTCAATATGTTCAGCCGCTAAGAAATCTGTTGATGCACCACCCGGTAACCATGCTTTTAACGTTAAACCGTCACGCATACCGCCCGCATGATCTTCAATCACTTCGCGCGCAGTTGTACCAAAAGGCAGTTCCCAAAGTCCTGGGAATTTAACTTTGCCAGATGCACCGTAAATCTTAGTACCTGGGTCTTTAGACTTATGTGCTGATAAGTTGATGTACCACTCAGGACCACGCAACATAATTGCAGGCAAGTTATTGTAGGTCTCAACGTTGTTTACAATCGTTGGGCGACCCCATGCCCCTGCAACTTGCGGGAATGGTGGCTTAGTACGCGGGTTCGCACGACGGCCTTCCAATGAGTTGATCAATGCCGTTTCTTCACCACAGATATAACGACCAGCACCTGTGTGAACATGCATATCAAAGTTCCAGCCTGTTCCAAGGATGTTGTCACCCAAGTAACCTTTGGCACGGATTTGCTCTAATGCTTCATTTAAGTATTGAGCCGCTTCAACATATTCACCACGAATGAAGATATAACCTTGAGTTGCTTCTAAGGTATAACCTGCAATCAGCATACCTTCGATCAATTGATGAGGAAGTTTTTCCATCAACAAACGGTCTTTAAAAGTACCAGGTTCCATTTCATCAGCATTACAGATCAAATAGCGTGGACCACCATCATTTGGTGCCATCAATGACCATTTAATCCCTGCTGGGAAACCTGCACCACCACGACCTTTGACCGTTGCAGCTTTAATGACTTCAAGCACGTCTTTTGGTGGCATGCTCAATGCTTTTTTAAAGCCAGCATAACCCTCAAGTGCTTCGTAGTCATCAGCAGCGCGAACGTGTTCTTGTTTGCTCAAACGCCAAGTCAGCGGATGAGTTTCTGGATTACCGTCGCCATAAATTGGTTTTGGTTCAGTATTCATACATACTTCTCCAATAACTGTTTAACTGATGATACGTCTACAAGACCATGCGTATCTTCATCAATCATTAACGTTGGACCTTTATCACAGTTGCCTAGACAGCAAATTGGAAGCAAGGTAAAACGACCGTCTGCTGTGGTTTGTCCATACTGGATACCCAACTCACGCTGAAATGCTTCAGCTAAAGTCTCTGCACCCATCAAGAAGCATGCAATTGAGTCACACAATAGAATTACATGGCGACCAACTGGCTGACGGTAGATACGGTTATAGAAAGTTGCAACACCTTCAAGATCCGCCACGCTCATAGTCAACAACTGCGCAATTGCATTCATTTGTGCATCATCTACCCAACCATTACGGCGTTGTACACACTTCAATGCATCTAATGATGCTGCACGTGGGTACGGATAGTGACCAATGTGATGTTCAATTTCATGAATTTCGTCAGCAGTCAAAATTCCTTCAACATTCACACGTGGTTTTTTATCAGTCAAAATCATCATAATCGTTTACCCCTAGCGATCCACGTCAGCCATAACCACGTCAATGGTTGCCAAGTAAATGATCAAGTCAGATACCAAGCTGCCGTTAATCACGGAAGGAATTTGCTGTAAGTGTGTGAACGTTGGTGTACGAATACGGGTACGATAGCTCATTGTTGACTTATCTGATGTGAGGTAATACGTACTTGCCCCCTTCACCACTTCAGTCATAAATGATGCTTCACCCGCAGGCATTACAGGGCCCCATGACACGCTTAAGAAGTGCGTAATCAAGGTTTCAATATCTTGTAATGTCTTATCTTTCGGTGGCGGAACTGCCAATGGGTGATCCGCTTTATATGGACCAGAAGGCATATTATCCAAACACTGCTGAATGATTTTTAATGATTCAGTAATTTCACGGAAGTGAACCAAGACACGTGCATAAGCATCGCCTTCATATTCCACTGGAACATCAAAGTCAAAGTTTTCATAGCCACTGTATGGACGATATTTACGAACATCAAAATCAATACCTGTCGCACGTAAACCAGTACCTGTAATACCCCAAGCCAACGCAGATTTTGCATCGTATTGCGCAACATTGCGGGTACGACCAATAAATACTGAGTTTTTAAGCGCAGCGGTATAGTACTCATTCAAGCGTTTCGGCATCCACTCCAACAGTTCCTTAACTAACTTTTGCCAGTTATTTGGAAGGTCGTGTGCTGTACCACCGATACGGAACCATGCTGGGTGCATACGGTAACCCGTAATCGCTTCAACGATGTCATAGACTTTTTGACGGTCAGCGAACATGTAGAATACAGGGGTCATACCACCCGCATCCTGAATTGCTGTACCACAGTAAAGTAAATGGTTGTTGATACGGAATAATTCGTTCAACATCACACGAATCACTTGTGCACGTTCAGGTACTTTAATCCCTGCAAGCTGCTCAACAGCCATCACATATGGCATGTTTTGCGCACAACCACCAAGGTAGTCGACACGATCCGTATAAGGAATGAATGAATGCCATGTTTGACGTTCAGCCATCTTTTCCACACCACGGTGGTGATAGCCAATATCAGGCACACAGTCTTTAACTTCTTCGCCATCTAGCTGTAAAACGATACGGAACGCACCATGTGCAGATGGGTGGTTAGGACCTAAGTTCAAGAACATGAAGTCTTCGTCATCGTTCCCGCGTTTTAGACCCCAGTCTTCTGGCACAAAGCGTAAATGTTCTTGTTCGAAATCTTGCTTCGCTTGGTCTTGCATATACGGGGTGTATTCTGTCGCACGCGCAGAATATTCTTTACGTAAAGGATGACCTTTCCAATAAGTTGGTAGCAAGATACGACGGAGCATTGGATGCCCTGCGAAATCAATACCGAACATATCGTATGCTTCACGTTCGTACCAGTTGGCATTTGGCCAAATGTTGGTTGCAGTTGGAATGCTTAAATCATTTTCATTCAATGCAACTTTAATACGAATGTCACTATTACGCTCTAACGATAATAAGTGATAGAACACAGTGAAATCAGATGCTGGTAACCCGTCACGATGAACACGTAAACGCTCATCAACCGCAGACAAGTCAAACAACATCACATAAGGACGTTCCACTTTACGGAGGAACATGAGGACTTCTTGCACGCGTGCGCGCTCAACCCAGACTGTTGGAAACTCTTCAAAAGTCGCCTGCACGTAGAAATTCTCACCAAATTTGGTTTTGAGCTCTTCTACGATTGCAAATGCTGGGCGTGAATCAACTTGCGTTGATTCTGGCATAGCAATGTCAGTTTCAGCCATTGGCTTGGCTTCCTATTTAATACAAATTCTGGCAATTTTTCCGATGACCATACTCATCACGAATATGTCAAAAACTCATCGTTAAAATTATTTAATTTCATCCATAGAGCGTAGGTTTTTCACCGCAATACGATCAGCATTTTTACGATCACGTTCTGGCATCATCTTTGGCTTATACACAGGCTGAAGATCATCACCAATAACGGCTGAAAGTGGACGGCGCTCTAATTGAATTTGGTCTTGAAGTAACATCAATGCTTGGATTAATGCTTCTGGACGAGGTGGACAACCCGGGATGTACACATCAACAGGAATGATTTTGTCTACACCTTGAACCACAGAATAGATGTCGTACATACCACCAGAGTTAGCACAAGCACCCATTGAAATCACCCATTTAGGCTCAAGCATTTGTTCATACAAACGTTGAATTACAGGTGCCATTTTGACAAAGCAGGTTCCTGCAACGATCATCAAATCCGCTTGTCGTGGTGAAGCACGAATAACCTCAGCACCGAAACGTGACAAGTCATGTACGCCTGTTAATGTCGTTGCATACTCAACGTAGCAGCAAGATGTACCAAAGTTAAATGGCCACAAAGAGTTTTTACGCCCCCAGTTCACTGCTGTATGCAACACATCTTCAAGACGTGTCATCATCACGCTTTTATTAACTTCTTCCTCAAGAGGATCAGTTACGATTTGACGATCTTGTAATGGATATTGATCGGCATCCGGATTCGCACGGGTTAAAGTATATTTCATCCCGACTTACTCCTGTTCAGATGATGATGTAGTCGGTGTTTTAGATTTAACACGACCAGAAGACTGTGCTGGAATATGACCAGTAGGATCGACAACCAACTCTTCAATGTTATTGAATCGAGTAATGTCAGCAATATTCATATTTGGCGAACCGATATTCGTTTTAATACCAGCCGCTTTACGACGATCAGAAGGTGCCCAGTTCAGCGCGCCAGTTGAAAGTTCATAAATCAGACCAATTAATAAAACGAGAATAAAGACTGCAGCAGTTGCAAAACCAACCCAACCAACTTCACGTACTGAAGTTGCCCAGGCATAGAGATAGAGGGCTTCTAAATCGAAAACCACAAAGAAAATTGCAACTAAATAGAATTTGGCTGACAAGCGGATACGAGCACCGCCCGCACTAACTACACCTGATTCAAACTGCTCTTGCTTTGCACGTCCCCATGCTTTACCCCCTAGGAGTAAGGGAACAGTGAGCATAAAAACGCAAAGAAATGTAACGCCGATCACGAAGGCAATAATTGCCCAATCGTATGGAGTAATGGCACTCATGCGGGGATAACTCCTGGCAGGCCTATTTTTAACAAAGAATGTATGTATTGGCCTTCAAATACACCAAACACAAAATTAATCCCGCCAATTGTACCTGATTTCTAATTTCTCATGCTAGTTGAAGCGCTTTAGTCTTTCGGATGATTTTGTCCATAAATTTGTGGATATATCCAAGATCACTGTTAATTCGCCCCTAAAAATCGAATAATCAAATCAAATGCACAATATTGATCATTTTTTTCTTTATCCATGCATTAAAAACATTCTTATTTTGTAGCCAATGTTCAAAATTCTTGCGCGATGAACTAAATCACTGCATTAATATAAATTTATGATGAAATTTTGAACAAAATTTATATAATAACCAACCTTATCCCCCTATAGAAATACGTCAGGATGTCACGAGCGAACCTTGCGTTAAAACCACAATCATTTTTTAAACTATTTGCACTCTTTACTGGAGTCATTCTGCTTTGCTGTCTGCTAGGGATCGCCACACGTCATCTCACTTTTCTTGCTTCATTTTGGCCAGCAAACTCTGTATTTCTTGGGTTATTAATTCGATTTCCACAAACCCGCCATCCAATTAGTTTTATCGGTGCTGCGGTAGGTTATCTTCTGGCAGATGCGTTACAAGGTACGCCTTTTTTATTAAATATATGCCTAAACTCGGCCAATTTAGTTTATGTCATCACCACACTAATACTTTATATAAAGTTTAATTCCTACATCCGCTCGATGCACCAAGGCTACTTTTATTTAACCTTATTTAGCTTTTGCTGTATTGGTGGTTTAGCAAGTTCGTTGTTTGCGGCAAGTACACTTCCATATATGAATACTCAATTTTCTTTAGGTTCATTTTGGATAGATTTTGGTTATTGGTTTACCGCCGAAATTCAAAACGCACTATTGCTTTTACCCGCAATCATTAGTGCGCCACGTTTTTCAGAATTCAAGCAACAACTTATTGAGTTTAAAACACAAACTGTTCAAGAAAGCCTCCCCCTATTTGCCGTTATTTTTTCTATTGCTATAGGTTATTACGACAATGGCCCCGGCTCACTTCTTTACCCAATCGCTGCACTGATTTGGTGTGCACTTCGATATCGTCATTTTTCAGTTGCTATTATCACTTCGATAAGCTGCGCTTTTGTGATTTACCATGTATCGCAAAACTATCTACTACTTTATCCAGAACAATATCTCAACAATACGATTTCCATTCGCCTTGGATTAATTATGATGACGATCGCTCCTTTGACCGTCTCCAGCATCAATATGGTTCGAAGCAAATTGATTCAAGAGCTACAACATACCATTGCTCATGATGAGTTAACGTCAAGCTTAACACGTCGCCAGTTTCTACAGTCTGTGCAACTCTTACAGCACCAAGCATCCAATGCTTCGCAAACCACTGCTTTTCTAATGCTAGATATTGATCACTTCAAACAAGTGAATGATAACTATGGCCATCAAGCAGGAGATCTCGCACTACAAAGTTGTGTGCAAAATATTCAAGCACTGTTAGCTCCAAATGATTTACTGGGACGATTAGGAGGTGAAGAGTTTGCAATATTTATTACCGATACAAATCCTGAAGCAGTTTATCAATGTGCTGAACGTATTCGTCAACAAGTCAGTAACACCCCTATTCAACTCGACAAAAAACAGCAGTTTTCTATTCAACTCAGTATCGGAATTTGCATTTGCACACCTGAAAATCAACATTCGATTGAGCAATTATTTAAACAAGCAGACGATGCGCTTTATCAAGCAAAACGACAAGGTCGTAACCAAGTCGTATTTTCGACATAATATGTTGCAATTCAGCTACATGGTTTAATTAACTTTATACACTGCTGACCGAATAGATGAGTATTCTAAAAGAAGCAAACAAGGAGAAAAATATGCATCTAGAATACACACATGACTCAGATTATTTCTTTTTTTCACAGCTCTTGATGCGTCACGTTGAAAGTTATATCCGAAAACATCCCGATGCTGACAATGCGATTTTCGACTTAAGAGATATATACGAAGTTTTTAGAGAGGATTTTGCTGCGACAACGACAAATCTTGAAGGTATTCTGAATATTGCTGATGCGTATAAAGTAGAAACACTGAATGGTGACACGGCACTTATTGAAAAATATAAAATTGATATTAAGAACAATGCACTACTCATTGACTTTAATGCAGATGCGCTAAAAAACTTAAAGTCTGGCCATCCATTGATAGAACCAGACTCTTCGGTGCAAGAATAGTAAGCTTTTGATCAAAACCCCAATATTGGGGTTTTATTTTTTCACATGCTGTTTATAACGTTTTGCTGGCCATGTCATGATAAATCGAGCACCACCGAGGTTAGGACTTTGATCCACTTGGATTTCACCACCAAACCAATATGCAATTCGACTTACAATCGATAAACCTAGTCCATAACCGCCAGAAGCACGGGTTCGACTATCATCTAAACGTGCAAAGGCTTCAAAGATCCGCGCTCGCTCTTGCTCAGGAATCCCAGGACCATCATCTTCAACGCATACATAAGCCTTGCCATCAGCACGAATACCACCACTGATGCGAACTTTATTGTCACAATAGCGCACTGCATTTCCAACGAGATTCTGTACAACACGATGCAGATAACGTCGCTCAGCATCAACTCGCAATGATAATGGCGGTGCAATCAACTCGATTTCTTTTTGAGTTTTCAATGCTTCCGTTTCCATCGCAACTTGATCAAGCACTTCCACCAAGACAATATCTTCAATATCAAGTGATGGTGTCCCCTGCTCTAGCTTGGCATAGGTCATGATTTCATCAATCAAAGTATTCAAAGCTTCGATGTCTTTATCAATCATATCGACTTGTTGAATACGATAACTATAATCATCTTCCTCAGCCAACATTTCCATACCAAAACGAATACGGGCAACAGGTGTCCTTAACTCATGCGACACCGCACGCATTAATTCTCGCTGTGCTTCGATCAAACGCTGGATATGATCTGACATGTTGTTATAACTTGACGCCAAGTTTGCCATTTCATCCGTACCTTCAATAGGCACACGCAATGAAAGGTCACCAGACTTCATTTTATTCAAGGCATAACGTACCTGACGAATCTTACGTTCAAGCGGTAAAATTAAACCATATACACCAAGACTCAATAAGAACAAGCTAAATAAGGTAATACCAGCTGAAAGCTGGAACGGCATCCAGTTAAACATTGGAACTGGGCCAAGTATCAGCACTTGGGCAGGATGATTTGGCATTGGTGAAACAATCGAGATCGTCGTACCACGCACAGTTGCACTATCTTTATATAGAAGTACACTCTGATCTTGACGCAGACGACCAATTTGCTCTGAATCTAAATTGATATCTCGAATATTTGCAATTTCAATAGGATAGTAGAAATGCTTTTTGATTTTAGCTAAATATTCTCGTTCTTGTCCTGGATAAAAAATCAAATAATCCAGCACAAAAATTGGCAGCGCCTTCATTTGACGCTCACCGATCTTATCTACTTTTATATAAATAAAATGCTCTGGATCATCTTTTAATCCAATAATGATATAACCAATACCATTATTTGCATCGTAGCGAACCACCGATTTTTGCTCAGCAATTCGTTTCTTCTCCGTACGAGAAAGTTCTACGCGCTCAGCGCCAACATAATAGATCGGCAATTCCAACAAATCAGAAGCATCTGAGATCCAATCTAATTTTTGTTGTTTTTCTGGCTGACGAGATACCCCCTCACTGATGACATACGAAATACCATCTGTAAGAGACTCGCGATATTCTTGCGCTCTTTGGTAGTTAATGATTTGCACCAACAAATAACAAAATGCGGCAACCACAACAACCAATACAACCAACCCAGCATAAATACGCAAGAATATGCTGTTTTTAAGTACTCGACTCACCATAAGGTAAATAGTTCCAAGCTAATTTTGAATCACCCCTCACCTCCCACTGATCAAGGGAGGTAAGCTTTTCTTTGAAAAGTACGGCGTGATTAAAGCTCTGAAGAATGAGATTTACATCCCGTTGGTTTCTTTAACGAATAAATAACCTTTACTACGCACTGTTTTAATACGCTTTGGATTTTCTGGGTCATCACCAATTTTTGGACGAATACGAGAAATACGAACATCGATTGAACGATCTTGACCATCGTATTCAATACCGCGTAAACGTTCAAAGATATCTTCACGAGATAAAATACGACCAGCGTTTGAAGCTAATAACCATAATAAGTCATATTCAGCACTTGTGAAGTCTACTAAATCGCCATTTAACGTTACTGAGCGACCACCGTTATCAATGACAAGATCGTCAAACTCAATACGCTGTGCAACTTCATCTTCTACAGTTTTGTCTGTACGACGCAATAATGCACGGATACGCGCGAGTAATACACGCGGTTGAACAGGCTTGGCAACATAGTCATCTGCGCCCATTTCTAAACCAAGTACCTGATCCATATCTTCAGTACGTGCAGTAAGCATCAAGATCGGTTGGTGATAATGTGGACGAACTTCTCGACAAACGGTTAAACCATCTGCACCCGGTAACATCACGTCTAGCACCACTAAATCTGGTTGCTCACTAATAATGCGACGAATGGCACGATTACCATCAGTTTCAACCCCAACTTCTAAACCGTTACGGATCAAATACTCTTGTGTTAAGCGCGCTAAACGTTCGTCATCTTCAACGATCAAAATCTTCGGTAACTTTTCTTCTTGGCTCATTTGTTTGCCCCTACAATTGGAGAGAATCTATCTATAAAAATCTGACAGATACATTGGTTTATGATTTGCAATATACACACGTTTACATTGTAAACAAGTAGGCGTTCACCAAACTGATACACGCCTACATAGTTTTGTTATATTTTTATTAAAATTATGAATTTTAATATATTTTTCTATTTTTACAGCTACTTTTAAATAGGATGAATATTGAGTATAGATTTTGTACCAGTATTAAACAATTTGTTTCTTATCTATCCAAAAATAATTTAAGTGTTTGTTTTTTGAGTTATCCACAGAGTTATCTATAAGCCTTTTTTAACTGCTTTGATATGCTATGTGCCTGTGAATTCAGCAGTTAAGACATGAAAAAAACTTTACCAAAATGTCAAGGATTGATCTGCTGCCAAAAATCCCGTATCTTGTGTTGAAAATAAACTTTAACCACTAAGTATTGTGTTTATCCCTCAAACATCGTGGCATACTTTTTGCTCGATTCAAACGGTCCATGAACATAAAAATAGATGATAATGGAGCTATGCTGACATGAGCATCATCACTTCTACTCCTGGCCAACTTCAGGTCATTAAGCGCACCGGTGAGATTGCGACATTTAATGCCGAGAAAATTTCTGTTGCGATTGGGAAAGCATTTTTAGCCGTTGAAGGTCAACAAGGTACTGACTCTAGTCGTATCCATGACCGTATCTCTCAACTCACAGAGATGGTTATGAATACCTTCAACCGCCGTTTACCTTCTGGCGGTACGATTCATATTGAAGAAATTCAAGATCAAGTTGAGTTAGCGCTGATGCGTACTGGCGAACAAAAAGTTGCTCGTGCATACGTCATTTATCGTGAACAACGTGCCTCTGCTCGTCAGCAAGCAGGCGCAAACCACCATCCAACATTACAAATCACTGACAGCAATGGCCAGCTCCAGCCATTAGATCTTGATGCGTTGACTGCAACCATCCAGACTGCAAGTGAAGGTTTGGAAGGGATAGATGTTCAAGCGATCGTTGATGAGACCGTTAAAAACTTATATAACGGCGTAAAAGAAAGCGATATCGCGACGACCATGATGATGGCGACCCGTACGCGTATCGAACAAGAGCCAAACTATACTTATGTGACTGCACGTTTATTATCAAATGAATTGGTGAGCACAGGTCTTGAATTCTTGGGTCTACCTTCAGATACACTTGAAGGCAATGCTTTAGAAACTTTCTTAAAGAAAGGTATCGAGCTTGATTTACTTTCAGAAGATTTGCTGAATTTCGACCTTGCTAAATTAGCTGCTGCGATCAAACCAGAACGCTCAAACCAGTTTACCTATTTAGGTCTACAAACTTTATTTGACCGTTACTTCATCCATTCAAATGGCGTGCGTTTTGAGTTACCACAATTATTCTTTATGCGTGTCTCAATGGGCCTTGCGCTCAATGAAGAAAATAAAGAAGACCGTGCAATCGAATTCTATGACTTATTGTCTAGCTTCGACTATATGGCTTCTACGCCTACCCTGTTTAACTCAGGTACATTACGCCCACAATTATCAAGCTGTTACTTAACAACTATTGGTGATGACCTGTATGACATTTACGGTGCAATGCGTGATAACGCAATGTTATCAAAATGGGCAGGCGGTTTAGGAAATGACTGGACACCTGTTCGTGCGTTGAACTCTTATATCAAAGGCACAAACGGCAAGTCTCAAGGTGTTGTGCCATTCCTTAAAGTTGCCAATGATACTGCTGTTGCGGTAAACCAAGGTGGTAAGCGTAAAGGTGCAGTCTGTGCATACTTAGAAACTTGGCACTTAGACGTTGAAGAATTCCTAGAGCTACGTAAAAACACGGGTGATGACCGTCGTCGTACACACGATATGAATACTGCAAACTGGGTTCCAGACTTATTCATGCAACGTGTGTTTGAAGATGCTGAGTGGACATTATTCACGCCTTCAGAAGTACCTGATCTACACGATCTAACTGGTGCTGAGTTTGCTGAGCGCTATGCACACTATGAAGCGGTAGCAAAAGAACAAAACATGCTACACAAGAAAGTACGTGCAAAAGATTTATGGCGCAAAATGCTTTCAATGTTGTTTGAAACTGGTCATCCATGGATCACATTCAAAGACGTATGTAACTTGCGTTCACCACAACAACACGTTGGTGTAGTTCACTCATCAAACTTGTGTACAGAAATCACTTTAAATACAAACCAAGATGAAATCGCGGTATGTAACTTAGGTTCGATCAACCTTGTACAACACGTTCAAGGTGGTGTGTTAGATCGTGAGAAATTAGCTCGCACGATTAAAACAGCAGTACGTATGCTCGATAACGTCATCGACATTAACTACTATGCTGTACCACAAGCGAAAAACTCAAACATGAAACACCGCCCAGTGGGTATGGGTATCATGGGCTTCCAAGATGCACTTTATGAAATGGGCATCGCTTATGGTTCAGATGCAGCTGTTGATTTCGCTGACGAATCGATGGAAGTGATTAGCTATTACGCAATCGAAACTTCAAGCAACCTTGCGATCGAACGTGGTTCCTATTCGACATTCAAAGGTTCATTGTGGGATCAAGGGATTCTTCCAATCGACTCTTTAGAGCTTGTTGCAAAATCTCGTCCAGAGCGCATGTTTGAAGTTGACCGTACACAACGTTTGGACTGGGACAGCTTACGTTCTAAAGTTCAAAAAGATGGTATGCGTAACTCAAATGTAATGGCGATTGCACCGACTGCAACTATTTCAAACATTTGTGGTGTGTCTCAATCTATTGAGCCAACATTCCAAAACTTATATGTGAAATCGAACCTTTCTGGTGAGTTCACTGTGATCAACCCTTACCTTGTTCGTGCATTAAAAGAACGTGGTCTTTGGGACACAGTGATGGTAAATGACCTAAAACACTTCGAAGGCTCAGTGCAAAAGATCGCGCGTATTCCTGAAGAATTAAAAGCAATCTTTGCAACTGCATTTGAAGTGGATACACGTTGGATCGTAGATGCTGCTTCACGTCGTCAAAAGTGGATCGACCAAGCACAGTCTCTTAACCTTTACATCGCTGGTGCAAATGGTAAGAAACTTGACATCACGTATAAGATGGCATGGTTACGTGGTCTTAAAACGACTTACTACCTCCGAGCTTTGGGTGCGACATCTGCTGAGAAATCAACCATCAATACGGGTGCATTAAATGCTGTTAAACCAGCATCTGTTGAAGCGCCTGTGGTTGCAGCTCAAGCAGTTGAAGATAAAAAACCAGAGGTTCAAGCTGAAGAAGATGGTTTTACTACAGCAGCTCCAGTGCCAATGGCATGTTCAATCGACAATCCAGATTGTGAGGCTTGTCAGTAAGACTCGCTTACCCCCTCCTCAACGGAGGGGAATTTCTCGAAACAAATGCGGAAATAAAAATCCGCTTTGTTTAAAGGAAATTTGAGAGCGTTAAAATATTGAAGTAGAGGCAAAGATTATGTTGCATATCAGCCATAACTATATGTTGGGACTTGCGGTTTTAATCTTTGCTTTTATTTTCTTTTATGTACCGATGGTCTATGCATTTTTAGCCATTCGTAAACAACAGCGTAAGCAAAATAAGTCTTAGGGATGTTGGCGTGAATTCGCCTTTGAAATAAATATCAATAAAACTTAATTTTGCTTACACAAAATAAGCGTATATTTTAAGACATCGTTGTTTAGTGATGTCTAACGGCTATACACAACGAAGAGAGAACGAAAAATGTCTATCCTAAGTTGGGACGATTTTGAAGATGATTCGCAAAAACCGACTACACCTGAACACAAGTCTACGTCCCTCGACTCGCAAAAAACGGTTAATACGCAGGTGGTATCTGATGCAGAGCCATCATCGCCGCGTGTGGCAGCTGCACAACCCGCTGGAACCGATTCCGTGCGATCAACAAATCCAACCAATTCGTTGGCTCGAGCATCTGAAGCCTTAGAACATTTAGATGTTGCACCTGGTTTAGAAGAACTCGAAATGGGCGCACAGCGTGTTCAAGTTGATGATAAAGCAATGATCAACTGTCGTGCGGACTTGAACCAACTTGTTCCATTTAAATACGAGTGGGCTTGGCAGAAATACCTAGACGGATGTGCAAACCACTGGATGCCACAAGAAGTCAACATGAACCACGATATCGCGCTTTGGAAGTCTGAAAATGGCTTAACTGAAGATGAGCGTACGATCATCATGCGTTCTTTAGGTTTCTTCTCGACTGCGGACTCGTTAGTTGCAAACAACTTGGTATTGGCTATTTACCGCCATATTACGAATCCTGAATGTCGTCAGTACATCTTGCGTCAAGCATTTGAAGAAGCGATTCACACACATGCTTACCAATACTGTATCGAATCTTTGGGTATGGACGAAGGCGAAGTCTTCAACATGTATCGTGAAGTTCCGTCTGTTGCGCGTAAAGCAGCTTGGGGCTTGAAATATACACAGTCTTTGAGTGATCCAACTTTCCATACAGGCACGCCTGAGAACGATCAAATTTTACTTCGTAACTTGATCGCGTTCTATTGTGTACTTGAAGGGATCTTCTTCTACTGTGGTTTTACTCAAATCTTGAGTATGGGTCGCCGTAACAAAATGAATGGTGTTGCTGAGCAATTCCAATACATCTTACGTGATGAATCAATGCACTTGAACTTTGGTATCGACATGATCAACCAGATCAAGATCGAAAACCCTCACTTGTGGACAGCGACTTTCCAACAAGAAGTGATTCAAATGATTCTTGAAGGTACAATGCTTGAGATCGAATATGCTCGTGACACGATGCCACGTGGTGTATTGGGTATGAATGCAAGCATGATGGAAGAATACTTGAAGTTCATCTGTAACCGTCGTTTGTCTCAGCTTGGTTTACCAGAGCAATTTGCTGGTGTAACAAACCCATTTGCATGGATGTCTGAGATGATGGACTTGCGTAAAGAGAAGAATTTCTTTGAAACGCGTGTAACTGACTACCAAACTGGTGGTGCGTTAAGCTGGTAAGTTGAATTATGTGCCCTCACGCGACACATATGTTGTCATTTGCGACACATAAGTTGGCAAAGAACGACACATAAGTTGTCATAAACAACCAAATAAAAAGGCTGCAATTCGCAGCCTTTTTACTATCAATAATAAATTATATGATTCAAAACCTAATAACGACCTTTAATCAGAGAAAAGGTCAAAAGGTGGGAATTTTTCAGAATGTCCTGTTAACAGTTGCTCTTGTCCCCATTGTTTTAATCGTTGCTCACTAATTATTCGTCCATCTTTAGAAAAGATCGGAGCGGAAAAGGCAAATTGTAAATGAAATCCTAACTTACCACTCAACCAATCAGCGGTTGCGTGAACCCCATCTTTTTCATTCATCCCCACTCTACCTCGGTCTTCCATGGCAAGCCGAAAATTACACAGTTGTCTCACCTCATGAAAGAATTGATTTTCACACTGAATATGAATCCTCTTTCTCCCATCATGTGCAAGTGGAAAGACATACACTTGCATCAATTTTATCAACTCAGCACAAAAACTAGATGAACAGAATGGAAGATATGTGCACATAATTAAAAGCGTTTGATAAATCGATTGCCCTATTTCTAGTGCTAGAGTCCTTTCATTTCTATTATCGGCGATTCGAAGAAAAATTATTTGTGCTGCCAAAGAATCTAAGTTTGCTAAGCGTATCAATCGAGAAATATTTTTTCTGGTTAAAGTTGATACTAACTCACGAGAGTTCTTAGGTTTATTTGTTTTATATAGAACATTCTCAACATCCCATGATAATTGCCTAATACCCTCTTTAAGCATCCAATCTAACTTTTTCTTTCCTCTTATGGCCTCCCATAAAACACTATTAATAATAGTAGAGCTACCAGGAACATGAAACTCAGCAGCAGCAACTAAATTTGGCTTTGGTGTATGTATGCCTGACCGATAAACCACCCATTTATTGTGGTGATAAGGAACACCATAAACACTTTGGCCAAAAGCCTCTGGTTCAATAATTCTTTCGAGTTGACAAGACTTAGTAGCCGACAAATTAAGCTTCAGATACTCATACCACAGTGACACCCTTATGTCATCTATATGATCTCTTCTTGGTCGACCAGGCATTTTTTTGATTTTCGTCATCATCTACGAAAAATCCGAAAATAAAAACATTATCATTAAAAATCAGATATATGAATAAAAAAATAAGATTAAAGTTTTACTATTTCGTAACTCATGGACTCTCTAATGAACAAAATATATGATGTTATTTAGACTAGACAGGACATGGCATGACAGGAATGCAACACATTACCCCAGTTAGTGTAGAAACCATTGAACATGAGCTTTTTGAACGCCATGGTCCAATGATTGCAGATGAAGCATTAAGAGTGGCTCTAGGCTATCGATCCACTGATGCCTTCAGAAAAGCACTTACAAGAAAAACTGTACCTATCCCAGTCTTCTCTGTTGAAAACCGTCGCGGAAAATATGCACTAGTCAAAGATGTAGCGGAGTGGTTAGTCAAACAGCGTAATGCTGCTATAACGCAACAAGAGCTTAAAAAATAAAAAAATTATTAGAACTACTGATTAGTCAGATTAAAAGCCAACGACATAAGGAGAAGTAAGCCATGACATAAAATTCTGCCCAAATAAAAACGGATCCTTTCGGATCCGTTGGTTCTATACGTGAAAGTACAGAGATGTGAGAATCCTAGTATCTTCCGTATAGAGCCAACAGTCAAGTTTTGCGTATTTTTTACGCAAGAATTAACTCATCCCTAAAAATGGGATGAATGGCTATACATACTGGAAATACAACATGTACGCTTTTTCTTTTGATGATAAACACAATCCTCATCAATCTATTCTTGATCAAATTAATAATGCTTTTAAAGCAAAGCCGAATCTTGCCTCTACAATCCATGGTCAAAGGAAAATCTATCAAGGCTGTTATGGCCGAAGAACTGCACTTTTCCCCAGCGCAAAATCTGGAGGCTCCATTCCTACTGAAAGTCGTCTTGAATTGGCACATGCTATTTGTCTTGAGCAAAACCCACAGGTTAAATGTTTTAGATCTCAAGCTCTCAAAATCGCTCTTGGGGAAAAAGAATTCTGCTACCCAGATTTCTTAGTCAAAACAATCGATAACCAATATGAAGTTCATGAAATTAAACCTAATATCTCCAGTCTATCCGTAAATGATCTAGACAGATTTCTTAGGTTAGCAAACTTACTACATCCTTTAGACATTACATTTCGACTGATTGACCAGAAAAGCTTGCCATCGAATAAGGATCTACAACAATTACAACATTGGTATCAACGAGGTCATACATGCTCTTGGACAAAATACGAAATTGAACTCGCAACAGAAGCATTGAAGCCACATAAATTCAAATATTCCGAGCAAATATATCAAGCCCTACAACAAGCAGATCTCGATCCCCGATTAGGTGACTACTTACTTTTTCATGAAGTAATCACTTTGATTAGCCACAAAAATTATTATTCAGGTGAGGAGGTTTAAAATGGAAAAACCATTACTCATCCCCCAACCAGGACTTCGATTTACTATTGCTGATCATGAACATGTATTTGAAATCACCTCATCTAATTATGGTGTAATCCGCTATGCAGCAATTGCAGGAGGAAAACCATGTTCTATTCCCTCCAGTACATTTGAAACTCGATATAAAAATGGAGAGATTCAATGTGTCTTCGCTCCAGAAAAACTATTCATCAATCCAGATAGTTGTTCAACCATTCGTCGCAAGGAACGCTATGTACTCACTGCCCTAGCAAAACTGGCAGCCCCCACTTCTATTGAACCACTACGAGAACTCATTCAAGAGATTGCAGCAGAGATTAAAGATTCCTCTCCACCATCAGCAAGAACTGTTGCACGCTGGATATTGCAATATCGATTGAGTAGTAATAGCGCTCTCAGCCTAAGTGAACAAGGTAAAGGCAACAAAACACTAAGATATCCACCTGAAGTCTATCAAATCATCAATCAAGGAATTTTAGAAATATATCTACAACCAGAACATCGAACAAGCAAAGATGTGAGGGCATTCGTATTAGGTAAGTTTATAGAACAAAATATTTCTCTTGAATATTTACCCAGCCGTAGATCCATACAACGTGCCATTGCAAGATTAGACCCATATATTGAAATGCGTGTTAAGAAAGGGAGTAGAGTCGCTCGTAAATATTTTCAAGCTGCTGGCATAAGTACTCCAAGCCCATTTGCTCTATATACCGTAGAAATAGACACCCATTATTTAGACATCATTGTCATTGATCCTGAAACTGGGCGAGCACTCGGACGACCGTTCCTCGCTTGTGCCATTGATACATATTCACGTGCAATTGTCGGGACTTACATCAGTATGTTTCCGCCTAGTGCATTGACAACTTTAGCATTAATCAAAGACATGATTACACGCCCTAATCGAGATTTACCAGGTGGAATTCCGCCTACTATCATTCCAGATAATGGAGTCGAATTTAAAAATAACTCACTAGCACGCGTATGTGAACAACTCAGAATTACTATCACACCATCGCAAATCGGGACACCAAATAACAAACCTCATATTGAGCGTTTTTTTGGCACATTGACAGAAGGTATTCTGCAAAAGCTTCTTGGTACAACTTTCTCCAATCCTACGGCACGAGGAGAATATGACTCATCCAGCAAAGCAAGCCTTACTTTAGACAAGGTTAAAGAATACGTCGATTCTTGGATAAACACCGTCTATCAGCAAACAATACATGGGACTACTGGACGAGCACCTATTGTTGCTTGGAATGATGCTATTGAACAGATTAAGCCCTCCTCATTAACAGAAACCGATGCCGATATTATTTGTAGAAGACCTGTTGACCGAAATATCAATCATGGGCAAGTGGTTATTGATGGACTTAGCTACTTTTCACATGCACTCACCACATTGAAAGCTGACGGCATCAAAAAAGTCACTGTACTTGTTGATGATTTAGACCTGAGCAAAGTTTATATCATACACCCAGATAAAAAGGATCTGGTTATTCAAGCAGACTCTACCCAACCTGAATACACGTATAACCTATCTCGCAGTGTTCATCTGGAAGTTCAGAAGCGTAAAAAACAAATGTCTGAATCCGATAAACAAAGACTGGGTAAACACGCGGATCTTTATAATTTGTATCTGCTTATGAAAGATATACAAAATGATCTTGTCCGTAAAAAACCAAAACTGAAGCAACTCAAAATTGAGCTACCTAAGCAGCTTACACGACTGGAGTCTGAGTTAACTTCTCATCCAAGTAATGAAGAACTCACAGCTATCCCCCAGCAACAGAATGCTCCACAACCAGCTTTAAGTTTTGGTTCACTTAAGGTGAAAAGACATGATAAGTAATCAATCTATCTATGAACACGTAAGTCAGCTTAACGAAATCGTAATCACTTCTGATGAATTCATGCAGGCGTTTAATGGAATCCAACAATGTGCGGAGCGCAGTATCGCGTACAAAGAACCTATTGGAAGTATGCTTCTGGCAAAAGGTGGTCTTGGGAAAACAACCCTATGTAATACGATTGTGAGTCAAATGCCACGATCCATCAAAGTAGAAAAAGATCGTAAAAAAACGATTATTCCAGCATTCTATGTTGAAGTTCCTTCACCCGCTACCGTGAAGTCTTTAGCAATAACAATGTTACATAAGTTAGGGGATCCATCTCATCACACAGGCACAACCTCCTACCTAACAGATCGGTTAGGTTATTTACTACAGCAGTGTGAAACCAAGCTTGTTTTTCTTGATGAGTTTCATCATTTATTTGAACGTAAAGCAACATCTACCCGTTTAAACATTACAGTGGGCAATTGGCTTAAGACCTTAGTCAATGAAACAGGTATAAGCTTTTGTCTCGTTGGTTTACCTGAATTTGCCGAACTCATTCAAGTTGATAGTCAAATCGCGAGGCGATTTCCTTTTCATTATCAATTAAATCCTTTGACTTTAGGTACTCAAACCTCGCCAGGAACACTTTACCCTTTTCTCAAAGAAGTCAGTCATAGGGCATCAGAAATTCAAATTTCGTTTTCGCCAGATTTTGATAACTTTCAATTGAGAGTACAAATATATACAGCAACGAAAGGCTATCATGCTTATGTCATGAGCATGATACGTGAAAGCATGGCAATTGCCTTGGCTGAAAATAGAAATACCATAACTATTAATGACTTTAGCCAGGCTTGGAACTTAGGGATTACGTCATTTATCAGTAAACAAATAACCAATCCTTTTGAAATGTCTTTATCAAACCTAGCTAGTACTCTAAAAAAGGAGTACTCATGACATCAGTTAGTAACCTTCTTATTCATCCCATTCCTTATGATGGCGAATCGGCAGTGAGCTTCTTAGCTAGAGTTGCTGAGCTTAATAGGCATTCATCTATCGAGAGATTAATTAATAAAGAGCAGCGCCATTTCCTGGCAAAAAGCGCACCGAATTGTAGATTAGCAGATCTTCCGCGTTTTAAATATGTCTTACAACTACTTAATATTGACCCAAATCATCAAAGTCTTGCCTTTGCAAAAGCTGGCCCCACGAGCCGATCAGCGAGAAAATGGAGCAATATAGAACTACATGAAGATTTATTAAAATACTATCCTTGTTCCTATTGCCCACAATGCTTAGAAGAACAGCCATTTTTTAAAAAAATTTGGCTTTTACAACCCTTATATGCATGTCCAATACACTCTATTTTCCTTGTCGATAAATGTTATCAATGTGGATCCTCAATATCGCTTAGCTCAGGAGTGACAAAATGCCGTCATTGCCATGCGCTATTGCAAGATGCACCTAAGATTGAATGTAGTTCAATACGAGCAATCAGATGGTTTGTAGAAACTTTGAACCAAGATTCGAACGATTTTTTTCAATATTTCACTGCCTTTTGGCTAGCAATACGAGGTTTTTTTGAGCTTGATAACGTTATAGATAATGAAACTACATTAGAACTGATATACGAATATTTTAATAATCATAATCAATCCATCATTAGCTTAAGTACTTTGATTAATCAAAGAATTAACCTAGCTCATCCAAGAATCCAATTGCTCCCATTTTTGAAACATTCTAGATTTTTTAAAAATTATGCAGCTTTAGTTGAGGCAAAATGCCATACATATACCCCAAGTGATAAAAGTCATATCGTTGGGGTAAAAAAACGTGAGTTACAACTTGTTTTAGGAGTTACTCATAACACACTCGAAGATTGGATTGAGCAAGATTTTCTAAAACTAGGTGATATTAATCATTACTATGATGTTATTCCTAGCCAATCGATTGAAAAATTTTTAATATTAAACAGACATAAAAATTTATTACGGAAACCACGTACCAAGGAAATCCATCTTCATCCCAAGCAATTAGATTTAAAGGAAATTTCAAATATTCTCGACATAAATTATGAAACTGCACGTAAACTAGCAAATACGGGATGGTTTGATTTGGACAGATTATCTAATGATGCTAAAGCAGCAGAAGGATATTCTTTTACAAAACTCGAAAGTTTTAAGAGTGAATATATTCTAGCTTCAACAATTGCAAAGAAACTAGACATTAATCCAACAAATCTTGTTGAAAAACTAGCAAGCATAGGGATTGTTCCTATTCGAGGCCCACATATCGATGCTTCCCCAGTAAATATATATCTTATGAGCTCTGTTAATCACCTAAGAAAATCTGATCTTGAAAAAATAATACAGTATCCTACTCGTACAGGTAGGCCTAAAAAAAGCTTTACTCCACTAAAAACAAAGCAAGATTTTTTCTCATTAAACGAAGCAGCAGAACACTTAAACATTAGTCCCAATAAAGTTTCTGTTTTGATTAAAAAAGGAATTCTCGTTAAAGATACCAATTATCCTTTGTCCATTAAAATTCCCAAAGTATCCGTCCTTCGACTAAAGCATAAATTGCTGAGTGAAAACTCAATATCCACTAAGCAAGCAGCAAAGCTACTCAATTGCTCAGTGAATTGGTTAGGCGAATATTGGTGCAAATCTGGTTTTTTGACGGTAGAAAATCTGGTGTATTGGAAACTCGTTCAGCAAAAAGATGTCGATGAAGTGCTTAAGTTGAAAGAAACCTATATGACGGGAGCTGAAGCCAGTAAATTACTAGGTATGCCTCACTCACATATTACCAATTTACACACTCAGGGACTGATCCAACCTATTTATCTTGGAACAGGAACTCCAATACGTCTTTTTAAGAGATCAGATGTTCAACGAATAAAGCACAGAATTTTATAGAAAGCTCTGTTGAATTACGCATTAAGTGTGAATTGAATATGTATGCCAATGCACACTTATTTTAAAACTTCCTGAAGATATTTTAATGCATAATCTTGGCTCAAAGCTCTGGCATCCGCTAACGCATTATGAGGAATCTTGGAATTTTTTGTACTAAGTGATAAATCGAGCAAAAAGCCTAGTACTGGCACGTTGATACATTGCCCCTGTCCCAATAGCAGAATACGGTTAAACAACTCTATATCTGAAGGATAATCAGCCACAATCGTGATGAGACCTTCCTCCTGATTATTTACTTCCCATAAAAAACTATACAGCTTATCAACTAACTCCCACATGGGAATGGTAGTTTGCCCTAAAATTGGCATGACATGTTGTAAAACAAAGGGAGTTGGATTTTTGCATCCAACTGCCTCATAAAACTCATATTTACCATCAACGGATACCAAGCCTAATGAAATTAGTTCACCAGTACCTTGATCGTGCCAGCCGTTAAATTCACAATCTAAGAAAAGATTCATTTATCACCACATAATTTATATACGTAAAGTCTAAAATAACTTCAAATATTTTGGTTGATTAATAATCATAGCCGTTAACTCTATCTTTACATATAATTCTAGATGGTAGATTTTTCACAGCTCATCTTTGCTCAACTTTCTTCTTTAATTTTTCTTTATATATTAGCTAAATAGCCTAGCAGCCATATTATCTAACAGTTCCTTTCTTGATTCCCAATCTGGCATCACTTGGCTCATAAGCTGATAAAACCTCTCACTATGGTTATGTTCAGCTAAATGACAAAGTTCGTGCAAAATCACATAATCAATACATTGAGTAGGTGCTTTAACCAGATAAGGATTTAAAACAAGTATTCCTTGAGGTGAACAGCTTCCCCACTGTGTCTGCATCTTAATAACACGAAAATTTGGTTTTTCAGTAACCCATAGGGCTCTATCCAAGACGTGCTCTAAACGTTTTAAAAATACACTCTTCGCCTTTGCCTTATACCAATTATCTAGCACATCTTTAATATGCCCAGCATCCTTTCGGCTTACATAAACTTCAAATTTGCCACGCAATAGTTTTACACTCGGAACGTCATTATTTTCTATAACTTTTAATAAATACTGTTTACCCAGGTAATAATGGCTTTCACCACTGATATATCGACGTGGAGTAATAAACTCTTTCTGTTGACGAAAGGCACGTAGTTGTTGATAAACCCATCGACTACGTTTCTGTATCGCTTTTAACACATCATAATCAGACGCGACTTCAGGAGCATGGACGACCACTCTACAATCTGGATGTACTTTTATTAAAATTTTATTCACTTCTCCAGAACGCGGTACCCTTTCATAGGGGATTGTTTCATCCCCATAAACGAAGCTAAATGATTGAGTTCCGATAGCATCTTTACCCACCATTCAGTCCTACCCGCGTAATTTGCACAATCATTTCTACAATTTTCTTCGCATGATCCATCCCACTACCAATTGCTTTACACTCTTTAAACATCATTGGTAGTAACTTTTTACGAATATCAGCTTCAATGTTTTGTGGATTAATAGAATTTTCTGCAACTGAATTTATTACAGAATAATCAACGTCAAACGCAAGCTGAATCCACTTATCTTGATTCTGTTGATCAGTGATTGAAAAGGCTTCAGGCAATATTTTCTTAAACACACCATAATAAGCTTGTGCGTGTTTATTAGCATTAAATACATCAGGAATTTCAGCTAAACGTCGAGACTCAACTTGCTCTTCAAACTCTCTAAAAAGCATGTATTGTTTCAAAGGATGATCGAACTCCTTTTCAGCATCTTCAATTGCTTGACGTAAAAGTTTAGAAAAAGCTTCTTGAGCATAAGGATCATCTCGTAGCTCTTGTTCAATCATCTTGGTAACACGCGTTTTAATGATATCCGTTTCATTACGTGTTTTCTCTTCACTCCAATCTTCAGGCTGTACAACTTTACCCATCTTGCCTACTTCATAGACACCATTAGGCTCTTTTACCTCAACACCCACCACATGTTTATCAAGAAGCTTTTTAACTTGATCAGTATATTCATCATAATCTACTGTTTCACCAGCATCGTGCTTAGCCAACTGACGTAGACTTGAAAACAACTTGACGGTTTCTTTGTAATGTTGACGATCAGCGTCGGTAAAACTTTTATCTTCAAAAAATGTAGCTGACTGTAATGCAACTTTCAAACAGCTCGCAAATTCAGTTAAAGCTTCATAAAAATCATCACGTACTTTCAAATGTACATCGACTAATTCACCATTTCTTTCCTCAATACGAGGTACTAAAACTTGGCGTAACTGTTCGATATCATTTTTATTTTTTACATTCTCAAAAATTACCCAAAGTACTTTGTATAAACGAGGCAAACGCTTATATTCAGTACTCATTTGAGTATATAAGCCAGCAATATCATTGATGTCGTAACCACCTTGGGTGCGAGCAGCCAAGTCTTGATATTTGAGAATTGTCGTGTCCAATTCTTTTAAAATACCCCGATAATCAATCAACAAGCCGAATTTTTTCTTAGGGTGAAGTCGATTCACACGCGCAATCGCTTGAATCAGATTGTGTTCTTTCAAGTTTTTATCGATGTAAAGAACGGTATTTTTGGGTTCATCAAATCCTGTTAAAAGCTTATCCACTACAATCAACAACTTGAGTGAATCATCTTTTTCAAATCGTTCAATCACGTGTTTTGTATAGACTTGTTCATCTTGATTCCCAACATTGTCTTTCCACCATTGGGTCACTTCAGGTGTTGTCGATTCATCAACATCAGTATTCCCTTCACGACTATCTGGAGGACTCATGACAACTGCTGACTCAAACAAGCCAGCTTCATCCAAATACTTCTTATACTTAATCGCTGAAGCTTTGCTATCACAAGCAAGTTGCCCCTTTAAACCATCATCAATATTTTTAACAAAATGGTTCGCAATATCTAAAGCAATTAACCGAATACGATCATCCGCAGTATAAAGTTGACCTTTTCTCGCAAATTTACGCTTTAAATCTGCTTTTTGCTGATCTGTTAGCCCTTCTGTAATACGCTCAAACCATGTATCAATTGCTCGCTCGTTTACGTCTAAATCAGGGATACGTTCCTCATACAGCAAAGGTGTTACAGTTTTATCTTCCACCGCTCTTTGCATCGTATACGCATGCACAATAGGACCAAACTTATTTACAGTCTTTTCATTTTTAAGTAATGGCGTACCTGTAAATGCCACGAATGCCGCATTTGGCAGTGCGAGTTTCATACGGACATGGTTTTCACCACCTTGGCTTCGATGCCCTTCATCAATCAAGACAATGAACTCAGAACTTGTGTTAACACATTCAGGAAGTTTTGTTGCAGAGTTAAATTTCTGAATCAAAGAGAACATGATTCGCTCTGTACCCTTACCAATTTGTTCAGCCAAGCGTTTGCCTGAAGTCGCCATGGCATTTTGCTTGTCTTTTTTTCCTGCCAGTTCACCACCTGATACAAAGGTTTTACTTAGTTGATCTTCTAAATCGACACGGTCAGTGACAACCAAGATACGGCATTGTTTTAAATCTTCATGTAAGATCAAGGCTTTACTGAGAAAGACCATGGTAAAAGATTTACCCGAACCCGTTGTATGCCAAATCACACCACCTTCACGGCCACCTTTGGTATTCTTAGTACTAATACGCTCAATGAGTCGTTTAATACCAAAAATTTGCTGATATCGAGCAACAATTTTTCCTGCTTTCTTATCGAAAAGCGTATAGAGGCGAACCATTTCGAGTAGTCGTTCAGGCTTTAACAGACTAATCAGCAGTTGATCTTGACCTGTAACAGCTAAGTCTCCACCTGCAATTAGGTTTTCATACCAATTTAAGTCATCGACTGGACGATAAGAAAATAGGCTCTGTTTTTGTGAAGCACTTAATTTCTTATTTTTAAGCGCATACATCTCTGCATCAGAAATATCTTCTTCTCGCCACGCTGCCCAAAACTTAGCAGGGGTATTACATGTGCCGTAACGCCCTTCATGTCCATTTATAGAGAGCAATAGTTGGCTATATGCAAACAGATGTGGAATTTCATCAGGACGTTGATTACGAAGTGTCTGGGAAATACCTTCATTAATCGTTGGACCTTTCTTAGCCTGACTATCAGGGCGTTTTGCTTCAATTACCCCTAAAGGAATACCATTTACAAAGCAAATGATATCGGGTCTTCGTGTATCTACACCACCTGAGCGTGTGACAGCAAATTCTTCAGTATATGAAAAGTCGTTGTTATGAATGTTATGCCAATCAATCAGTGGGATCGTTGGGCTAACTTTTTTCCCGTTTACAAATTCAGTTACAGGAATGCCGTAGAACAAATGGTCATACATTTTTTCGTTGGCGGTCAGTAACCCTTCATTCAAAGCAGGGCTACAAATTTCAGCAATTAAGTTATCCACTGATTTTGGCGATAGTGGATATTCTTTGCCCGCGAATTGAAAAGTACGTTTAGAGAGCTCTTGACGTAAAATTTGGCGTAATACCACTTGGTCTTGTTTACCATCACGAGCAGCGAGTGCCTGTGATGGAGGTAAAAATGACCACCCTAAGTTAGTCAATAAGGCTAAAGCTGGAAGTTTTGCACTGTATTCTTCTTGAAACTTAGGTAAATAAGAGTTCATATAAATTCAACTTATCCTATTTGTTTAGAAACTTCTTCAAACCACATGACCTCATTTGCTGCTCTAGTCTTTGGATCTACCAAAATCACTTTTACATTAGCCAAATGAGTATCTAAACGAAGCTTTTTCCTGACTTCTTTATCTGTTTCATTCGCATCCACTGTAATAACAAAAAGCTTTTTATCACTTTTTTCAATAAGTTCTCTAAATAATCCATTAATATGACTATCATCCTTATTAAACCCAAAACCTATCGCAATAATAGCATCCGTATCTTTATAAGCATCAAATAACTCTACATAACGTCTCGACATTTCTACCGAAGTTAAAGGCTTTAATCCACTTTGGGTTAACATAAATGGAACTAAAATTTGCTTACTCTCATGTGAGTCCTTATCATCAATCTGAATCACTTCGTTTTTATAGGGATTATAAAAATCCTTCGTACTACCATTTAAATGAAAAACATCAATAGATGGCATATGCAAATCATCTGATATTTCCTTAAATAGGTTGTTGTAATTAGATGTTCCAATCACTCCTACTTCCATACCAGAACCCAGTAATTTTTTTACATCATGATAGTAACCATCATCAGGTAAATCCGTCGGCTTTTGCTCAACAATGTAATCATGAGCAATTTCCATAAAGATAGCCATTCGGGTAAATTTCGCCCACTCAGTTGATGGTGAAAATAAGTATCTAAAATGGTCATCAATTAGCTTTTGATAATCCAAAACACTACAAAATATATTCTCTAAAATTTGTTGAGTTACTGCCGAGAATAAATCAATTAAGGTAGCTTCTTCAGTAGTGTTGAATATTCTTTTTTCGTTTAATAATAAATCTAAAGCTGTTGAGCCAACTCGATCAAACTCCAAACGAAACATACCAAAAATATCATCAAAAATTGGAAGATCATCAGGTGCTGACTCAAATAATTCTTCATTCAATTTTTGAACAACATCTTGACCATAAGCCCCTACTAATAACTGCAAAAAAGCAATAATATATCTTCTAAGGTCAGCACAATTAGGTTTCAAACGAATAATTTCTAGGGCAGCTGAGTAGTATTCAGCCCCAAATAGCTTTACATCTGTAGTCAACTTTGCATTGATTTTAATAGCATGTTCATATAACACTTCCCCAATATCCTTACCCATATCATTAGAGAATTTTTCTTTGAGAAAACTTTCCTCGATGCCTAATTGTTTACAAGCCCGCGTAAACTCATTATCAAAATCATTCAATTTTTTAATAATTTCGGTTCTTTTATATTGGATTGATGACTCTATAATGCTAGTAAATTCATTTTTACCAAAAGCAAAAATACTTTTTTTATCATAGTCTTTTGGCAACCATGTACCAACATATGAACTATAAATATCAACGTTAGCCAACTTTTCTCTGAATTTCTTTTTATAAGGTGTGGGATCTTGTCTAAATAAATCGATTGCAAACTTTCCACCACTAGGAAGTCCATAGCCAATCTCTGCACCCGCACCAAAAAACAATCCTACTTTCATTTTATTACCCCATTTATAATTAAAATTAATTTGTTCCCTATGAGTTTTTAATCAGCTTAAAACTCAACTGATAACGATAAAACTCAATATTCTGAGTCACACTTAAAGCACGACGCATTCTTAAGTCATCTTCCAAAGCAATGATCACACCTTTGACCTGCTGATCAGCCTCAGCCAATTCATCTTTCACATAACCCATATAGCGTTGAATCTGCCCAACAACACGATCACTTGCACGACCACGTTTAAGCTCAACAACAAGCAAGGTCTTTTTATCCTTACTAATTGCTAAAATATCGATTGGACCTGTATCCGATGGATACTGCTGACCAACTAACTGACCATCTTCAGTATAGATGTCATAAGTCGCACCCAACTCAGTCTTAGACCAGTTTTCAACTAGAAAATGCTCAAGATGCTTTTCCAAAGCAAAAGCCGCTGGGTCTTCTACAACTTCATCAGGCTCTAAACCTTCAACGGGCTCTTTGCCTTGTATAAGAGTTTTTAGTTCTTCGGCATATTTAGTGATATTACTCACAGTACCGACTGATCCCGACGAGTTTTTTAGCTCTTGAGACATCAATTCTCTAGGCAAGGTTTGCTCAAACCATTCAATTTTTCTTCGATGGCTTAATTCCCCAGAAGGTACATAATAGTAATCTGAAATCACTTTACCTACTAAGTAGTTACCGTCTCCACGAGGCGTTAGAATGATATCTCCCTGTTTAATCCCTTTGCAGATGGTATGTAGCATGCCACATGCTAAGCCTGCTGAAATCTTACTTTTTTCAGGCAAGGCTGTTAAATAAACAGGAATAAAACGATGATTAAACTCACGCCAATCATCAGGTAAGTCATGGGTTAAGTCTTGGTCAATGTTCCAGTTGGCGGCAATAAAGCCGCCCTCTAGAAACTCTTGAGCAAATACAGACTTCGCACCCGCCATAATGCGGTAGTAGCTAGGATTGATTTGCATCATTAGGCAGTCACCTTGACACGTTTTTTACCTGTCAAAAGTTGTTGCATAAGTGCTTTTTTCTCTTGCTTTAAGCAATCAAGTTTTTTCTGCAGCAATTCAATTTGTTGATCAGCTTTAGAAAGAACAATAGCAATAGCTTGTTGCTCTTTTAAAGATGGTGGGATACTCAGCTTTGTTGCTAAAAATGGTTCAATTTTAACCGCCATTCTTTCAACCAGAGTTCCTTCAACCATTGCAGCAAAACGATTAATTTGATCGTTAGTCATTAACTTTTGTGCTATAAACTCAAGAGATACTTTGTCTTTTTCTGAGACATATAAAACTTCATAAATAGGAGAAACAACTACAGAATGGTTTAAACGACTAAAATTAATTGCCCCCCACCTTAAATTTGCAGGGTTGTAAACAATATCTTTCGGTCTCACAACTTTATATTTTTTCTCTTCAGTATTCTTAACCAAAAATTCACGATTATATCGATCCGACTTTGGTGTAATACCATCTTCAATTGTCAGAGAAAATAAAGGAACCTCTGCTGTTGGAACTTGTCTTTCTTTACGAACTTTTAGCAGATTAGAAACTTTAACAAGCTTCCACTCTCCATCAAATTGTGCTCCACTCTCATCCAATAGCCGCTTCTTACCCGTCAACAATTGTTGCATTAATGCTTTTTTCTGCTGTTGGCTATTTTCAATCAGTTTTTCAGTAGCTGAAATCGCTTGATCCCAAGTTGAAAGGATTTGAGCAATTTTCTTTTGCTCAGGTAAGGGTGGAACATTGACTTTAACAGTATGTAAGTCATTCCGATTTACTCCTGGAACACCTGTCTTATCACTGAATTTCTTGAAGTCAAAGTTGCTTAAAAGATAATAAATAAACTTCTCATAATTTCCGTGGAAATTTTTTACCCATAGAGCTGTATTTAATGGCCAATAATCCTGTTCAATATAAAAAACATCTCCTATAGATCCATATCGTCCAGTTACGACCCCCGGTGATTTTGCTTTAGACTTTGAATGAAATCCTGTAACCCCTCCAGAAGAAACTATAGGAACTTCACCATCTAGTCGCTGGCTACTTGGCAGATCAAAACCACGCTGCAATTCAGCAACATTTTTAAGAGGTAATTTCTCCCAACCATTAGGCACCATAACCCAACTCCTCTAAATACTTGGCCATTTGAACTTCAAGCTCAGCAAGTTGAGTCTTTAACTGCTCACGCTCAGCACTTACAGCAACCAAATCAATCTCTGCCTCTTCTTCAAAGGTATCTACATAACGAGGAATGTTGAGGTTGTAATCGTTGTCTTTAATTTCCTGCAAAGTCGCCAAATACGCATACTTATCTGCGCTTTCACGAGCACGATAGGTTGCAATAATCTTGGTAATATTGTCTTCAGTTAAGTTGTTTTGATTTTTACCTGACTTAAACTCACGGCTTGCATCAATAAACAAAACTGAATTATCATACTTTTGCTTTTTGAAAATTAAAATGGCAGCAGGAATCCCCGTACCGTAGAACAGCTTTTCAGGTAAACCAATCACCGCATCTAATAAGTTCTCGTTAATCAACTTCTCACGAATCTTACCTTCAGATGAGCCACGGAATAACACGCCATGTGGAACCACAACGCCCATACGACCCGTAACAGGTTTTAGCGTTTCAATCATGTGCGAGATAAAGGCATAATCACCTTTGGTCTTTGGTGGTAAACCACGACGGAAACGATCAAACTTATCATTCTCAGCTTGCTCATAACCCCATTTATCTAATGAGAATGGCGGGTTTGCTGTCACAATATCAAACAACATCAAGTCGCCATTTTTATCCAATAATTTTGGATTACGAATGGTATCGCCCCACTCAATTTTGTGGTTGTCTTCGCCATGCAAGAACATGTTCATTTTGGCTAATGACCACGTTGAACCAATCGCTTCTTGCCCATAAAGCGCATATTTTTTGCTGTTGTGATTTGATACAACTTTACGACCACACTTCATTAACAGTGAGCCAGAACCACAAGCAGGGTCACAAATACTGTCACCTTTTTGTGGATCAAGTAATTCAGCAATTAAGTCCGATACTTCAGGTGGTGTATAGAATTCACCCGCCTTTTGACCACCACTTGCAGCAAAGTTTTTAATCAAAAACTCATACCCGTTGCCAATCACATCAAGTGAACCTACACGGCTTGGCTTTAGATCCAATTCAGGAACAGCAAAAACTTCAAGAAGGTCTTTTAAAATGGTGTTTTTTTGCTTTTCTTCACCCAATTTATCCGTATTAAACGAGATATCTTGGAAAACGCTTTTGCCTACATCTTTCAGCTTTGTACCATTGGCTTCTTCAAGTGCATGCAAAGCCATATCAATACGCTCGCCATTGCCGGGCTCAAAGCGACGCTCATGCAAGGTATAGAAATTAGATTCACGAGGCAGTACAAAACGCTCGTTTTTCATCATTTCTTCAATCAGCTCAGGCTCATCACCATATTCATTTTTATAATTGTCGTAGTGGTCTTGCCATACATCAGAGATGTACTTTAAGAACAACATTGTCAAAATATAGTCTTTATAGGTATCTGCACTCACCGTGCCACGGAATACATCACATGCCGACCACAAAGCTTTATTGACTGTATCTTGATTAATTTGAGTAACCATTATTTATTTCCTTTGAGCAGTTGTTGGAACATGCCCATCATCATTTGTTCACGATTTTTAAGTAGTTGTTGGGTCAAGATCTGCTCTTGCTCCCAAATACGGTTTAATTCGATTATGCGTTGCTGAATGTCCAAGCTAGGGACTTCAACCTCAAACTGGCTGACTGTGGATACGCTTAGCATCGGCATCTTAGAACCCTGACTTTCTTTGCGTAACTCGTATTGCACATGAGGTTGATTCAAGTACCAACATAAGTATTCAGGTAATACATTTTGATTTGGCATCAAAATCAAAAATTGACTGCTCACAATGAGTGGTCGTGCTTTTGATTGATCTTGATGACCTACAAAATAATGTGCTTTGAGATACTCTCCACGACAGGGCAATAATACAGAGTCAGGCGATACGATTGCGTTATCCTTACCCTGCCAATCAATTTGCGGTAAAGCATCAGCAAAAAGCGTATAGCCACATGTATCCGTTGAAATGTTGCGAATATCTTTGATCTGCAATACATGCGCATTGCCTGAATCAACTTCTTCAATCTTTTCACGGAATGTAAAACCTGTGCGAATCTCTGCAAGATCGCTCAGTTTTACTACGTTCTTTAAATTAGACATAAATATTACTCTTAAAGCGATTGAGCCATCCTTGGCTCAGGCGATTATGTTGCGCTACTTAAATTCTTCCGCAACCAATTAGTCACTTGACTATTGGTATCAAAATTAAGTTTGTGCCAAGCTGCTTCTCCATTAAGCCTTGTAACTAGTAGGCCATCATCACTATCTATTACAGAACGCAATTCATCTCTAATCTGTACAGCAGTTTTTGCTGTAACAACTATCCAACAAGATTCTAAGGGATGACACCAATCATCATAAGACTTAATTTTTTGATAGAGCGCATCATAATTACGTTGTTTACGCAGGTCATAATTGATCTGATATACTTTCATTGTTCGATTCCTTAATGGTTCACGTCGTTAACAAGTTGAGAACATGGCGGCAGGCTGCAACCTGTCGCCAAATCCAATTCTGAATAATCACAGATTTAATACAGTAGAACACCTATGACTAATCATTGATTTAAGATTAGTCTGTAGTTTCTGACATGTCAAGAATAATTTTTACAGTAGATAATCTATGATATAAATAATTGCGCTATCTGAATAACCATTAGAATACCTTTCCCCTTTATAGCTTCACTAGCTGGAAAAATGCATGAGGCGTCATAAAGTGACGTTCTGAATGCTATACAAACTCCCTGCCACCATCTCTTAGAATTTCCCATAAACCAATCTTAAAATTAGTATTTAATAAAATGACAGCTTATGTGTCGTAAAACTCTAAAAATGACAATAGTTGTGTCGCTTAAATTGTCATTATGTGTCGCAAGAATCTCTAAGCTTTTGAATTTCTGAAATGGGAAATGACAACTTATGTGTCGCGTGACGTGTGCCGCTGAATGACAGTTGATGTGAGATTTTTGACACATATTTCGAGATTGTTACAAATCCCATCAACTACATTAATTAAAAAAATAGAGCCTAATGGCTCTATTTTTTATCAGTGAATTAAATCAAAATTTGCTAAATATTGATACTCTTTAGAATCTATAGCAAAAGAAGCCTTTAAACCATCGAAAACTAACTCGCCAACTTCATCATCTAAATTTAGAATCACTTGGATAATATTGCTTAATAGAAGCTCGCTTGAGTAAACAGTATTATCAAGCATCTCTATAATTTCTTTATATTTAAATCATAAACTTTCATGCACCTTACTTATTAATATAGCAATATCTTTCGTGATTTCTCTTTGCAAGCCACAATATAGAAACCAAGTATTTACAGTTTTTGTGGGTAAACTATAGCCCTGTCTTGCTACAAGATCTAAAACTTTCTGCTTTACTTACTTCAATAGAGAGTAGCTACACTCTATATCACCAGAAATATCCCTTTTATCTATCCTTATCTTGTTCAACATGCCTACGCCACTGACCTGGAGTTATGCCTTTCCAACGTTTGAAAGCTTGAGAAAATGCTGAGTCATCACTGTACCCAGTCCGTACTGCGATTTCATTGATTGATAGTTCGCTATCCTGTAAAAGTTCGCAGGCGAGTTGTTGTTGTACCGAAGCAAATATTTTACGGAAAGATGTTCCTTCTGCTTGGAGACGACGCTTGAGTGTGCGTTCAGAGGTATACAGTAATTTCGCCAGATGCGGTAAATCTGGTACAAGATTTCCAGTTGGAAGGAGTAATTGGGAACGTACCAATTCGACTATACCATAACGAACTCTACGACGCTCTTGTAATGCCGCACACATCTGCTCTCCCAAAGAGGCTGCTAAGGGATTTGCATTTGGAAGACTCAAATTAAGGTCGTGAGCATTCAGCGTCAGAGTATTTCCCTCTGCACCTAATTGCACAGGGCAACGTGCCCAATTCATAAACTCATCACATACTGGATCAACCGTTGAACGTGGAATAGTAAGTTCGACCAAACTTAGTACACAGGTCGCACCTGCTACTTCCGAAATTAGGCGGACTGTACCTGCCAAGTCACGATGAGCTAGAAAGGATCGAACTGGTTCATCTACAGGCGGTGGTTGGAAATTTGCGACAATGTATTGCTCATTTTGATGAATGTCGAACTTGGTAAATGCGGAGGTTAGTTTCTGAAATCGCAATGCTAAGGATAGTGCGTCTCCGACAGTTGCACTACTCATTAGTGCAAGCCCCCAAACACCATATGTGGTAAAGCCGTAACGAAGACCAACTTCCAGACCAAGAAGAGGAGGATTTTTTAATGCCTTGATCAAGTTATTGATCACAAGTAATTCTTGCTCAGCCTGAATCTCGACATTAGGATCAACTAGGTGCTCATGAGCAAGTCCAGTTTTGCGAAGTAATACTTCAGATTGAACCCCATGCTCTTCTCCAAATTTAACCAGTAAATTAACACTGGATGGATCACGAACTGTCAGCCAGTAGTCCATCTCTACCTCTCTTTTGAGCCATGTGGCCTAAATTATAAACTCATTTGGCCTATCTCAACATAGTCGATATCCCCATATTCATTGGTAAGATTATAAGCACAACTTCTAAGGTTTAAGCCATTAAAACCAATATCTTTGACCTCGGAGTAATAGCCTATACATGTGAATGAGCGGAGATTTTAATGAGCATTGCGAAAGAATTAATGAAACGGGCACTGTTTACACGTCTTCCTGAGAATCCAAATCGGGTTAAACCAGTGGAGTCTCGCAATACAACTATTTTTATTATGCTAAAACGGCAGCCTAATTTATCCCAGAGTGAGTTTTTTCAGCAACTATTAACTACAGTGGCTTCTCAAATCTCTAATACGCAAAAAAAACTTGGGTATATGTCTTTTCGACAATTTCACGATGTCAGCATGGGTGGCGTCCTGATGGCTCCCTTTATTTTTGCGAGAAGCTCCGCAGTATCTCATTTCCTGTGCACAATCAGTGGTGTAACTCCAGCAGCACCTTTTTCCGTTAATTATAAACCGCATTTCGATGCGCTGTTAGAGTTGCAATTCGATACCAAGCTTTCATCTCAGCAAATTGAAACACTTAAGAATATAAGTGATTCACTCCATGCTATCGCATCCAGTGTGATATTGAATGAAAGTGATCGACGCTTCACTGTATATGAAAACGGCAGAAGCGACATTGAGAACCCTGTTCATATTACAGTTTTGACCCGATGCCCACTAGGTAAGACGAGACAGCAGGCACAAGACTATTGGATTGATCAACACGCTAAGCTTGTAGTAGATAACGTTAGTTTAATTTCTATGATTGGCTATGATCAGATTCATACCGTCAGAGAACCGTCACTAAATTTTGAAAATCCTTACGACGGTGTAGCATTTATTACCTATAAAGATATCAAACACTTCCTATCGAACTATACCGCGGGTACGGAAACTCTCAGATTCAACAATACGTTGGTGGTTGATGAAATTCAACTAACCGTAAATTCTGATGTTTTGCTATTACGCGAATATCAGATGAATAACTCAACAACACTTTCAAACTGAATAGAGAGTTTACCAATATGACAACCCTACCAAATCGCCGTGATGTCTATTTTTATTCTCATGGCCTCAAATGCCACGGTTGGTTATACCTGCCTGATAGCAAAAAGCCAGCACCAGTTATCGTAATGGGGCATGGTCTAGGTTCTGTAAAAACTATGCGCCTTCCGGCATATGCCGAACGCTTTTGCGAAGCAGGCTATGCTTGTTTACTATTTGACTACCGTCATTTTGGTGACAGTGAAGGGCAGCCTCGTCAGCTATTAGATATTCAAAAACAGCTTGAAGATTGGCAATCAGCCATTGACTTTGTTCGGGACAGTGAGGACGTTGACGGAAATAGAATCGTTTTGTGGGGCACTTCATTTGGAGGTGGTCACGCAATAGCTGCGGCTGCGGCCGACAAACGAGTTTCTGGCGTTATATCACAATGCCCATTCACCGATGGTTGGGCATCAAGTATGGCCATAAACCCTATCTCCTCTATGAAAATCATGCCACTCGCTATTGCCGATCAGATTGGCGCTTGGTTAGGTGCCGAACCCAAATACATAGCAACCAGCGGAAAGCCTCTCTCAAGAGCTCTCATGACTGCGCCAGACGCTCTTTCGGGCTATTTTAGTCTTATGCCCAAAGATAACTCCGTAAAAAACTATGTAGCCGCCCGCATCGCATTAAACATCATGCGTTATTATCCGGGTAGGGATGCTGCCAAGCTCAATTGCCCTGCTTTCTTTGCTGTGTGTTCTACAGATTCGGTAGCTCCGTCGAAGGCAACCCTGCGCCACGTACGCAAGGCACCTCAGGGTGAAATCCATATATACGAGGAAGGTCACTTCGACATTTATCTTGGTGAAGCTTTTGAAAAGGTAGTCACAGATCAACTTAAGTTTCTGCTTCGTATAATGCCAGTGTAGTATGTTTAAAAGCAGTCTTTTTTTGATTGTTCTAGTACAAATCTGCGCAGCCATACATCTATATTGGATAATAATGTGCGCAGATTTTTGTTCAATAATGATGCATTTCGTAGAATTTAATCATACTTACTATTTTCCCACATTAAAAACTTTTTATTAGATTCTTAATTAAAAGAATTCCATGATATGGGAAAATCTTAACTTATGTGACACAAATTCTTAAAAAATCCTAACTTATGGGGCAAAATCAGTTAAGATTATCTGTCACAAAAAACTTAAAGCATTTGATTTATTTAACTAATTTTATCTCAAACTATCTGTCATTTAACGTCTGCTATAAAAAACCGCCGTAAATGGCGGTTTCTTTATAAAAAGTCGACTAATAGAATTTATCAATATTAAGTCCATTAACCATATTTCCAAGATTAATCTTTAATTCCTCCCGGATATGTATCTGAAAGAATTAGTTTATGGATAGATAACAATCAATGGAGTCAGATTTATTGGTTACTGACTAAAAATCCTAGTAAACCACAAAATAAATCGGAAAGACTCATTTAAGTCTCGTGCTGATATTCTTGATAAGAATCCTTACCTAGAAATTTTATCCTAATTATTTAAAGTACGCGGTTGGTTAAGGCTACCTATACAACTAACCTCAACTCCTCTAATAACTTCCCTATACCCACCTCACCTCCTCCCAACAACTGCACCACCGCCCCATCCACTACAAACAGGAACATCTCTGCATCAATTTTAGAGGCATTCAGATTAGCCACTAAAAGCAATTGATAAACCTCTTCCACCAACCATTCTCGATATTCAATCACGACTTGATAAGCCTGAAGATATAGTTTTTCAATCTCAAAAATAGCTTTGAACAAAAGATGGTAAGAACTATTCAGGTCTGCATGTAAAAGATAAATTTCCCTGAGTTTATCGGCTGCCGTGAGGTGTTGGCATGAATAAATAATTGCAAGCACCTCTTGTTTCAGCCACTCTTTTTGTACAGTCATACATATTTCTATAAATCGTTCTTTAGACTGAAAATTATTATAAAACGTCATCTTAGCGATTTTGGTTTGCTGCAAAATAAAGTCTATGCCTGCCCTATGAAAACCATAACTATTAAATAACTGGATTGAAGTCTGAACAACCTGCAATGCTCTTGGTGATAACTCTCGATTTGACATACAAATTCCCATCTACTCATCATTTTTTGTTGTACTTGAATGAGATAAAAATGCCTTTGCTCTCATGCTGAGCAAAAAAGGCATACAAAAGCCCTTAAAGATGGCTTTAGCGCATCTCAATTTTTATTGTCGATATGTTTTTTAGTCGCAACGAACTAAAACTTGAAAGCCAAAAGCAATCAAACCGAATGAAAAACTAATCAGGAAGTGTGAGAATAAAATACATGGCCAACTCCTAAACGATTCGGAACTCTGCCATTGCATTTAAAATTATGGTGGCAGGACGAAAGTGGGTTGACGGACTGGTTGGACCCCAGCACACTCGAAAGTGTCCCACTCCCGTCCTACCGCTACGGGAGGGGACGAGAAGTTTACATGCAAAACTATTCCTCAGAAGAAATAATCCTGATGTAGTCCAAAAACGGTCCGTCAAAACCGACTGGCGATGTAGGCCAGCACTCAAAGAATAATCTCAGAGTTTATGAGTGTCAATCTTGGGTAAATGCTAAGGTCTGAAATTTATTATTATTTTTCCAAAATGATTATATAAAAAATATTTTTTGAAACGCTAAATCAACGAGATTTAATTTTTTAAAACTCTCGACTAATGACATTAAACATGATTCAAATCAGATTTTTAATCATGTAATTTTTCATGTATATATAAATCGATTATTTATGTAGATGGATATATTCGTTGTTTCTCCAGACTTTCTTTAAAAACTACTATATACCTCGTATAGATCGCCCATAAAATAGACAAAAAACCTTATTATCAATAATTTAAACCCAAGCACCATTAGAATATGAAACAATAATATCTATAAGAAACTATTTAAAATGACTTGTAAATCACATATTTTAACATTTGGTAAACAAAAACACTGCCTATTTTAAAGTAAAATTCACAAACTATTTTCTCTAACATCAGTACGGGCAACCCCCTATTTTGATGTGCCTTTGCGCTCACTCATCATTTAAATCTCTTCTCTCTATATCATCCATATAGGGAGTCATTTAATTTTTAAGGTAAATTGAATGAAAAAATTTTGGAAGTACTTATTGGTACTACTCTTAGTACTGATAGTTATTGCTATTGCCTTTCTTTTTAGACCAATTACGTCTAAGGCAATAAAAACTAAAAGCGATGAACCTGTTGTTGATGTTGTACTCATCGGCGGCGGTATCATGAGTGCCACACTTGGTACTTATCTCAACGAATTACAACCTGACTGGAATATCCGCATGTATGAACGTCTTGATGCAGTTGCTCAAGAAAGTTCAAATGGTTTCAACAATGCGGGAACAGGTCATTCAGGCTTTATGGAAATGAACTATACCTCTGAAAAAGACGGTAAAATGGACATTTCTAAAGCAGTGAAAGTTGCAGGTCAATTCGAAATTGCCAAGCAATTCTGGTCGTATCAAGTTAAACAAGGCGTTTTAAATACACCAAACACATTCATCAACCCAGTACCGCACATCGCGTTCGTTTGGGGTGACAATGTAGATTTCATGGAAAAGCGCTATGCAGCCATGATTCAAGATCCTCTATTTGCTGGAATGAAGATTAGCGAAGATGCATCTGAAATTAAGCAATGGGCTCCATTGGTGATGGATGGTCGTGATCCTCAACAGAAGATTGCAGCAACACGTATGGCTGTCGGTTCTGACGTAAACTACGGTGCGATCACAACTCAATTGGTAAATCACCTTGAGAAAAGTCCAAACTTTAAACTCAGAACCTCTACTGAAGTGACTGGCATCAGCAAAAATGATGACAACACTTGGTCTGTCGCTTTCAAAGATTTGAAGTCTGGTGAAGTCAACCATGTGAAAACACGCTTTGTATTTATTGGTGCAGGTGGTGCAGCCATTAAATTATTGCAAATGACTGGCTTACCTGAAGCGAAACAATATGCAGGCTTCCCTGTTGGTGGTGAATTCCTTGTAACTGACAATCCAGCAATCACAGCAAAACATACTGCAAAAGTGTATGGTCGTGCTGATCTTGGTGCGCCTCCAATGTCTGTTCCACATATCGATACTCGTTATATCGACGGTAAAAAATATGTGTTGTTTGGGCCATTTGCAACGTATTCAAACAAGTTCCTTAAACATGGTTCACAGTTAGATTTGCTTGCATCTACCAACAAAAACAACGTTTTACCAATGGCTGCAATTGGTCTACAAAATGCTGATCTTGTTCAGTATCTCGTAAGCCAAGTGTTAATGTCTGATGAAGATCGCTTCAATGAGTTAAGAAAATACTACCCTGAAGCAGACCCTAAAGATTGGCACTTACAGCAAGGTGGTCAGCGTGTTCAGATCATCAAGAAAGAACCGGGTAAACCAGCTAAATTGCAATTTGGTACAGAAATCTTCGCATCGCAAGATAAATCTGTAACTGCGTTGCTTGGTGCTTCTCCTGGTGCTTCAACTTCACCATACATCATGTTGAACTTGATTGAACAAGCATTCCCAGAAAAAGCGAATGGCGAATGGAATAAGAAGTTGCATGAAATCGTGCGTTCTTATGGTCAAGATCTTTCTGCAAATCCAGCATTACTTGATCAAATCCGTCATTACACCAGTTCTACTTTAGGTTTGAACTATACAACTCCTGCAAATTTAACACCTGCGAATAAGGCTGCTAAAGCAGAAGCTGTAGCCCAATAGACCTCTCATAATCCAACTTAAAAAGGGATGAGTTTCGACTCTTCCCTTTTTGTTCTTTTATCGCTTAATTTTTTTTGATCATGTCTCCTACTTCTGCTCAGTCTGCTTTTGCTGCATTTATTAGTCGCGACTTTAGGTTATTGACGCTGAACCAATGCTGTCTTACTTTTGCAGTGCTGATCCAAGAAGTTCTTGTAGCATTTCATTTATATCAAATCACCAAAAATCCACTGATGCTTGGTCTAGTCGGGTTCATGGATTTTCTGCCCTTTCTAGCACTGTCATTGTGGGGCGGCTATATTGCTGATCGTTTTAATCGCCAACGTATCCTACAAATCAGTTTTAGTCTTTCGATTCCATTATCACTCGCACTTTGGCTCAGCTTTGATTCATTCCAAGCACAGCACATCAGCTCAAATGTTCTATTGATTACAACTTTTTCAATCTTATTTTTATTTGGTTGTATTCGTGGAATTTATAGCCCTTGTTTTAATTCTTTACGACCTTTTATCGTTCCAGAACATCTTTATACCAATGCAGCAACATGGACTAGCATGTGCTGGCAAGCAAGCGGTATCCTTGCACCTGTACTCGGTGGATTACTACTGGCACATCTCAACTTGAACATTACCTTTGCTGTGATTTGCAGTTTATTTACTGCTGGAAGTATTGCACTATGGTGTATGCAGCCGAGAGACTTTCCTCAACTCAAAACTGAATCAATCTCCAACAGTCTGAAAGAAGCACTACAATTTATTTTTAAAACAAAAATTATCTTTTGGGTAATGTTCCTCGATTTAAGTTCCGTATTTTTTGCGGGAATCATCACCCTATTGCCTATTTTTGCTCAAGATATTTTACATATCGGCGCAGATGGTTTTGGTGTGTTACGTGCAGCTCCTGCCGTTGGTAGTCTGGTGATGATGGCACTTTTAGTACGCTTTCCTCCTCAGTATCAGCCTTGGCGTATCATGCTAATTGCAATTACGGGCTTCTCTTTATGTACGCTGTTATTTGCTGTTACTAGACACCTCTATTTTTCTGCTGTAGTTCTCATTATTATGGGAGCTTGTGACAGCATCAACATTGTCATTCGTCAAACGATACTGCAACTTATTCCACCCAAAGACATGCTTGGTCGTGTAGCTGCCATTAACGGTATCTTCGTCACCTCTAGCAACGAGCTGGGTGCTGTTCAGTCGAGCGTGATGGCACGTCTTTTTAGCGTGATTCCTGCAATGTTAATTGGTGGTTCACTTTCTTTGGTCTGTGTTTTTCTCGTGAAAAGTAAAACCAAAGCTTTATTTAATTTTCGTTTTTAAATTTCACCTTATTGGCTATTTTAAAATTTAATTCAATATGAAACACACTTTGCCCGCTTCTTTAGGCTCGTCTAAATTTATTATTTTTTCTGTCTTTGTATGGCTCATCTTATTGTGGGCACAAGCAACCTATATCGTCATTATCGGTGGCAATGGCTATTTATTTTGGACTGCATTCGGCTTATTGGCACTGACTATTTTGAGTTTACGTCCTAGTGTTTTGAAAAATCGAACTGCTTTTGTTTTAACCGCAGCACTACTGATTTATTTGATCTTCAACTCATTGTTTTGTACTTATTTGATCTTGGCATTTTACTGTATTTTTTATTTATATTCAGGCAATTATAAACATAAACGTCTAATTAAGTTAGTTAGCCTATTTTTAATTATGATCATCTTTGCACTTTATCAAAGCCAGTCTCTACATGAGCTCAAAACTCATTATTCACATTACAATACTGGCGAAACATGGCAGCAGTACGGCGCTTTATAATCCATAAGCGATAAAAAAACCTCACATTGCAGTGAGGTTTTTATTTGTTAATCCTGAGAATCAGGATACAACGGACGATTTCCCGGACTAATGCGGTTGATATGCAAGAAAGTCATATGGCGTTCATACTTATCTAAAATGTCATTAATCACTTGTTCTTTGGTGTAACCAACTAAATCGTTATCTTGAGAGCCTTCGTATAAGAAGGTTTCCAAACGATAATAATGTTGCTTACCACGTTTACCACGCTCACTAAATGTAGGCGCAATATAACGTACAGGCCAAATTTGATAGACAAAGTTATGTTCTTCTTCGATATTGATTGTTAAATCAAGATGATAGAGCATATCGCTATCTTCAAGCTCGCCTTGTGTAACTTCGACATTCATTCCACGCTTAATCAATTCATCTGCAACAGTCTTCACAGCTGGCGCACAGACGTTATCCAACATCCGTTTCGTTTCACTGCTTCCTGGGTGATGCATTACTCGTGACAAACGTTGCTTCCAATTTAGAATATCGACGTTCCCCACAACAGGCGCGGCGTTCAGGCTTCGACTGGCTTTACGATAATCCTCAAGGCGTAATGACTTGTACAAACCAGCCATTACCAACAGCATTACAAAGCTAAATGGCAAGCCCATAATCACGGTAGCACTTTGTAAAGCAGTAATACCATTTGCCATCAACATCGCAAGGGTTAATAAACCAATCGCAACTGCCCAGAATACGCGTAACCAACGTGGCGCATCATTATCGACATTGGAGAATTTAGTGGTGAAATTACCCAATACCAGTGCGCCAGAATCGGCTGATGTCACATAAAACAGTAAGCCTGTAATTGTCGCGACACCAGCAACAAATGGGAACCATGGATACTGTGCAAGTAAGTCATAGAAACCATGTGCAGGATCAGTCAATACGGTTTGTGCCAATGCGGTATTGCCGTCAAAAATAACGTTATATAACGCACTATTACCGAAAATAGATAACCACGTAATCGTGAATAATAACGGGATAATCAATGTCCCACATACAAACTCACGAATGGTACGACCTTTAGAAATTCGCGCAAGGAATAGACCCACAAATGGAGACCATGCAACCCACCAAGCCCAGAAGAATAGTGTCCAACTACTCATCCACTCTTTCGGTTGCTGGAAAGCAAAACTTTCTAAAGCCAAACTTGGGAATCGACTGATATAGTCACCAAAGTTCTGAACTAAGGCATTGAGTAAAAATTCAGTATTACCGAGTAATAAAATAAACAACATCAAACCAATAGCGGCATAAATGTTGATTTCCGATAAGACTTTAATTCCTTTGTTGACCCCTGCCGTGACCGAGATAATCGTCACGATGACCGCAACCAAGATCAGACCCGACTGCACCCATAAACTTTCAGGCGTATTGAATAGAACATGCAAACCATAGTTAATTTGTACGACGGCAATACCGCAAGTTGTGGCAATACCAAAAATCGTACCAATCACTGCAGCCGTATCTACGGTATGACCAATCGGACCATCAATCTTTTTACCAAAGATTGGGTAAAGCGCTGAACGAATCGTCAACGGCAGATTGTAACGATAGCTGAAATAACCTAAAGCCATTCCGACTAAGGCATACATCCCCCAACCTGTTAAGCCATAGTGAAATAATGTCCAAACCATCCCTTGGCGAGCAGCTTCATAGGTTTGCCCCTCACCCACAGGTGGATTCATATAATGCGACAGTGGTTCAGCCACCGAGAAAAACATTAAATCCGTACCAATCCCTGCGGCGAATAGCATCGCCGACCAACTCAGCAAACTAAACTCAGGTTTGGAATGTTTTGGCCCTAATTTGATATCGCCATAACGAGAGCAAGCGATAAAGACGACAAAGATTAAGTAAAGCGTAGCAGCTAATAAATAGTACCAACTAAACTTATCACTAACCCAAGCGAGCACCACATTTAACATGTGATTGGCGAAGTCATTGAATAAAATCGTAGTGAGTGAAAATATTAAAATAATGAGCGCTGAAACATAAAAGACCACACGATTTAACTGATCTTTTGTTTGAATAGATGAATCATCAACTGCTCTTGGATTATCTGTTACCATACAATCCTCAAGTAAAATTAAATTATAAAAATGTTGTTTTTCTCAATAACTCAACCACGATTTATTGACGAAAACAACGAGAAGGCACAGCAGCGAACAGTCATTTGGTGAATAACCTATCGCGAGTGAAGCTGTATTTTTGTAATCAACAGTATTGTAAAAAATGATTTCCCTTTGATGATCAGACCATTGATCCGAACACAAAATTCAATCAATTAAACCTACAATTCTGACACCTTAACAGGTATCTCCGATGATACCTTTAAGAGTTGTGTAAAACGACCCTGTTGCAAATATGATACTTTTTATTGATTGAACGTTCAATCAATAAAAAGTATCATTATATTGTGTTATAATTTTTGTGCATCCAGTGTTTTATATAACGCCTTAATTTTTATAGGCATTTATGGCATATACACATGACTAAACGCAGAGTTAAACCAGAGCATGAGCGGCGTGAAGAAATCGTAAACGCTGCATTTGAAGTGATTTATGAGGTCGGTTTATCGCAAACCACCATCGCTCAAATTGCCAAAAAAGCCCAAGTTTCGACAGGTATCGTGAGTCACTATTTTGGTGACAAACAGGGCTTGATCAACAACTGTATGAGAGAAATGTTGAAGCGCTTGCATCTTATTTCTCTGCAATACAAGGCTGCCACAATAGATTCACAGCCTGAAAACCAGATTAAGGCAATTATTGACTCAAACTTCGACATTAGTCAGGTCAACAAAATCGCAATGCGCGTTTGGTTAGATTTTTGGTCTGCCAGTATGCATATTCCAGAACTTGCTCGTTTACAACGGATTAATGATCGACGTTTGTATTCCAATTTGAAGCACCAATTCTTGCAATTGATGCCAGAAGACAGAGCAAATATTGCCGCAAGCGGTCTTGCTGCACTGATTGATGGATTATGGTTACGTGGTGGTCTAATTGAAGATGACGGATTTGATCGTCAGGCTGCGCGAAGCATTGCATATGATTATTTAGATACGCAACTTGAACTTGCAAAACCAAAATTACAGGAGAGACAAAATGAATGATGTGCAGATTCATCCATTGTATATCCACGGTCAATACGTCAATGCCACCAGTGGTGTGAGCTTTGACAGCATCAACCCTGCCAATGGCAAAGTCATTGCCACAATTCAACAAGCCTCTCAACAAGACATTGAAAAAGCAGTTCAAAGCGCTCAAGACGGTCAAAAAGTCTGGGCAGCAATGACTGCCATGGAACGCTCACGCATTTTACGCCGCGCAGTAGATATTTTACGTGAACGTAATGATGAGCTTGCTGAACTTGAAACTTTAGATACAGGTAAGGCTTATAGCGAAACCTCTACTGTTGATATCGTGACGGGTGCAGATGTTCTTGAATATTACGCAGGTTTGGCGACAGCGATTCAAGGTGAGCAAGTTCCCCTGCGTGAAACAAGCTTTTTCTACACCCGCCGTGAACCTTTAGGTGTCGTAGCAGGTATCGGCGCTTGGAACTATCCAATCCAAATCGCTTTATGGAAATCAGCTCCTGCGCTTGCAGCAGGCAATGCCATGATTTTCAAACCAAGTGAAATCACGCCTTTAACTGCATTCAAACTTGCAGAAATTTATACCGAAGCAGGCGTACCAAATGGTGTGTTTAACGTCGTGCAAGGTGTTGGTCGTGACATCGGTCAATGGCTTACAGAACATCCAGTGATTGAAAAAATCTCCTTTACCGGTGGCGTTGAAACAGGCAAAAAAGTGATGGCAAGTGCTGCCGCTTCAAGCCTGAAAGAAGTAACCATGGAACTTGGTGGTAAATCGCCCTTGATCATTTGTGAAGATGCAGATATCAACAAAGCCGCTGATATTGCTGTGATGGCAAACTTCTTTAGTTCAGGTCAAGTCTGTACCAATGGCACGCGCGTCTTTGTTCCAGCAACTTTGAAAGTTGCATTTGAAGCTGCGATTTTGGAACGTGTGCAACGTATCCGTATCGGCGACCCAATGAACGCAGATACCAATTTCGGCCCACTGACCAGTTTCCCTCATATGGAAAAGGTTCTTTCCTACATCAATGCAGGTAAACAACAAGGTGCAAAACTGCTGATCGGCGGTGATAGAGCATCTGGTGAATTGGCCGAAGGTGCATATGTGTTACCAACGGTATTTACAGATTGTACTGATGACATGCGCATTGTACAGGACGAAATCTTTGGCCCTGTGATGAGTATCCTAAGTTATCAAACTGAAGATGAAGTGATTCGTCGTGCCAATAACACGACTTTTGGTTTAGCTGCTGGTGTGGTGACACCGGACATCAACAAAGCACATCGTATTATTCATCAAATCGAAGCTGGTATTTGTTGGATCAATACATGGGGCGAATCCCCTGCTGAGATGCCAGTCGGTGGTTATAAACAATCAGGTGTAGGCCGTGAAAATGGTATTTCTACACTGTCTCATTACACACGCATCAAATCCGTTCAAGTTGAGCTTGGTGATTACCAAAGCATTTTCTAAAAGCATTGCGCTTTATCTTATCTTGATCAACTGAATCTCAAACATTCAGTTGATCTTGCAACAAATAAAGGCAGATTATGAATAAGCAAGAATACGATTATATTATTATTGGTGCAGGTTCTGCGGGTAATGTCCTCGCTGCACGTTTAACTGAAGATTCAGATGTTTCGGTTTTATTATTAGAAGCTGGCGGCCCAGATTATCGCCTTGATTTCCGTACGCAAATGCCCGCTGCATTGGCTTTTCCATTACAAGGTCGTCGCTACAATTGGGCATATTTGACTGACCCTGAACCACATATGAATAATCGCCGTATGGAATGCGGTCGTGGTAAAGGTTTAGGTGGTTCATCACTGATCAATGGCATGTGCTATATCCGTGGGAATGCGATGGATTTAGACCAATGGTCAACCCATAAAGGGCTTGAAGATTGGGCTTATGCAGACTGTTTACCTTATTACAGAAAAGCAGAAACACGTGACATTGGCGCGAACGATTATCACGGCAGTGAAGGCCCTGTTTCAGTCGCAACACCCAAACAAGGCAATAATGTACTATTTAATGCAATGGTCGAAGCAGGCGTACAAGCAGGCTATCCACGCACAGATGATTTAAACGGTTATCAGCAAGAAGGTTTCGGTCCAATGGATCGCACGGTCACACCTCAAGGCCGCCGTTCAAGTACTGCTCGTGGTTATTTGGATATGGCAAAAGGTCGTCCAAATCTCACCATCATCACACATGCTATGACCAATAAAATCTTGTTTAGCAATAAGCAAGCTGTTGGTGTTGAATATATTATTGGTTCAGATCAAGCCAATATGAAACAAGCGCATGCAAAGCGTGAAGTCTTACTCTGTGCAGGTGCAATCGCATCACCACAAATTTTACAACGCTCAGGTGTTGGACAAAGCACCTTCCTCAAATCAATGGATATTGAGGTGGTACAAGACTTACCGGGTGTAGGTGAAAATCTGCAAGATCATTTGGAAATGTATCTTCAGTACAAATGTAAAAAGCCCGTCTCACTCTACCCTGCTTTGAAATGGTATAACCAACCTGCAATTGGCGCGGAGTGGTTATTCCTCGGCAAAGGGATTGGCGCAAGCAATCAATTTGAAGCAGGTGGATTCATTCGTTCATCTGATGAGTTTGAATGGCCAAATATTCAATATCACTTCTTGCCTGTTGCGATTAACTACAACGGTAGTAATGCTGTGAATGAACATGGCTTCCAAGCCCATGTTGGTTCAATGCGTTCACCTTCTCGTGGTCGGATCAAACTCAAATCCAAAGATCCATTTGAGCATCCAAGCATCTTGTTCAATTACATGTCAACGGAACAAGACTGGCGCGAATTCCGCGATGGCATTCGTATCACGCGTGAAATCATGCATCAACCTGCGCTCGATCCTTATCGTGGCGAGGAAATTAGCCCAAGCATGCAGTTAAAAACTGATGCTGAACTGGATTCATTTGTACGTGAACATGCTGAAACTGCATACCACCCATCATGTAGCTGCAAAATGGGTGAAGACGATATGGCTGTCGTCGATGGACAAGGTCGTGTGCATGGCGTGCAAGGCCTACGAGTGATTGATGCGTCAATCATGCCAATCATTATCACAGGTAACTTAAATGCCACCACGATTATGATGGCAGAAAAAATTGCGGATCAAATTCGTGGGCAAAAATTACCACGCTCACAAGCAGGTTATTACAAGGCTGGAACAGCACCTGTTCGACAACCGCCAGTACGTCCATTTTATTAAAACAAATTATTTTGATCAGCACTTCGCATAATGCGGAGTGCTGAAAACTTAAGGGGAAGGAAATGAAAAAACTTTTACTCGCTCTACCTTTAGGGTTATGTTTCAACACAGCAAATGCAACAGACCTCGCAGCTGAAACGGCATCTCCTTTCAGCGCCAATGTTACTGTTGCCAGCCAATATGTTTCGCGCGGCTTCCAACAAACTTGGGGCAAACCAGCGATCCAAGGTGGCCTAGACTATAACCATGATAGCGGTTTTTATGCGGGAACATGGGCATCCACTGTAAGTGACCATTTTATCCGTGATGCGTCTGTCGAATGGGATGTTTATACAGGTTATAGCCGTAGCTTTGGTGATTTAACTGTAGGCACCAAAGTTGCTTACTATTATTATCCGGGTGCTGAAACGACCGCTGATACAGGTCATACAAGCTTTAACTATGGTGAAATTATCCCAGAAGTTACTTATGGGCCGCTAACCGTTCGATATGCAGTGACTTATACCCAAGACTATTTCGGCAATAACTCAGACACCCTAGGTGTAGGTAACAATAAGCATTCACGTGGTTCAGGTTATTTAGATGTGAATTGGCATCAACCGATTACACAAGGCTGGTCTGTCGATGCCCACTACGGCAATCAAAGAATTAAAAACTTCTCTGATGCAAACTTTCAGGATGCAAGTTTCTCTGTGAATAAAGAGTTACCTTACAATCTTGCAGCAAGTTTGATCTACAGCAAAGCATGGGATAAAGACGATTATTACAAGCAATACAGCAATGGTAATCCAAACGCAAAAGTATCTGATCCTATTGATTCAACTGTGACCTTCTCTCTCACCAAGAGCTTTTAATCTTGGTAATAAAAAAGCTGCATTATCGCAGCTTTTTTATGATTCAAACTTAAAATTAAATCAACTGAATATCTGAGCCTGATTTTTTAGGATCAATCAAAATTTTTGCGTGCTGTTCAGGATCACGTAAGGCATCAAAAGCATTCCCAACCCCTTCTAAGCCAACGACACCTGTAATCAGTGGCGAGCAATCAATCTTACCTTCCGCTATCATATGTAGCGTGTCACGGAACTCAAGCGGCGTATAGCCCAGTACATATTGGATTTCCAACTCTTTGTTGATTGCCAATGCAGGTTCGATTTTATCGCTTTGCATACAGACACCAACGCCGACAATACGCGAGAACAATGGTGCACCTTCTAAAATTTGCTGCATGATGCCAGCCACGCCAACACACTCAAAAATTACAGGGCGTTTCGGTAATAAACCGAGCTTATCACCCACACGCATCGCATTGACCCAAGGTAATGAGTAGGTCTGAACTTTATCAAAAATTCCCATCCCCATATTGATTGCTTCAGAGACGTTACCCAATAAGCCAAGCTCTTTCCAACTGCTAAATGGAGATTGTTGTTTAGGGTCAATCAAGATATCTGCGCCACACTGTTCAGCCAAACGACGTCGATTCGGTGAAAAATCGCTAGCAACGACAGTTTTAACGCCCGCTGCTTTGAGCATAATAATCACACCCAAACCAACAGGGCCACAGCCAATAACGATTGCAGGCTCATTTTTCTTGATTCGACTACGACGTACCGCATGCAAAGCAACAGCCATTGGCTCAGTCAACGCTGCACTATCGGCATCTAAACCATTTGGAACTTCAAACATCAAACTCGATTGAACCAAGACTTGTTCTGCATATCCGCCTGATGCACTCGCTGAAAGTCCTGTAGGCATATAACCTTGTAAATCAACATTTAAGAGTGGCATTGCACAAACTAAAGTATCTGCTTTTAATTTACGGCGTGTTTTTGGACCATAATCCAAAACTTTGCCACAGAACTCATGCCCGAAAACCAATTTATCCGAGGATTTTGCAACCCCATCGAAACCCACACGTGCTGCCAAATCATGCATGTGATCACAGTGATGTTGCATGTGTAAATCTGAACCACAGATACCACAACGTACCACCTCTAGTAATACCTGTCCTTTCGTCGGAATGAGTTCAAGTGAATCTTCAAGTTGTAGCTGTGCATTATGACAAACTAGAGATTTCATAGGATGCTTTCCTTTTTTGTTTTATTCCCATTGTTCAACTGTAGCACTTTGATCTATTACAAAGGCAAGTAAACAACACATGACTCAATCCTGACAAGGATAATTGTCAAAAACTATGACCTAAATATCTATATATCGCAGCAATTAAGTCAGCACTGCAAGATTATAATTTCACCTTTCCGCGTATGCTGGAAACGCCTCGTAACAGCACTGAAAATGAAAAGAGCTAAGATATTTCTACCTTAGCTCCAGTGAGTTATAGTTTACTTCCAAGTTTGACGAATCAAGTCTACCGCTTTCTCAGCGATCATCACCGTTGGCGCATTGGTATTACCATTTACAACGGTTGGCATAATTGACGCGTCAACCACTCGCAAACCTTCGACACCATACACTTTCAGTTCAGGATCAACCACGGCCATATCATCCACGCCCATTTTACAACTGCCGACTGGGTGATACACCGTGTCAACACGTTGGCGTAAAATCTCACGAATTTCATCATCAGACTGCACATTGGCTGTAAACATATCTTCTTTAATTTTTTCACTTAAAGCAGGTGCATTCATTAACTTTTGCGTGACTTTATAACCATCAACCATATCCTGAAGATCTTGTTCATCCTCTAAGAATTTAAAATCAATGAGCAATGGATCATCGGCATTTTTACCACTGAGTTTAACTGAACCACGTGCACGCGGATTCAACAAACACACATGGCATGAAATACCATGACCTGTATGCATGGTTCGCGCATGATTATCCACCACCGCAATCACAAAGTGTAATTGTAAATTTGGCTTATCTAGCTCAGGGCGGCTTTTTAAGAAACCACCGCATTCTGCATAATTGGTCGTGATCAATCCACGGCGCTCTTTACGATAACGACCAATCTGCTTAACCAAATCTAAACTACCACCAACAGAAACACCAAAGGTTCCATCTATGTGCTTAGTTTTATACGCGAAAATAAAATCTGGATGGTCATGCAAGTTTTCACCAACACCCGCTAAATCTTTAACAACAGGAATCCCATGTTTTTCTAATTCTTGGCGTGGTCCAATACCTGAAAGCATTAATATTTGCGGTGACTGAAAAGCACCAGCAGAGAGTAAAACTTCTTTATTTACCTGAATCGTTAAACGTTGACCTTTGTGTTTATATTCAACACCGACAGCCCGATCATTTTCAATCACGATTTTTGATACGCTTGCTTGAGTCACGACATGTAAATTTGGGCGCTTACCTAGATGCGGAACTAAGTAGCCTCGCGCCGTACTCCAGCGCTCACCATTCTTTTGAGTAACTTGATAAACACCTAAGCCTTCTTGCTCAGCACCATTAAAGTCATCATTCAATGGATAACCCACCTGCTTAGCGGCCTCAATAAAGGTTTTTTGGTATGGATTATCTGAACGTAGCTCACTGACATTTAACGGGCCATGTTGTCCATGATATTCATTTTTAATTCTTTCATTATGCTCAGATTTTTTAAAATAAGGCAGTACTTCATCGTAGGACCATCCTGTATTGCCTAAAGCTGCCCAATGATCATAATCATCACGATGACCACGAACATAGACCATCGCATTGATGGCTGAACTCCCCCCCAAACATTTACCTCGTGGTTGATATCCTTTACGTCCATTTAGTCCTTTTTGCGGAATTGTTTCTAAAGCCCAATTATTTATTTTTGTTGGAATACTAATTACGGCAGCGGCAGGTGTATTTACCAGCCAACTATTTCCATCACCACCAGCTTCCAAAAGGCAAACTGAAACATTTGGGTTTTCAGACAATCGCCCAGCCAGTACACAACCAGCTGAGCCGCCACCAATCACTACAAAATCAAATGCTGTTTGTGTCATTTCTTTCCCTGTTATTTTCTTTATAAAAGTTAAAGCATTATGCCTAAGATATCTTATAAACAAACGATCGCCTGTCTAACAGATGTAAATAATTAAAATTAGCTTTTGCAACTCAAAATCTCAATAGCTAAATGCAGCATCCCCTTTGCCATAATTCATCAATCTACAAAAATATCCAAAACTTTTATATGGATTCATTTATTAAATCTAAATACGATTCTTCAAATTATAGAAAATCGTTTTGGTCATCTCAGCAAAATATAAATTATTCTAATTGCATTAAGATCCATTCAATTATTTTTAGTGAAAAATCCACCTTTGTTAAATATTGTTAATTTGATACATATCAGTTACATTTAAGTCATGTATAGATTCAGCAAGAAAGATGTCTCAATCAACTCTAAATCAGTACTACGATGAATTAATTGATTTAATTTATAAAATTCTAGATACACCTGACAACTGGGTTCATTTTGGACAACGTTTAACTCAGATTTTGGATGCGACCTATATTCAAGTTCAAGCACTAGATGTCTGTAATCAAGCGATTTCCTTTAGTGCAGGTGGCGGTCGCTTAAATGATGTAGACCGTGTAGCATCTGATCTTGCTTATTTACATTATCCAGTTGATTCAGATCCTCGCTGGGAATATTTCTTACAACTTAGCTTAGAAGATCAGCATAAATGGTATCAATGTCATCACCATATTGATCATGCCTTTGTTGAACAGTCCAAGCTATATCAGCAAGTGTTACTGCCTTTTGATTTACGCTATGTTGCCGTGAAAGCATTGGTATTAGATGAGCAGCTTTGTATTGCCTTCATTATTCATACATCAGAAAAACAACAGCCCCTACAAAATGAAAAAATTGAGTTCTTAAATCGCTTGCTTCCGCATTTGGAACGCGTCCTCAAAACTCAACGCCAGCTATATAAATTTTCTACCGATAGTATTGTGGGTTATTCATTGATAAATAAGCTGCATCAGCCGATCGTATTGCTTAACTTATCTGGAGGTGTGGTTCATTACAATACTGCGGTTTCAACACTATTAGAAAAAACCAATCTCATTCAACTGCAGAATAATCAAATCTACTTAGATCAACCTTATCAACAGCAATTAAAAGATAATCTCCGCGAAATCGAAGCACTTTTTAGGCAACAAACATTTGATAATGAATTACTTCAAGACGGCGGTCTAAAAATACAGTCAGAAAGTGGTGAAACACTGTATATCTTTGCCAGCCTACTTGCGACTGAGCAAGAGTTAAAAGCTTTTGGCATCCGTCCTCTAGTGATGCTCACTTTATTTCATCCTGAACATTCAATCTCTGTAGATATTCAACTATTAAGCTCTGTGTTCAAATTTACACCTGCCGAGTGTAAAGTCGCACTAAGCCTCTTAGACGGTTTTTCAACCAAAGAAATTGCACAGAAAAATAAAGTGCGTGCAGATACTGTCAAAAAGCAAATACAGTCAATTTATAGAAAAACATCAACACACAAACAATCTGAACTGGTGAAGATTCTTCTTAACTTCCCGAAAGCGATCTAGTTTTATTACTGATAAATAAGTTCCATTACGGAGAAAATTTAACAAAAATATGCTTAAGCATTCATATTTCTATATTCGTTAAAAATCATGATTAAACCGCCAATCAAGATAAACATAAGTCCCAATAGTTTTAAACCATCTACTTTTTTTACTTGCATTCCAAGAAAGCCTGTACTGTCGACAAGTGTGGCAAATAGCATCTGACCTAGAAACACCCAGAGTAAGGTATTGGTTGCACCAATTTTAGGAGCAGCAAGAAACATACATAAAATATAAAGTGAACCTAAAAGACCAGGCAACCACATCCACCAAGAGGCTTGCTGATATAAAGGCGGCTTAATGCTTCCATCAATCATCAATGCAATGATCAATGAAGCCACCGCTCCACCCACATAAAGCACAAGTGTTGATTGTATTTGTGAAGCACCACTGGCATTACGAAAGGCACTCACCATTGCCAATTGTAGAGGAACGATTAAACCACCTAAAATACTAATCAATACATAGCTGATATTATGCATTCGTGACCTCTCTTTTTATTGCTTAAATCAACTGTTTGAATCTTTATTAAAGTTTTCTACTCCTATACTTATCACTTAAAACCGCTGAAATGCAAACGACCTATTTTCTTATATTTTTGATAGAAATATATTTAATAGCTAAAAATTAAAATTTAATCATAATTTTTTATTAAATCATTCAAATATTTAACTTAGTAACCCTTAATATAAAATTAGATAAAATAAAGAGTATGAATAGAACTTTTTAAATGAATATAGCTATGAGAATATTAAAATTTAGACATAAAAAAACCGCTAACTTAGCGGTAATTTATCTCATCTTTAAGATGATGGTCGGAGCAGTAGGATTCGAACCTACGACCCCCTGGTCCCAAACCAGGTGCACTACCAGGCTGTGCTATGCTCCGTTTGTGGGGTGAATGACGGGATTCGAACCCGCGACAACCGGAATCACAATCCGGGGCTCTACCAACTGAGCTACATCCACCATCAACATTTAGTTCTATGTACCAAGCGACCAAATGGCGCGCCTGACAGGATTCGAACCTGTGACCATCCGCTTAGAAGGCGGATGCTCTATCCAACTGAGCTACAGGCGCATAACGATGATATTAATATCAAGCGATACTTCGCCGATCTTAAAACAATGTTTTGCAACATTATTTTAAATGGTCGGAGCAGTAGGATTCGAACCTACGACCCCCTGGTCCCAAACCAGGTGCACTACCAGGCTGTGCTATGCTCCGATTTTTCTCAGCTTTTATTGTATCGCACATCGTGCGGTACGGTGTGCATTCTAGGCGCGACGCCCTAGAACGTCAACACCTATTTTTCAAAAATGTAATAAATCCTTATCAAATGTATATTTAACAAACACCTTGGCGTTTTTTAACGCTTTAATGAAGCACTAAAGTTCAACATTCGATCTAATGGTAATTTAGCTCGCTCAGCTAAAGCAGGATCAACGTGTATTTCTTGATCACTATGTTGTAATACATGCAAAATACCATCGAGTTCGTTCATTGCCATCCACGGACAATGTGCGCATGAACGACAGGTTGCCCCTTCACCTGCAGTTGGAGCTTCAAATAATTCTTTATCCGGCGCTGCTTGCTGCATTTTGTAGAAAATACCACGATCAGTTGCCACAATCATTTGTTTATGCGGCAAGGTCTGTGCTGCTTTAATCAGCTGCGATGTGCTTCCCACCGCATCAGCAATATCAACTACAGATTCAGGTGACTCTGGATGTACCAAAACAGCTGCATCTGGATAAAGTGCCTTCATTTGTGCAATACCACGGGCACGGAATTCTTCATGCACGATACAAGCACCATCCCACAGCAACATGTCAGCGCCTGTTTTCTTTTGAATATAGCGACCTAAGTGTTGATCTGGTGCCCAAATAATTTTCTCACCTAAGCTATCCAGATGCTCAATGATTTCTACAGCACAGCTAGACGTGACCACCCAATCTGCACGAGCTTTTACAGCAGCAGAGGTATTTGCATAAACCACAACAGTATGATCTGGATGCTGATCACAAAATGCTGTGAACTCATCGACTGGACAGCCTAAATCCAAAGAACAGGTTGCCTCTAATGTCGGCATTAATACTGTTTTCTCAGGAGATAAAATTTTTGCAGTTTCGCCCATAAACTTTACTCCAGCAACCACAAGGGTTGAAGCAGCATGATCACGACCAAAACGTGCCATCTCTAATGAATCAGAAACACAACCACCCGTAAGCTCTGCAAGCTCTTGCACATCAGGATCACAGTAATAGTGCGCCACAAGTACAGCATCTCGTTTTTTGAGCTCTGCTGCGATCTGGGCAAACTTCTCTTGTTTCACTTCTGGGCTAAGGCTATTGTCCTTAGGCTCGCCCAAACGATCTAAATGCGCTTGCACAATATTTTTGGCTTCGTTCGCAATTAAATTCGCATCATTCATAAAACGTCTTCTCTATCCTGCGTGCTTGCATAGCTGCAAACTTATAACGTGGGTATGGTGATCATTCGAGGTCAATCACATCGTCCACAAATAGGCAATATAAAAAAAGCCCCACTGTGGAGGCTTTTATTATAACGCAAATTTACGAGCGATAATCGGCATTAATTTTGACGTAGTCGTAAGAAAAGTCACAGGTATAGACCGTATCCGTTGCTGAACCGCGACCAAGGTCTATACGGATGTTAATTTCTTTCTCAGCCATTACCGCTGCACCCGCCTCTTCGGTATAGTCAGGGTTGGCACCACCATCCAGACAGATTTGCACATCACCAATCCAGACCTGTACCTTGCTACTGTCCAGATTCGGTACACCAGCCTTTCCAATCGCCATGACGATACGGCCCCAGTTTGGATCTGACGCAAATAATGCCGTTTTGATGAGTGGAGACTCTGCAACACTATAAGCCACATCACAACATTCTTGCGTATTTGCACCACCGTCAACCTGTACGGTAATGAATTTTGTTGCCCCCTCACCATCACGTACGATCAACTGTGCAAGACGATCCATAATACGCGCCAACACTTCAAGCACTTTTTGATAACGTGCGTCATCTTGATGCTGAATTTCCGTACCGCCAGCTAAACCAGTCGCAATGAAGATACACGAGTCATTTGTCGATGTATCTCCATCAATAGTGATGCGGTTGAATGAATGCTCAACGGTTGTTTTTAAAAGTTGCTCAACCATATCTTTCGCAACTGGTGCATCTGTTGCTACAAAACTCAACATGGTCGCCATATTCGGGCGAATCATGCCAGCCCCTTTACTAATACCAGTCATAGTATAAGTCACACCATCCAGTTCAAACTGTTCAGATGCACCTTTTGGTGTGGTATCTGTGGTCATGATGCCTGATGCAGCGTCCGCCCAACGATCAGCATTTAAATCATTTAACGCAGGTTGAATGCCTTGTACTAAACGATCAATTGGTAATTGCTCACCAATCACACCTGTTGAAAAAGGTAAAATCTGATTGGCTTGAACACCAGTTAACTCAGCTAACTTCGCACAAGTCGCTTCTGCATTTTGATAGCCTATAGCACCAGTCGCCGCATTGGCATTGCCTGTATTAATGATCAAGTAACGTGGCGTGTTCTCAGTTAAATGTTTCTTACTAAGTAAAACAGGCGCAGCAGCAAATGCGCTTTGGGTAAATACCCCTGCTACATTTGAACCTTCAGCAAATTCAAAAATAACTAAATCTCGTCGATTTGGATAACGCACATACGCCTCAGTTGAGCCAATTTTTACACCCTGCACCACATGCATAAGTGGCATTGTTACGTCACCAACAGCCATTTTTAAACTTCCTTTCAACTTGTTATGAAAAAGAAAATGAATATATACCATACCCTACATATGAGACTCGGACAGGTCATCTACAACCTGCGTAGTATCTGTAATATCTCGTTTCTGCGATAGATAAAAACAAATGCCACAAGTGAACAGGTTTTGTAGATGAGAATGCCTTTGGTTACTTTGGGCGAAACCAAAGTAACTCGAACCGAAGGTTATTCCTATAATTGAATTACGCTAGACAAGATACGGCCTTTTCAGTAATTTATTTACAGTTCAAGTCATAAAATATGTTATTCATATCTGATTTGGTAGCTTATTCCAAAAAGAAGTGAAAATCGAGTATTAACAATACAGATTACAGAGTTTGGCTTTGCTCCAAACTCAATAAAATCTGCTTCTTATCCAAACCACCTGCAAAACCCACCAACGCCCCAGTCGAACCAATCACCCGATGACACGGCGCAATAATCGAAATCGGATTCTTCCCATTGGCAGCACCCACCGCACGCACTGCTTTTTGATTCCCCAACTGAACGGCAATCTCTTTATAACTACGCGTTTCCCCAAAAGGAATCGTCAATAGTGCCCGCCAAACCTGTTGCTGAAATGCTGTGCCTTGAAAATCCAATGGCAAATCAAATTGCTGACGCTGTCCTAAAAAATATTCTTCAAGTTGTTGTTTTACCTTTAACAATATTGGATGCTGAACATTCTCAACCAACTCAGCAAGCCGAACACGCTTATGATCTTCATTGTCCCACATCACAGCAACCAAGGCTTGATCATGTGCAACCAGTTTTAATGCACCCACAGGAGAATCCATGTACATATATACCAGTTGCATCACACTCTCCTTAGAACATTAATTTGATGACAATTTCATCAGCATTAAACCCGATACGATCAAAACTGCTGCGATCATTCGCATTGCCGTCATCGGCTCATTCAGTACCACGATTCCGACAATAAACGATCCAATTGCACCGATCCCTGTCCAAATGGTATACGCTGTTCCAAGAGGTAAAGTCCGCATGGAAATCGACAAAAGAACGACACTCAATATCATGAAAATGATCGTGATAATACTTGGTGTTAAACGAGTGAAGCCTTCGGATAGCTTCATCGAATATGCCCAAATGACTTCAAACACACCTGCTAAAATTAAAATCGCCCAAGCCATTTTCTACTCACACTTTAAATGGTTGGGTCGTCCCAACATCAAACCAATCAAAGGGGTCGTCCCCTTCGGCTTCAAAGTGTAATTCAAATCTTTTTAAATATGTGAATTGTTATGTATCCAAACAATCTAACCCACTGAAAATAAAATATATTGATCAATTGTATTATTGCCAAACAATGCTATCTACACGCATTAATTCACATGCACCATTTCCCGTATCTTCTCTTGATAAAGAACTTTTCCAACGCCAACCATCTTTTGCCTGAATTTCAATTAAAGAACCTTTGAGATACACGAGATCATCTTTCTTTAATTTCTTCATTTGTTTAGCAATAGAAGCATCGGCGGGTACTAAATGCATATTGGCACTATGCGTTGCAATTTCCCGTAATGGAATCGGAGGTTCATGATCCACACGCCAATAATACCAACGGTTGCTCTGTGAAATGTCAATTTCTTTATACACTTGGGGATTCGCCATATCATCCCATCCAACAGCGATATCCATTGGTGAATACTCAGCTTCTCGCCCAAAGTTATAATCTTCTCTCGAAAGCACTCTAAATGAACCTTCATAACTTTGTAAATTAACAACTTGAACATCTTGATGGGTCGTAAGTTGACTGATATCTGGCGTTGGTTTAATCAGTTTTGTCCAAACTAACCAAGCGAGAGCCAAACCTAACACACCATACATCCATCTCGGCATTCCATTAATCCTTTTTCTTTTGCAAAGCTTCTATCCTGAGCCTAAACCACGTAAAAATAGCGTAAAAAAACTTCTGAAAAACATGAAGCAAATGATAATGAGAACCCTCATGTTGCGGCATGGAATCAAATGAATCCGACTTTTGGATAAACACTTCCACAGGTTCATAATGAGGCATCGTTTGCTGCAACTCAGCACCTAAACTCAAATACTCCAATGCTACAGTCACATTTTCTATCTCTTGCTGATGATATAACACCAAATGGCGGGCATCTAAATCGATACTATGTTCAATCAACAGATCAGAAAATGGTAACAATGCCTTCCTGACTCTTTGTACTTCCACCATACTGCTCATATGTGGAATGTAATAAAAACTGACATTCATACTGCCATCAGTTGGTATCAGCTCTAACTGGGAAGAAGTTACGGCTTGAGACTTTTCTCTTGGCTTAGCCGTTTGGATTGATTTTTCTGTTATTTGATTGTCTTGTTGTTCTAAAGCCATTTATGCACCATGAATGACTCAAAAAAGATACTGCTAGTATAAACTAACAGTATCTCAGAAACGTGACATTTTAGACAAAGTATCAGAACTTTAGCGTAAAGCCTGCGCCGTATAGCCAACCTTTTTCACTGTCAGAACCTTCCTGCCAAAGCGTTTTATCAGCGCCTTTATGGTATGCATAAGCAATATCAATAAATGGCATGATCTTTTTATTGATTTCATAGCGTGTTTGCACGCCAGCCTGAAGCTTTGATAGACCTGTTTTCTGTGCGTATTTTGATTTATCACTCAGCACAAGATCAGCTTGCAAATATGGCTGAGCAATCAACTTTTGCGTAAATAAAAAATCACGACTGGTATCCAAACTTAATTGCCAACGTTGATCTTGGCCAGCATACAAATAAGCTTCTGTCTCAAAGAAATAAGGTGCTAGACCATGTAAGCCAAATACTGCGCTCCACTGATTTTTATCTAAACTTTGCTCAGGCATATATTGATAACGAACACCTGCTTGTACATCCCAGAAGTCTGCAATATTACGGCTGTATAATGCCATCGTTTCTGTATCTGCTTTTTCAGATTCAGCTTTTTCTACATGTGCCTTAATGAAAATCTTATTTTCATCTGAGCCAATCCATGTTTTAAGCTCGGTACTCGCTCTACCTCGTCCATGCTCATCTAAAGTCCAAGCATTTTCTAAAGTCGTGGCTTGATAAATCTGACCACCATGCTCACGGCGGTGATCATGTGCATGATGTACGGCATCCGTTGGAGCTACCTTTGCTGTTTGATGTTGTGAATGATCTATTAGTGATGCTTCATTCATTGATGTCATCTGATGAGCTGAATGATCCATTTCCGTCATTTGATGTGATTCATTAGCAAAGGTGATTGCGCTTGATGTAGACACAACACTACTAATCAATAACAACTTTAGCATTTTATTCATCTCAGGAGATTGCTTAGTGATGTGCATGGTTTGCTCCTTCTGATGGTGCTGTTGCATTGGGTTGATTCACTGTTTTTGAATCATCCACATTTGCCACGATCAATTTATTCATCATGCCTGCGGACATGTGATACAACAAATGACAATGGATTGCCCATTCACCTAACTCATCAGCGGTTAACAATGCAGTCACCGTTTGTCCCGGTGGAACGACAACAGTGTGTTTATTTGGCATATCAATCGCAGCTTGACCATTTTCTAACTGCATAAACATGCCGTGTAAATGCATCGGATGCGCCATCATACTGTCATTGATAAATTTCAGTCGAATACGCTCTCCATATTTGACTTGTAATGGCTCAGCATCACTAAACTTTTTACCATTCATGGTCCACATATAGCGTTCCATATTCCCACCAAGACGAATGACCAATTCTCTTTCTGCTGGACGTGTATCAGGCTGCGGTGTTAATGATTTTAGATCAGCATATTGCAATGCTTTATGGCCTGTTGGCGTGGATGCATTCGCCCAACCTTGAACAGATTCAGACTTCACATTTTCATGCTGAGATGTCATCTGTTGTTGATGCATTTCATTCATGTTGCCCATCTTCATGGAATCATGAGTAGAGTGATCCATGTCTGACATATTCATTGCAGTATGGGCTGAATGATTCATATCTTTCATATCCATCTGTGCATGTGTACCATGATCCATGCCCATATCTTGCATGGTCAATAATGCACGTGGACGCACTTTTGGCATCTCAATCTGAGCTGGTGGGGCGACTGTATCACGCTGTAGTGACGCAATTGCAAAACCACTACGATCAATCGACTCTGCTTCAATTTGATAATGTGCTTGCTTTGGCTCAACGATTACATCGTATGTTTCAGCGGCACCAATGCGGAATTCATCTACAGCAACAGGTTTTACAGGCTGACCATCTGCACTCACCACCGTCATTTTCAAATTCGGGATACGTACATCAAAAAATGACATTGCAGATGCATTAATAAAACGTAAACGAACTTTTTCACCTGCACTAAATGCACCTGTCCAATTTTGCTGCGGAGTTTTTCCATTAACTAGAAAGGTATAACCCGTGACATCCGATAAATCGGTTTTGAGCATCCGCATCTGATTCCACATCGAACGATCTTGCCACGTTGCTTTCAAACCTTTTTGTTTGACTTGTTGCCAAACATCACCCACCGTTTCACGTTGATTTTGATAGTATTCGGCAGATTTTTTCAAATTCGCCATAATTTGATCACTATTAGTTTCATGAAAGTCGGACAGCATCACTACATAGTCGCGATCTGCTTTTTCATGTTGAGCGACAGGCTGCTTACCCTTCGGATAAATGACTAAAGCGCCATATAAACCATCTTGTTCTTGACCTTTACTGTGTGCGTGATACCAATAGGTTCCGTTTTGACGGACTTTAAAACGATATTCAAAGCTACCATTTGGTTGAATGCCTTTGAAACCATTAAAACCAGGCACACCATCCATCAATCCAGGTAACAGCAGACCATGCCAGTGCAATGAGGTATCTTGATCTTTTAATTGATTATGAACATGAATAACCGCCTCATCCCCCTCTTCAAACTCAAGTAATGGAGCAATGAATTTGCCATTCACCGTCATGCGTTTGAGAGATTTCCCTGTGATATTGACCATGCCCTGATCAATATTCAAATGATATTCTTTAATCGCAGCCCAACTGGCAGGCGCAAACAATAAGCTGAAGCTAGCAATTACACCAGCATAGATTTTTGCAGACATTTTATTTTCCCAATCTGTATGAATTGATTTTAGGAGAGAACAATCTCTCCTAGCCCCTCTTATCTAAAAGAGGTAACTCAAATGCAGATTAGGCTTTAGGCGGGCGTAAAATTTCTTGCCAATATCCAGCAAGATGACGAGCTTGGTAATCCGTATTTGTACGATGATTTAACTCAAAAATAGAAGTCAAAGATAAAATCGGCACCTGTTGATCTAGTGCTAAATTAACATTTTGACAATGCGATGGCTGATTACAATCTTGACAATGCTTATCATCTGAGATGTTGTCACCATGACATTTCACCATCATTTGAGCATCTACATGAGACATTTGCATGTGCTGATGTTGATCTGTCTTTGCTTGATCATGGCAAGGCATCTGCTGTGGCATGATCTCCATTTGCTCATCAGCTTGAATGGCATGAACTGCTGCAACAGCCGCACTACTTCCCCCGATGAAAATTATCATCAGGAATACAAACCATACATGTTTGTACTTTGGTTGAAGTTGCACGAGGTGTTCCTTATTCACAATAAACAGATCAATTTAATGCTCATAGCATAATTTCTTTTCAAGTTATGCACAATCCACATTATGTTGTTCACAGGTTCTGTTGCTCTATTTTAGTTCAAAGCTGCTGTTTAAATATTCAAAATTAACTTTTATAAAAAATGAGTAAAATAAGAGCAAAATAAATAATTTAGCGCACAAAAAAAGGACATTTTGCTGTCCTTTTTTCATCAATATGCTGCCAATATAAACAACTGAAATCATTTTGTTTAATTTAACAACACCTTATCCACCTGCTTATCAACACGGTTATCCACGCAGTTATAAACAAAGTTATCCACAACCTTGTGTGAAAAATAGGATAAAGAGACTAAATTTGTTTTGCACCAACTTTGGCTAGCTCTGCACGCATTTGGTCAATTACAGTTTTATAATCAGGTTGACCAAAAATCGCAGATCCTGCAACAAACATATCTGCACCAGCTTCAGCAATTTCCCTAATATTCGCTGGCCCGACACCACCATCAACTTCTAAACGAATATCACGACCACTTGCATCAATAATTTGACGTGCTTGACGCAGCTTTTCTAAGGTCATTGGAATAAATTTTTGACCGCCAAACCCAGGGTTTACACTCATCAATAAAATTTGATCAACTTTATCAAGTACATAGTCAAGATAATGTAATGGTGTCGCAGGGTTAAAGACTAAACCCGCTTTTGCACCACCAGACTTGATCAACTGAAGCGAGCGATCAATATGATCTGTTGCTTCTGGATGAAAAGTAATAATGTCAGCCCCAGCTTCCAAGAAATCACCTATCATACGGTCAACAGGCGACACCATTAAGTGCACATCAATCGGTGCTTTGATACCATAATTTTTAAGCGCCTTACATATGCCTGCACCAAAGGTTAAATTCGGTACGTAATGATTATCCATCACATCAAAATGTACAACGTCTGCACCTGCATCTAAAACCTTTTCTACATCTTCACCTAAACGAGCAAAATCAGCAGATAAAATAGAAGGAGCAATTAAATAAGGCTTGGACATGGAAGACCTGGCAAACTTTGAAAAAATGATAAATGAATTATAGCAAATTCATTCACTTTAGGGCTGTTACAAAGACACTATTACCACATTGCAAACTTGCAACAGCTCGTTGCATGAATGCTGTTTTTAACCCTGACTGATTTTGCTATTTTTAATCGGTGAAAATCAGAAGATGAAGTTTAGATATGAATAGTACGACACAGATTACAACTCAAGAAGGTAAGCGCATTAGCAAACGGCTCATCAATCATTGGAAGCACAAATTCGAAGTTGCTGAGACCGAAACTGACTCAAAAATTTTTATGCCTACAGCAACCGTTACATTGACACCACAACAGCAATATCTAGGTGTATTGATTGAAAATCAGCAAGATGATGTTCAACACCTAGAGCAAGTCGTGATTGATCATTTAAACCGCATGGCTCAACAAGAGTTCAATGTTGAATGGACACACAATTAAAAAGAAGCTCATAAGAGCTTCTTTTTCTTTTAAGCATTCACTTTTTCTAATTGAATGGCATGAAATTGCAAGTGATCATCTACAAAACTTTGGATAAAGTAGTAGCCGTGATCATAACCTTTATGTAAACGCAAGGTGAGTGGCTGACCAGCATCTAAGCAGGCTTGCTTGAATTTTTCAGGATTAAGTTGACTATAGAACTGATCATCGACACCTTGATCAATTAAAATTTCTTCAAAAATGCGACCTTTCTGTTGAACTAATGACAATGCATCATGCGCTAACCATTGCTGCTGATCATTCCCCAAATACTGACCAAATGCTTTCTCCCCCCAAGGACAAATACCCGGTGCACAGATTGGAGCAAACGCAGATACAGATTTAAATTGTTCAGGATATTTAAATGCTAACGTTAATGCGCCATGACCACCCATCGAATGACCAAAGATCCCGATTTGATTTTCAATAATTGGGAGTTCTTGCAAGACATGGGAATATAGCTCATCAACAATATAAGACTCCATTTGGTAATGTTCAGCCCAAGGTTGTTGAATTGCATTGATATAAAAGCCTGCACCCTGCCCGATATCCCAATGATCACCCTGTGCAACCCCCTCTCCACGCGGAGAAGTATCAGGGGTAATCAGAATAAGGCTAAGACGAGCAGCCATACGTTGCGCATGTGCTTTGATTGCAAACGTTTCCTCTGTACAAGTCAAACCTGCAAGATAAAACAATGCTGAACACGGTTTTCCTTCTAAAGCAGCAGGAGGTAAATAAACACCGACTTTACTCGCCCCTTTAAGATGCTGAGAGTCAATTTGATAAATTCGTTGTTCTCCCTCAAAACAACGATTTTTTTGCAGTAGTTGCATGCTCATTATCCTGTGGTTTTGTAATATCTGTTGTTGTCATATTTTGTTGTGGAAATAAATATGGCTCAAGTTGTGGCAACATCAACTCCATATTTCGTCCGATTGACCATTGTGGTTCTGAAGGCTCAAAGCCTTGTGATGTTTCCCATTTAGTGACCGTCTGCTTCGCTTGATCGAATGCTGTTTTCATTGAAGACTGTTCACGCATTGCTAAATCAAAGAAAGCACGACCAAAATAGGTATAATCCGCTTCATTATTACAACCAAAAGACGTCTTATCTGCTGCAGAAGCTGTAATAATCAGAGTTTCAGGCGACTGTAATGCAGGAATGAAACTTCCCGAATAACATGCAGAGATCACAATAACACGCCAACGGATACCTGACTTATCCAACGTCTCCCGTAGCCATTTCGGATCAACTTGACCGAGGTTTAGCGGAGCATTTTCAATTTCAAAATGATTTCGCTCGCCATGTGATGTCATATAGAGGAATAAAACATCACTGTCTCGATTCATCTGCTGGCCAATACGTCGTAATGCCAGTTCTATACTGGTTTTTGAAGCAATTGGCACTTCCAAACGAGTCGCAGGATTATTGATCAACATGATAGAACGACCAAACGTTCCAAAACGCGTATCAAATTGCTCTCTTATACGCTCAATTTCAGATTTAAATACATCCACATAACTATCACCTGCGACACCAAGGAAATACCAATGACTTTGTGCAATATCGCCATATTGAACTTGATCTAATGCTTTATCGAGCAAATAGCTTTGTGCATAAAAAGCATCTTCTGCAAATGTTGGTGGTGTTTCTTCTACCTTCCAAATCGGCTGGTCTTTTACCGAAAGCTGCCAAACCACCATGGTTGCGATCGTTGCGACAAAGACTAAAGCACGTTCCCACCAAGGCCAATTCAAAGCACGGGAAAAAACCCAAATAACCGCTAAACTTTGCCAAACAAAAAGTCCGACAAAGAGTGGTGGTAGAAAACCATTGTAGATACTATCAGGGATAAAATTGAGGTAACCATTCGATCCTAAATACTGGATCAAACATTGTAGTAAGAGAATATTTGTATCGAGGACCAACCATAACAATGCAGGTACAAGCATTAATCTTGGCTGGTTCATACGTTGAGATAAGAAAATCCCAACAATCAAAGCAATAAAAGGCCAAAGCGCATAACCGATCAGACCTTGGGAGTTAAAGTCTCCCATTTGTCCTGCAACCAACCAACTATAAAGTGAGTTAGTACAGCCTCCCCAAATACCCCACAAAATCAGCTGGGTAATCGAAGGATGAACAACTTGCAAGGAACGACGAGACCCTAGAAACAACCACATTCCAGCAATTTGGTTACTTTTAAAATCATGCCAGATATTAATGGAGGGTTTGAGGTCTATCATAAAATTCTTCGGGAGTTTCTCTTTTCAAGCCTAAACTGAAAATATGCCAAACGTTACAGAATGAACATCACTTTTCCAAAAACATGCTATGCGCTGCGCTAGTGTAAACTTGACAAGAATTTTTTAGCAATCATGCTTTTGCACTATATCACAAATCTTTACCGAGCATTGACCTAAGCTAAACAATCACTTGCGTGCGATTTCAGATTTAACCTTTTGGAAAATATGCATCAAAACGACAAGCGTCTCCTAACCACTGATGATCAGGTGCTTGCCCAGCCAAATAAACTGCATGTCGTGGGCGCTTAACAATTACTCTTTTGGCTATTTGTTTAGCTAAATCAAGTAACTGATCTCCCAAATCCATTTCTCCATCTTCGGGAAGCAACATATGCAATAGCTGCATTTGTTTTTTGACCTGTGCTTGCTTCTTAACCGCTTGTTGGTTTTGATCACGCTGAGGAAACATTGGATCTAAATAAACGACATCGACTTGTTCATTTTGCTCGATCAATTGACTTAGATAGCGATTAGAGTCCGCAAAAATAAGCTGAATTCGTTGCGCTGTGGATTGCAAGAAAGAATCTTGTTCAGCCTGAACTTTGCTATATTCCAATAAAACAAACAAAATTGGATGGCGCTCGACTAATCGGACATCAGCCCCAAGATGAGCCATCAACAAACTATCATGACCCAATCCAGCGGTAGCATCAATTAATGTTGGCTTTTCACCTAACTGACATGCTCTTGCAATCATTTCTGATTTTAAACTTGCACGTTTAAGTCTAGGAATTTCTGCGCGCCAATCAGGTTGCATTTTCATTCCATTGGCTGCAAGGCTTAAACCATCACTATCCAATACCAAAGTCATTTCTGGGTTAAGACGTAAAAACCGAGCGTTAATTTTCTCGACAGTTTGTCCTTCAAGCTGAACATTTAACTCTGTAAAACGAGCCTGTAGTTGCTGAAACTGTACTTCATATTCAGCTTGATATCGACAAATCATTTGCATTACCAATGCACCCAACCAGTCCACCAAGTCGCTAGAATAAATAAACCAAAAATGATTCGATAATAAGCAAATGCAGTAAAGTCATGCTTCGACACATAACGAATCAAGGCACGGATCACGATTAAAGCAGAAATAAAGGCAACAATAATACCGACTGCTAACACCAGCATGTCATTGCTATGTAGCTCATGACGCATCTTATACATGTCGAGCAAACCAGCACCCATCAGCACAGGAATACCCAAGAAGAATGAGAACTCTGCTGCCGCTTTACGCGAAACGCCCAAAAACAACGATCCAATAATGGTAGAGCCCGAACGAGATGTTCCCGGAAACAAAGCTAAACATTGAATCAAACCAATTAAGGTTGCTTGTTTAAAAGTTAGATCATCGACTTCTTGAGTTACAATCTGATGCTGACGGCGTTCAGCCCACAGAATAATAAAACCACCCACAATCAAAGCAATTGCAACTGTAATCGCATTAAATAAATATGCCTTAACCACATCACCGAAAGTCAAACCAATGATCACAATTGGAATCGATGCAATGATCAAATTCAGACTTAAACGACGACCTTGCTCCTGCCCTTTTAATGCACCAATCAAAGCACCCCAAAGCTTTCCCCAGTACTCATAAATAACCGCAGCAATTGCACCAATCTGTACAGCTACAGCAAACATATCTCGTTTTTCTACTGTCCAAAAATCGAGAAGTTGTCCAGCTAAAATCAAATGCCCTGTACTTGAAATTGGAAGAAATTCTGTAATCCCTTCAACCAACCCCATAATCGCTGCTTTAAAAAGCAATAAAAGATCCATAGTTAACCTTAATTTGACTTACCTTGTTCTGGAATTTTTTTCCACGCATCATCACGCAAATAAACTGGCAAAGCATGCTCCGCATTTACCCAATCTTGTTGAACTGCGCGCATACGTGCAATCGTCGCAATATCTTGGGCTGTTGCCTGAATTTTTATTACAGATGATATTTGAGTGGAAATATTTGGAGAGTCTATGTGCTCAGGCTTAATTAATTCTGAACCAGATCCAACTGGTTTATACTTGCAATAAGCAGTCGCTTGTTCATAATTTAATAATTTTTCTTCATCTATAGCCTGCATGATGCCATGGTCATCCATGCAAAAGTTAGCGATATAAACTTCTTGCATACGCGCATCTAAAACTGCCGTTACCTGCTGCAAACCTGTTAAACGATATGCCGCTTGTGCCAAGGCTTGTAAACTTGAAACTGGTATCACAGGTAAGTCTTGCGACCATGCTAGCGCCTGTGTAACCGCGGCATTAATACGAACACCACTAAATGAACCAGGGCCACGACTAAAAGCAATTGCTGTTAAATCTGCGAGTTGAGTCGCTGTCTGTAACAATGCTTGTTCAGTTAAAGGTAATATCGTTTGCGTTTGGGCTTTTGCTCGCTCATCTAACTGAAAATAGAGTTCTTGAGAATCATCAATTAATGAAACAGAACACTGCTCATTTGCAGATTCCAATGCAAGCAACTTCATGCAAAAACCTTAACTAAAAAGAGAGAAAAATCGTCGAGTATCATACTCCACTCAAAGCTGATAGGCGAGTTGTTCTGTTTTTATAGATACAAAAAAGCCAAGTACAGACTTGGCAATCCGAACATCTTTTATGAGATGGCTAGTTAGAAGCTAAATGTTTCTAACTCTAAGAAGTTTTTGTAGTGTTCAGCATAATGCAGAGCACTCAATCGCAATCTTGCAGCGCCTTGTTCATCTAAAGTTTTAATAACTTTACCTGGTGATCCCATAACCACAGAATTATCCGGAATCACCTTCCCTTCAGGAATTAAAGCGTTTGCGCCAATAATACAGTTCTTTCCAATGACCGCATTATTCAAAATAACGGCATTCATCCCAATAAGTGAATTATCCCCAATCGTACAACCGTGTAACATCACTTTATGGCCAACGGTGACATATTCACCAATATTGAGCTCAATACCTGCGTCTGTATGTAAAACAGCATTCTCTTGAATATTAGAAAAATCACCAATACGAATCACACAATTATCTGCACGGACCACAGCACCAAACCAAATACTCACTTGTCGACCCAGTTCAACTTGTCCAATGACCGTTGCGGTAGGCGCAACCCACCCATCCCATGGTTCATGTAAAGCTTTAGGACTCAATCCTTTGTATTTATACATCATGTCAATAACTCTATATCTAAATAAAACATTTAAAACTTAGCTAAACCAAAATTAGGAGGATTGACCAAAAAAGGCCATTTTTTCTGATATCCCAACCCATACTGAAATAAAGACACTAACATCCGTGCAGTTAAGCCCCAAACAATTTCACTTTCAACTTGCATACTCGGAAAATAAATCGATTGACGAGCGAGTCGTACCTCATAGGGTAATGGCGGTGCATCAATCAGCTCTTGCAAAGGAACAAAGAATATCCGATCTATTTCGGTTGGCTGCGCAATCAAGTCAACTTGAGCTGGTATCAAGCCAACAATCGGCTTCACGGAAAGCCCACTTCGAGCACGTTGAATAGGCAAATCACCTAAAAGCTTCACATCAAAAGGATTCAATGCTGTTTCCTCTTGTGCTTCACGCAAAGCGACCACAATGTTACTGGTATCACTTGGATCTCGCTTCCCGCCAGGAAATGATACCTCACCAGCATGTTGTGATAGATGAATAGAGCGGCGTGTAAGTAAAACTTTGGGTTTCTGTTCTTGTGTAATTGCAATTAAAACTGCGGCATCTGCTTGTTGGATTCGTTTGGAAAAACGCAACCGTTGTTGTAAAAGTTCGATTAACGATTGTTCATCCATATCAAGCATCACTCTTTTTCTATTTCCCTTAATTAAACATCATAGCCGAAATTTGAACCACAATCATAGATCATGATGCGAAGTCAGAAAAATTCAGTTATGCTGAGTTATCTCTGTCGCTGATGATAATTATGAGCTTTTGCGTTGCGTGTGGACATGAAACTGAAGCAAAAATCCCATTAGGTGATCATAAAACCCGACTTGTTTGCACCAACTGCGGCAATATTCATTATGAGAATCCTAAGGTTATTTGCGGTGCGCTGGCACTTTGGGATGATAAGGTTTTACTTTGCCGCAGAGCAATCGAGCCACGTTATGGGTTGTGGACTTTACCCGCAGGCTATATGGAACTGTTCGAAACGATGGAGCAAGGTGCCGCTCGCGAAACAAGAGAGGAAGCCGAAGCTGAAGTTGAAATCGAACAACTCTACTGTACCTACAATATCCCTCGCATTGGACAAATTTATGTTCTTTTTAAAGCAAAAATTAAGGACGGTATCTTCGGAGCAGGTGAAGAAAGCCTCGAATGCCGACTTTTTGAAGAGGATGAAATTCCTTGGACTGAGCTTGCATTTCCAAGTGTAGAGCAAACATTGAAACATTACTTTGCAGATCGTAAAGATGGACTATTTCCAGCTCATTTAGAAACCATTGGAACACGACTTGATCATACTGGATAAATAAAAAAGACCGCTTGATGCGGTCTTTTTTATTTCATTTTAGATTATGATTTCGTTCTAATCGCTTTACATGCAGGAATAGTCTGATCAGCAATTTTAATACTGACTGTACCAGAGTAACGTTTAGCTAGCTCACGCTCGGCATCAGTTGGCTTTACATACTTATTCTTTTCTTCTGTAGTTAAATCATCATAAAGACGATTATATACATCAGTATAATAAGCATAAGTATTCGACCAGCTTACAGTGCTATTTGTAAAGTTTGTTAGGTTGATACCTGTCGCTTGACCACTTAAGAGATTGTGAACATTAATTTTGGCGCCAGTTCCTGTTGTTAAATTTAAACCAAACATAACACCATTAATCAATCCAAATTTTGAATTAGAGAGGATCATTCTCACAGAGATCGACTTATCATTTGACGAAAATAATGTAGCACCAACTGTACCAATACGATACTGTATTTGATCATTACTATCAGTGATTGTACCATCAGTGTTCACTGATTTAACTGTGCCACAAATACCACTCATATCCGTCGAACTAGAATTCGCTTTAATATCTGTACGTATATCACCATTTTCATCAACTACGATTCCCACGTTTACAGGAGCTAAATTGGCTTCATTATTAAAATTGAAAGTCAATGTAGCATAAAGCGGAAATACATACGGCTGTTGCGAAGAAACATTCTTCTCTGTTTTAAAGATATCTTTAGATAAGTAACTCGATGGATTTGCCTTAACTATATCAATTGTTCCATTATAATTTACGTTATCTACATTCTGTTTCCAAATACCCAAATGTGATGTATCAATAACATCACTATCTTTTGCTTTGATTAATTGTCGATATATATTCTCTGTACCCGCGATTGTGTTTCGATTGACTAACTTACCTTGATTGATAAATAAATCTTCATCTGAATTATTCTCAGTAACATTCAAACGCAAAGGAGTAGCTGTATTAACTTGTTGGGTAATTGGATTTAACCATTCATTTTGAGCATTAATTTGCAACTTAGTTGGTTTAACTTTAGTAATCAAGGCTATTGGAGCCACAACTAGATTATTACTAATAGTCGCAGGTCCTTTCCATTGCTGGCCATATCCAATTGTATAGCCTTGACGATCTGATAATAGAAAAAAGGTACCCATAGAATGCAATAAGTCACTTGCTGCATCAATACATTTTGAACTAGGTGTTTTATTACAACCGAAAAAGCCATCTGGTCTAAGATTATTATTAGTTGATGTACTTTCACCACCTGCTTTGTATGTCGGTAAATCAGACTGCCATATACCTGTATTTACTAAATTTAATAGCTGAACAACCATATTAAATGCTTGATCATCAGAAATCTCACTAACATCTAGCCATGGCTTTAAAATAGTTGCATATTCACCAGATAGAAGCTCATTAACTCCAATATCTTTAGTCAGAGAAACTAATTGATCTTTTTTCTCTTCAGTAAACTCTGTAGGCTGTAAATCCCCCACAACATTATCTTTTCTCTCGATTCCCATGGCTTGCAAAATTTTTACAATTGCCATTGCAACACGAATTGTCTCATCATTTACATCAAGTGAACTTGGAGTCTTCCCAGTTAAAGCGATTGCAAAATCAATAACTCGAAGATGAGGGATTGTCGTTGTTTTTAACTTAGAAATATTATCAAGCTTTACTGTACCTAAATTAATTCTTCGCGCATCAATTCCTTGAATAAAAAAGGTTGCATTATCACCTACCTTACAGGCACCAGTAACAATATTGCCTTCTAACTTAGTTGCAAAATGATTAAATGTATCAGTACTGCAATCAAAATTTATACCTGCCGCAGGATAATCAAGTACAAATCTCAAGCAATCTGTGTCATTTATATTACAACTTGTATTTGAAGTTACTCCATCAACTCCTTGTGTTGGATCTTCATTTATTTTTGCACTTTCACCACCACAACCAGTTAAGAGAGCCGCAAATGTAGATAAAGCGAAAGGTAATATTATTTTCTTATTCATACAAAACTCATCCTAATAGTTACTGTAAAACAGAGAGATTTATCTGTCCTTGATTCGAAAGTTCTTTTTCTGGCACATCAACTGCGGAGGCCAATGGTGTCATCATTAAATAGCGAGTATTTGAAGGTATACGAAGAGTTCCTTGAATTGCAGCATGCTTAAATAAAGATGTATTTACTGTAGCATTTTTAAAACCACTTACTCCTTCATTTATACATCCTTTCTCATCTAAAAATACAACTAAAGGCCAATAATAAGCTGGGCTTTCAATACTAGAAGCAAATGAATCCATTTGCACATATCTTATTGAGCTATCCAACTCAATTAACTCATATTCAAATTTTTCTTTAAGTGGTTTTCTTGGCCAAATACCGATTTCTTTTTTCGGTGTCAACTTTTTAATTGACTTAGAATAACCTTCAAGAAAGCAACGGTCATTTTCAAATGCGAGAGCTAAATCTTGTGCTGATAAACGCATGTAACTTTCAGCTAATGTAATTGGTTTATTTGAGTCTAATGATCGATTCATAATACGATCAAGCATAGAGCGACTTACACCCTTTTTACGCTCAATGGTTTCAAAACGTCCACTACCATCAGGCATCGTATAAAAGCGTTTTTTTCCTTCTAAATTAAACTCCTGATCTTCCAAATATTCATTATTAACGTATTTAACACCATCGATATCTGTGAACGGTTTATTATTACCGTCTTGTATCTCACTCGACATTTTTTTTGTAACCACAGGTACAGTATTACCTTTAAGCTTTTCTGCAGATTCGGCAATCGGCTTGTCACTTTTAATTGAAGTATTTGGTAACTCAAGTGTTTTTATAACTTGGTTTTTAGCAGGCGTAATATCCTGATTTTTATTCGTATGTTCGGCTGGCTGTATCAAACCTTTATCTATTGTCGTGGGAATGGCATTTTGTTGTAATGGCTGTATTGGGGTAACTTCAAACCTTTTTTCCTTAGCAGTCACATCTTTTTTAGAAATAGGATCGATAGAAGGAGTTAATCCCTCAACCGACTCTTTCACGGGTATCTTTAGCACTTTTTCTTGGTCTTTTTTTGGCACAATCATTGGTCGACCATCTGGACCAATGATTGTATAGAAACCATCTGCATATAGATTGGATCCACTCACAAAACCAATGAATATAATTAGTATTGGGAGTTTTGATCGTTGATTTCTGTTCTTTTGCATTACCATCTAGTTCTATAGTTGATACCAAGTAAAGTGACTTTGGTATTGGTTTTAACATTCAGTCCGGCATAAGGGTTTAATAAAATATTATCTACCCCTGTCTTATTTGATAGACTACTTGTATTTGCTGGAATATCATCACGACTGCGCAAAAAACCGACAGATAAATCTAAATCTGTATCTTGATCAAAACGATAACCAAGACCTAGACCAAATAATTGTGCATTGTTAATCGGCACCATCGTATTGCGCTTATCGTCAGGAATAGAACTCGTACGTGGTTCATATCCAATTCTCAATTTCAAACGATCCGTTGCCGAATATTCGAAACCTATTCCCCAACGCCAAGAAGACTGAAATTTTAAAGGTAAAGCTAATGAGCGATCAGTTACATCTGCAGATAATAACTTTGCTACTTTTAATAGTGAGATTTGTCGATCAAATTCGAATTTAAACTTATCCCATGCGGAGAAATCAGTCCATCCAACATCAAAATTCATTTGTAAATCAGGGAAAATTTTATATTTTATTCCAGCCTTAAAATGCTGTGGATATTTGAAATCCATAGCGACTAAGCCAGATTCAATATTCGGTACATATCCAGGTAAACCCAAAATTGCAGCAAGAATCTGACCCGTAGCAGAAGAGTTCAAACCAGCAATCAGTTGCTGAGGAGCATTCGCATTATTAATTAAATACTTACCCCGTAAACGCATTTTTGCTTCACTTTGATAAACCATGCCGAAACTAAAGTCATCAGTTGGCTCCCACAGTAAGCCTAAGTTATAGCTAGGACTTAATGATTGTTCTAATGAAACATCTAATGCTCCCATTTTATTAAATGGGTTCATCCCTTCTTTCGCGTTACACATACCAAAAAGAAGTAGATCAGTGATGATATCTCCATTGTCCTTGAATGGACCACAGACAACCTCATCAACCATTCGCAGAACACCAATCATCTCATTAGGAAATCGTAAATCAGTTTTCATAGCGATCGCTTGATAAGACATACCAAATGATGCACCAAGAGATAAATGATCATTAACCTGATAACCAAATGAAGGAGATAAGTAAGTAATACGCTCTAAAGCAACTTGTTGTCCCATATAATTACTAGGGTTACCATCTTCTGCACCAAAACCAGCAACTAACGGAGCATAAACTGCTGTAGCATAAGTCACTTTTGATCCTGGCGGCTTATAAGCTATACCAGCAGTTGGTGCTGCTAAAGGAGAGTTAGGACCCAAATCTACAATTTTTTTAAGAATAGGAACATAAATACTAGCATATTCAACATCACCGGATACCGTACCTTTAAAATCAGTACAGATACCCGTGTCCACTTCTGGCCCATCATTACAGACTAATGGATCATCTGAATATCCAAAAACATTATAACCCGCAGGAGCGGCATAATCTCGTTTGATGGCAAAGTTAGCTAAAATGCCCTGAACATCTGTTTGTAATCCATCAATCTTCGTCAATGCTGCGGGATTAAAATGTACTGCACTAATCCCTGGAGGGTCAGCCGTAACAGCATTACCTAAAGATAAGGAGCGTAAATCCACTGATAAATCTTGCCCTAATTGGGCATTAGTTATATTCGAAAGTCCTGCAACGAAAATACCAAACGCTAAAGGACATAACTTAGGATATTTCACCATCATGTCTCCTTAACGTAGTTTTTTTCCAAAACCAATAATATCTAGTGGGAATGACAAGCCTAGAGATACATCTGGTGCATCTTCTGTCAAACCAATTCCAACAGTTCCATTCACAATTGTTTCTGGTGAAACACGAACCCCTAATGCAAAAGATAACATTGAGCTACTTTGATCAGCAGACTTATAGCTTTCATCATTCTCAAAATAGAATTTTGCACCTGTATTAAAACTTTGTTGATATGACATAGTCAAAGACACATCATAGTTAAATGAGTATGCGAATCCGAATGAAAAACCTCCGCTCAGACCTGGATCAAAACTTTCTAGCGTACGAGTCCCGCGCAGCTGATTTAATCCCGACTCTTTCAAACCATAATTCGCAGAAACAGATGTAAATAAAACAACAGGATCAATATACTTACGTGTACTTGCGCCAACACCTACCGAGTAATATCCCTTACCTGTCGATAACTCATCAATACCAATCTCATAAGGACTGTCACCAGTTTTTGTTGATAAACTACCAAAGAGAACTAACGGTAAACGTCCTTGTTTTAATGGGAACGGCTCCCAACGTGCACCAAAAGAAATATCCCCCAAACCAGCAGCAGTCTTATCTTGCAATAAATCTTTTTTAGCCATAAAGGGAAGCGTTGCAGATAACGTAACATTATCTAAGACGCCATATTGAACAGTAAAAGAGTTCGTTAATGTATGGTTTGCATCCTCTTCAACCCTTAACCGCGCCAAAGTACTTGTACTATCCCCTGTTGCTAGATCAAGTCGACTGTCTCTGTAATATGTGTAATCAATATCATAATAAGATGAAAATACACCTTTTTTTATCAGAGAATATTGTCTCTCATTTGATGTAAACACTTCTTGTAAATTAGTTTCTTTCGTGGCATCACCATCTTGTTTTTGTAATGCATTCGCGGCTTGATTAGCATCACTTCCAGTTGTAACAATCGCATCATTTCCAGACTCACCTACGTCTTGACTAGAATCTACTGCTGACTCAGTTGCTTGAACTTGTTCCTGCTGTTCAACTATTGGCGTTTGAGGCTGTTCTTCTGCATAAAGAGTTGACGTGATAGCACTTAAACTCAATGCTAACACACTCATATTCATCCATTGATTATTCATTGTGACATCCTACTAATTCATTTTATTTACTAAAATCTGTTGTTTATTTACGCTTGTAATACATCCGCATAAAAGTCGTAATTGGCTTGTTGTAATTTTCTGAATTAGGATCAGCGTCCAATACTCTACGCATTGTTGAGGCCTTATCAGCAATTTTTTCAAATCTTTGGGTTGGAAATTGAATTTCCGCTAATGCATATCTATTAATTGTTGCATCATCAACATGCCGCATATCTGCATCTTGTAATGCTAAGAAGTTTTTACGATATTGCTCAGGTATATCTATAATGAATAAAGTATTATTATCCCATATCTCTTTAAATCGAGACTCATCAAAACTGATATTCCCAAGAGATGGATCTGCAACATATACCCTACCATCTTTATACGCTTTATATACTACAAAATGCTTAAAGCCTGCATAAGTAATTGGCACTATAGCAGGCTGTTTTAATGCCGTTAAATCAGAAAACTCTCCACGATAGCCACCACTATTTAACCCCAACGCGCTGACAAATCTTTTCATATCGAGTAAAGAAAAGCTACGACGTTCGATGATACGCTGATATTCACCGTATTGAAGCAAACCTGTCATAGTTTGTTGTTCTGTAAGCTTTAATCCACCGTAACCATTTAAAAGAGTCGTTAAAGCTGCCGAGCCACAACTATAATCATAGGCTTGACGTACGATACCTCGGAATTGGTCTTCAACTGCTGGCTTAATTACAACGGCTTCACGATGATTTCGTGTAAACGAAGGATTTCTTGAGTCCAAGGTCTCTGTGTAATACACAGTTCCCTCAGGCTTTTTTTCTATTTCGAAGGCCTGCGTTGTAAAGTAATACATCAATGCAGAGCCTAAAGCTATCTCTAACATAAGTCTCTTTTCTTAACAGCGGCATACTTGCCTTATTCATTTTATTCTCAGTGCTCTAGACACCTCTTCCCTGTTTGTTGAAGATACATTCTTTTATAAAAAAAACAGCATTTTTTAGTTTTTTTGACGAAATGTAGCAAAACTATGTTTTAGGTAAATTTATATAATAAATAAGTGACATCCATTACATATTTTTCAAAAGATAGTGTATTAATAATCTTTTGAAAAATAAAAAAAGCGCACAATGTGCGCTTTTTTAACAACAACTTAGTGACCAGAAATAGTAATTACTGCACCAGCTGTAGGAGTTAAACCATGGTAAGCTTGCATACCTTGAACTTCAACATCACCAATTGACGCTGCAGTTGAGCTACCTAAACGTACACCAGAGATGTAAACATCTGTTGGAGTTCCACCAGCAGTGATTTTAAGGTAACCATCATTTGCACCAGCTACACTTTCACCAACAACACCAACTTGCGCATTAACAGTTAAATTCGCACCTGAAGCATCAGCAACTTTGATACTGTCTAAGTGAATTTCACCAGCTAAAGTACTAGTAGCACCACTTAAAGTAGTCTGACCGATAGTTGAACTATCAAGAATACCTAGATCTGTAATCTCCAAACCACCAGTCATTGTTGTATTTAAAACAATCATAGCACCTTGAGGAGCTGCACCCAACTGAATATTTGCACTAGTTACGCCTGTTTTAAGCGTTAAACCAGATAAAATTGCGTTATAGTTAGAAGCATCATTACCACGACGAATACCAGGACCAGTACCTGCAGCATTAGAAGCAGAAACACCAATTTCGCCAATTGCTATATCTAAACCAGATACTTGTGCTGCAATGTTAAGAAATGCTGTGTTACCACCGCCTGCACCAGCATCAGTATCGATCGCAAGATCCATTAAGTTATGGCTAGGTAAAAGAGCTGCGGTGTTAGCACCAATAACAATACCCTTAGTTGCTGTAGCACCAGTACCATTTGCTTGAATAACGATCGCACCTGCTGTATCTGTACCACCAACAGCAGTACCAGTACTAGACAAACCATCATTATCATGAATTAAAACTTTTTCAATATCTAAACGAGAAACACCGATACCGATATTGATCCCATCTTGACCTGTTGCAGCGCTGAGTGCAGCATCATCCATTGCCTGCATAGCCATTGCATTTGCGCTAATCGCCATTGAAGAAACTAAAGCTAGTTTAGTAAACATTTTCATTGAGCACTCTCCCAAGAGCATTTATTTTTTGACTTACACTACTCTAAACTGTCCACTGTTGTTTTATTCTTAAATGACAACTTGAACTTCCAATCCTTGAGTAGTTCGCTTAGCAAGTACTAAATTACCTGTTTGTTATTTTATGTTCAACTCCTGTTAACTCCTTTTTATAGACAACCCGACAAACGGCATAAAAATTAAACGTACTATTTGCATCTATAGTTAAAAAACAACTAATTGAACTTATTTGATATTTTCCCAACCAAATTTTCAAAAATATGTTTATTTTTCTCTTTACTTTCCATTTATCTGAACAGTGCGACTTAGTCTTAATTGTTAACAAAAACACTTAATTTATTTTTTCTGCTAATAAGTATTCAAACCATCTTTTTTAAGGGCTACAAATCTCTTATTTGTGAGATCGACTTATGTTAAACATAACTAGATTTTTCGAAGCTGTAGTACAATTTGTACTTCTATGAATAGTTCTCCCTCTTTCAATTTATGTCTCATTTTCAGCAAAAACTTGAAACTCAGCATATTTCAGCATTCGACCTTATCACTCGACTTAAAGAATTGACTGGTTTAGTTTATTTGCATGATCACAACCATCCTGTTATTGCATTTTTACCAAATAGATTTTTAGTTGGTCAAAGCTCCGATATTCAAGAATTTTATCATGAGAATTTTAATCACTATTCACAAGAAATGAACCCAACATCAATTTTAGAATTTTCCACTTTTGATAATAACCCCGTTCTCAGACATCATACCAATCAAGGATTTCAAGGTGGTTATATAGGATTCTTTAGTTATGACTATAGTGCAAATTTGTCTGTAAATATTAAATCCCATCCTCAACCGAGCTTTTTTTTAGGTCAATATTCAACTTTTTTAAAATTCCACGATCAAGCTTGGTATTTTTATAGTCATGATGAAAATGCAGAAGAAATTTTCCAAGATATATCTCATTTGATTCATCAAGAGACCAATATTGACGTACTCTCGTTAAGTGAGAAATGCCATCCACGTTGGTCTAAAGATCAATATTTAAATGCTTTCAATCAAGTCCAAGAGTACATTAAGGCTGGAGATTGTTACCAGATTAATCTTACGCAAGAATTTATCGCTCAAGCGAGTGGTTCTTTATTGAATCAAGCTGAAAAACTTTGGGAGCTAACACATGCCCCCTACTCAGGTTATTTGAAAGTTGATGAATTTGAACTACTCAGCTGTTCTCCAGAATTATTCATAGAATTTCAACATGACAGACAGGTAAAAACCCGTCCAATTAAAGGAACTATGCCGCGTTTTGACGATCCAGCAGCGGATCAACTTTCTAAAGAGAAGCTAAGTCAGTCACAGAAAGATCAAGCTGAAAATGTCATGATCGTTGATTTACTCAGAAATGATTTGAGTCTGTACGCCGAAACTGGTTCTGTTCAAACCACTAAATTATTTGAAATTGAGAGCTTCAACCAAGTTCATCACATGGTAAGCGAAATTACAGCAACATTAAAACCAGATATTCATCCTATGGAGATGCTTTTATCAGCACTTCCTGGTGGTTCAATTACAGGCGCACCAAAAATTCGAGCGATGCAAATCATTGAAGAACTTGAAGGAGCGCCACGCGGTGCTTACTGTGGAAGTCTTGGTTATTTCAATTTTGATGGAACAGGTTGTTGGAATATCTTGATTCGTAGTATTCAAAAATATCAAAATCAACTTTCAATGTGGGCTGGCGGAGGAATTACCATTGCATCTGGTGCTGAAGCAGAATATCAAGAATGCTTCGATAAGATTTCTGCCATGCTTGATTTAATCAATACACAACAGAAACCTAAAAACTAAAGCACGATTCATAAAATTTGCGTTTTAAGTGTCTCGACTAAACGCTGATTTTGTTCATCTGTACCAATTGTGATACGTAGGAATTGATTAATTCTCGGCTTATTGAAATAACGCACTATAATTCCCTGCTCACGCAACTGTTGAGCAAGCTGCACTGCATCATGCTGAGGATGCGTCGCAAATATAAAATTAGCTTTGGATGGCAAGATATTAAAGCCAAGCGCAGTCAAATCATTCAAAATAAGTTCACGACTTTCGATGACTTTTTGGCATTGCTGCACAAAATAAGCTTGATCTTCAAATGATGCAACCGCTGCTGCAATAGCAAAACGATCAATTGGATAAGAGTTAAAACTATTTTTCACAGCTTCAAGTGCTGCAATTAAATGTGGCTGTGCAATCGCAAAGCCGACACGTAAGCCAGCCAGTGAACGTGATTTTGAAGTTGTTTGACACACCACTAAATTGTCATATCGATTAACAAGTTGAACAGCTGATTCCGCTCCAAAATCAACATAAGCCTCATCAATCACAACCACTTGATCTGGATTCGCTTGTAACACTTGCTCGATCTCAGCTAACCCCAAAGCTATACTGGTCGGTGCATTTGGATTCGTAATAATAATGCCGCCATTTTCTTGCTGATAATCTGCAACATTGATTTCAAATTTATCATTTAATGGAATTTGTTTAGTTTCAATTCCAAAAAACTGGCTATAAACAGGATAAAAGCTGTAGGTAATATCTGGATATAGGATAGGTTGTTTTTGAATAAAGAAAGCTTTGAAAATATGAGCTAAAACCTCGTCTGAGCCGTTACCTACAAAAACTTGAGCAATATCGACGTGTTGCTGATTAGCAATTGCTTGTTTTAAAGCAGTCGCATCAGGATCAGGGTATAAACGTAAGGCATCAGCTTGATTAGCCAAAACAGCCTGAACGGCTTCCACAACTTTTGGTGATGGTGGATATGGATTTTCGTTGGTATTGAGTTTGAGTAAATTCTGAATTTTAGGTTGCTCGCCCGGCACATAAGGTTCTAACTCACGAACTTCTGGACTCCAAAAACGCATTTGCTCTGTTGTAAACGTCATTTTTCTACTCTCTTTGTGTCTCAAAAAAGGGGCTTATCAGCCCCTATCTATTTCTCGAATCGGTTATTGATAACGGTAACGTGCTGAGCGAGCATGGGCATCCAAATTTTCTTGCACTGCAAGAACATCGGCGGTCTTCGCTAAAGTTTTAACACCTTCCTGTGAGCACATAATCAAACTTGAGCGTTTTTGGAAATCATAAACACCGAGTGGCGATGAAAACCGTGCTGTACCTGAAGTCGGTAACACATGGTTTGGACCAGCACAATAATCGCCAATTGCTTCAGGAGTATAACGCCCCATAAAGATTGCACCTGCATGACGTATTTCTTGGCTCATCAACTCAGCATCGTCTAGGCACAGTTCTAAATGCTCAGGCGCAACTTGATTAATGAGATCGATCGCTTCTGCACGATCCTTTACCAGTACTAATGCACCACGATTTTGAATCGATGTTTTCGCAATTTCAGCTTTTGGTAATTCACTTAAATGCTTTTCGATAGCCGCTTCAACTGCATTTAAGAGCACTTCATCAGGTGTAATAAAAATAGCCTGCGCCACAGTGTCATGCTCAGCTTGAGACAATACGTCCATTGCCAACCATTCAGCATTATTTTCCCCTTCAGCATAAACCAAAATTTCTGAAGGGCCTGCAATCATATCAATACCGACCTGACCGAATACCGCGCGCTTTGCAGCTGCGACAAAACGATTGCCAGGTCCTGTAATTTTATCTACAGCTGGAACTGTTTGAGTTCCATAGGCTAATGCTGCAACCGCTTGTGCACCACCAATAGTAAACACACGACTCACACCAGCTAAATAGGCAGCCGCCAATACAAGTGGATTCAACTCACCATTTGGTGCCGGTACGACCATAATAATTTCTGGCACGCCAGCCACATGTGCAGGTAAAGCATTCATCAAAACTGATGATGGATATGAGGCTAATCCCCCTGGCACATAAATCCCAACGCGATCAAGCGGTGTAACCTTTTGACCTAGCGTATTACCTAACTCATCGACATAAGTCCAGCCGTCTTGCTTTTGTGCCTCATGGAATGAACGGATACGTTTAGCAGCAAGTTCAAGTGCTTCGCGTATTTCAGAACTTAAGCCATCAAATGCAGATTTGAGTTGTACTTGAGTTAACTCTAAATCAGAGAATTGATGCGCTGGATGTCGATCGAACTGCTGTGTTAATTTAAGTACATGATCATCACCATGCTGACGAACATCAGCAATAATTTGATCTACGGTTTGTACTAATTGAGGATCATTCACAGTTTCAAATGCTAAAAGTTCAGCAAAAGCCTGTTTAAAGTTCTGATCCTGAGTCGATAAACGTCGCATCAATTTACCCACAAGGCGAATAATAGAGTGCTAAGTTTACTCTTTTTCATTAGGCTTGTGGGTGCAATCTCCGCCTAAAAAATCAATCGTGTAGAAAGATAAGCTCGATGAATGATTAATTTTCAATGAAAAATAATAAATACCATAAAGAAACTAAAAAATTTTATAAAAAATACAATTGTTTATAATTAAATGTATTTTTAACTGTCACAATTTATATTCCTGAATCGTCAGTTTATTAGCAAATCCGCTGTAATTAGGAAATAAAAATGACGACTCATAATATCCACCCGCAAAAACATCTACCAAATGCAATTCACTATTTACAACAAGTTCATCAATATATTGAGCAATCAACACTCATCGAACGTTCACTGTATCATCTTGTCTTACTCAGAGCCTCCCAAATCAATCAATGCGCATTTTGCGTCAAAATGCACATTGCTGAAGCACTCGCAGATGGTGAAACACAAACACGATTGGATCGATTAATTGTTTGGCGACACTGCTCAGATTTCAGTGTACAAGAAAAAGCTGCATTTGCTTGGGTAGAAGCTTTAACAACATTACAAGTTCAAACAGACTATGAACCTCTTCGTGTTGAGTTACTCCAATATTTCAGTGAAGCGCAAATATCTGCTTTAACTTTACTCATTGGTATGATTAATTTATGGAATCGTATTGGTATCGCTCAACACTAAAATCAAATGAATACGACCACAAATTTCAGTAATGAAGATTTAAAACTATTTCAGGCAAGCCGAACATTTTTGTTTGGCCTTGCCTATCGACTTTTAGGATCAGTACATGAAACTGAAGATGTTTTACAAGAAATTTTTATCAAATGGCAGCAACAACCTAAACAAGATATTATCAATCCACAAGCTTGGCTAACGTCCGTATGCACTCGCCACTGTATTGATCTTCTACGTTCGCATCATAAATCTCGGACTGAATATATTGGAACTTGGCTACCTGAGCCGTATGATCAATCAGAAGACTTACTCATTGAATCCGACTACACGCTCTCTACCGCTTTTCTTTTAGTATTAGAAAAACTTTCCGCCAAAGAACGAGCAGCCTATTTACTGCATGATATTTTCAATTTTGATTACATTGAAATTTCAGAATTTCTACAAGAGACACAAAGCTATTGTCGACAATTAGTGACTCGTGGGCGAAAACATATTAAAACAGAACCCAAAATGCTTTCAACGCTTCCTACCTCACGACAACTTGTTCTGCTTGATGCTTTTAAAGATGCTGTTCATTCTCAGAATATTAGACAACTCAAAGAGTTACTGAGTGAGGATATTCAGTTTGCAGCAGATGGTGGCGGCAAGGTATCAGCAATTCGACATCCATTTATAGGTCAATCTAATGTATTACGCTTCTTTGAACGTTTGCTCTTTATTGCGTGGAATGAGTTATCTTGGAAAATATGTCTCTTGAATGGCAATCTTGGTTTCAAACTGTACGACCACAACCAGACCTATGTAACTGCAATCACTTTTAATTTCAATCAATCACAAATCTCTGATATCTACGTTCTACGCAATCCAGAAAAACTTAAATAAAAAGGCCAACCTTAGTTGACCTTTTTAATTTTAAAAATACGATTAGCGATTTTTGATCGCCTCTTCAAGCTGAGTCAAAATTGGATTTAAGATCGCTTGTTTACGTTTAAAACTCGCCTTATTCACAATTAAGCGTGAAGACACTTTGCAAATTTCTTCTAATGGTTCTAAACCATTGGCACGTAAGGTATTGCCAGTATCAACAACATCGACAATATAATCACCTAAACCAACCAATGGCGCTAATTCCATTGATCCATATAGTTTGATGACATCAACTTGCTCACCTAAGCTTGCATAATATTGACGAGTTAAATTGACATATTTGGTCGCAATTTTTAAACGACCTTTTGGTCGTTCCATTCCCACTTTACCAGCAGTCATCAACTTACAATTGGCAATCTTTAGATCAAGCAATTCATAAACATGTTGCGCACCATGTTCCATCAATACATCTTTACCCGCCACACCAAAATCCGCCGCACCATTTTCAACATAAGTAGGTACATCAGAAGCACGCAAAATTAAAATGCGCACTTTTTTGTGTGTCGTTGGGAAAATCAATTTACGTGACTTATCTGGATCTTCAAGTAAATTGATGCCTGCATTTTCAAGTAACGGCAATGTTTCTTTTAAAATACGACCTTTACTGAGTGCTAAAGTTAAACCATGATCAAAATTACCCATTACATCAAAATTTGGATCATCGTTTCTTAAGTCATTCATCCTTTTACTCGCTTAATTTGAGCGCCTAAACTTTGTAATTTATCTTCAACATGTTCATAGCCACGATCGATATGATAAATACGATCAACCAGCGTCTCACCTTCTGCAACTAATGCAGCAAGAACAAGTGAGAATGAAGCACGTAAATCTGTTGCCATAACTGGTGCCGCTTGGAGCTTATCAACACCAGTTACAACTGCATCATGACCTTCAACTTGGATATTCGCACCCATACGTGAAAGTTCAGGGACATGCATAAAACGATTTTCAAAAATTGTTTCTGAAATCGTTGCAAATCCACGGCCAATTGCATTCACTGCCATGATCTGTGCTTGCATATCAGTTGGAAACTCTGGATGCGGCAATGTTCTAAAGCTTACTGCTTTTGGACGCTTACCTTGCATATCAAGCTCAATCCAGTTATCACCACGAGTGACTTCAGCACCCATTTCTTCAAACTTATCCAAAACTGCTTCTAATAAAGCTGGATCAGTATGCGTGGTTTTTACTCGGCCACCAGTAATAGCAGCAGCAGCTAAATATGAACCCGTTTCAATACGGTCAGCAACCACAGCATATTCACAGCCATGTAAGCTTTCAACACCTGTCACCACTAAAGTATCTGTATCAAGCCCTTCAATTTTTGCACCCATCTTAATGAGCATTTGAGCAAGATCAGTAATCTCAGGTTCACGAGCAGCATTGCGAATCGTGGTCACACCATCCGCGAGTGCAGCAGCCATCAAGATATTTTCGGTACCGCCAACAGTGACCATATCGAATACAACTTCACCGCCTTTTAAACGACCATCAACAGAAGCATGCACATAACCATTTTCTACTTCAATCTGCGCACCCAAAGCTTCTAAAGCTTTTAAATGCTGATCAACAGGACGAGAACCAATTGCACAACCACCAGGTAATGAAACTTTTGCATTGCCATAACGTGCTAGCAGTGGACCAAGTACTAAAATTGATGCTCGCATGGTTTTAACGAGCTCATAAGGCGCAAATTGATTATCTAATGTTGATGTATCAGCACGAACGGTTTCCCCTTCATAGCTCATCGTCACGCCTAAACCAGCAATTAATTTAACAAGCGTATTTACATCTTTTAAATTTGGTACATTAGTTAACGTAATAGGAGAGTCAGCAAGGATCATTGCAGCAAGTAAAGGCAAAGCGGCATTTTTAGCACCAGAAATGCGTACTTCACCTTCGAGCTTAACACCGCCCGTAATTAAAAATTTATCCATTAATATTTAAGCTCCGAAAAGGCTTGCTTTGCGCCATTCGTCTTTTGTCATTGCGCGAATTGTTACTGCGTGAACTTCACCACTCGCGATATAAGAATTTAGAGGTGCATAAACCGCTTGCTGACGTGTTACCGTTCTTTTACCTTCAAACTGATCATCAACAATGCGAAGGTCAAATTTTCCAGCTTGTCCACTCACTGCTACTTCTGCTTCAGGGAAGGCTTCTTTTAAAATTTGCGTGAGCTGCTCACTATTCATTTCAAGACCTCTTATACAACCATTGGTGTAAAACGAGTTATTTTACTATAACTTTTTCACATAATTCAGTACGCAGTTTCTTTTTTTATCAATAAAAAAAGAGGCTCATAAAAAGCCTCTTTTATAAATACAAAAAATTAACTCAAAAGTGCCAATTCATGTTGATATGAACACTGCATTTTTCTATGTTTTGCAAGTTGTCTTTTTAATTTTTCTGTTAACTTTTTAATCGAAGTATACATATCATCAGCAGTTGCTTGAGCAAACAGCTCAATCCCCGGCAAACGTATAATTGCTTCAGCAATATGGTTTGCACTGCCTTTATGCGAACGTTTATCAATTTGATGATCTTTAGCCAATTTGATTTGCATACTATTTACTTGATCTAGATGCTTAGTCATCTGACTAAATTTTTCTTTTATATTTTTTTCAATTGCTGGCGTAATTGTTAAATGGTGTCCACGAATCGTTATTTGCATAATTCTATCCCTCACCTTTTTCTCAGGAATCAAGAAAATCGCTCAAGTAAATTTAATGCATATCAATTATCTAACATCCATTAAACCATTGCAGCGATTCCTCTAGTGATTATTAAAGATTCATTATTTCGTAATAATGAACACCTAGAATAGTCACACCTTGAATTTTAGATCAAGACTTTTCTTTCAGAAGATGATGGAATATGTAACGATTCACGATATTTCGCTACAGTCCTTCTAGCAACTTCAATACCTTCATTTTTCAACATCTCAGCAATTGTATTATCAGACAAAGGCTTGCGAGGATTCTCATTGGAAACTAGCTTTTTGATCATTGCGCGAATCGCAGTTGATGAAGCTTCGCCTCCTGTTGTCGTTCCAACATGACTTGAAAAAAAGTATTTCAATTCAAATAAACCACGTGGCGTCAGCATATATTTATTAGTCGTCACACGCGATACAGTCGATTCATGTAATTCGACCTCTTCAGCTACATCACGTAAAACCAATGGCTTCATTGCCTCTGCACCTTGCTCAAGAAAAGCACGTTGGTGCTCGACTATACAAGTTGCAACTTTTAAAAGTGTTTTATGTCTTTCATCAATACTTTTTATAAAATTTTTAGCTTCAAGCATTTGATTTCGCAAATAAACATTATCATCACTTTGATCTGCTCGGCGAATCATATTTGAATAAAATGAATTAATGCGTAGTTTTGGCATCACATCTGGATTGAGTTGCACTTGCCAATGTTGATCTTTTTTTGCCACAACAACATCTGGAACCTGATATTCAGATTCTTGTTGATCAAACTCTAAACCAGGATAAGGCTTTAATGTTTTTAATAAATCAACAGCACTTTTTAGCTGTTCTTTAGATAAACCTGTTTGCTTTAATAATTTATTTAAATCATTAGAGATCAATAATTCATAATATTTTAGTAAACTCTTTGCTTCTGAAATATAAGGAACTTTGTCATGTAAGCCTTCTAACTGAATTTTCAAACACTCAGCCAAATTTCGAGAACCCACACCAATTGGATCTAAATGTTGAATATGTTTTAAGACAACGATAACTTCATCTTCTTCAACCTCTTCATCATTTTCCATTTCTTGTAATAACCGATTAACAGCTAATAAAATATCGTCCAACTCTGCATCTAGAAATCCTTTATCATCTAAAGAATCAACAATGCAGTAGGCAATTAATTTATCAATTAAAGAAAAATGTAACAGATTAACCTGCTCTAAAATATGTTCTTTTAAACCTAAATGAACTTGACGATTATCTTCTCGCTCTTCATATTCCGGGGTCCCTAAGGCTGTTGATTGATGGGTATAAATATCATCCCACTCTGTATCTACAGGTAAATCATTAGGTAAATGATCAGCATTAAGCTCAGTTGTTAAATCACCTGTTTCTTGCGACTCAAGTGTAGATAAACTTTCTGTAGAACTATTTTCCTCAACTTTTTCAAGTAATGGATTACTATCTAATTGAATTTGTATTTCTTGTTCTAATTCTAGACTCGATAATTGTAAAAGACGAATAGCCTGTTGCAATTGAGGAGTTAACGAGAGATTGTTCGCAACTTTCAACCCAACAGATAATTTCATGGTATTCCCCTTTTATATTAAGCAAAAAACATGCCTATTAAAATATTTATAACATAAAGCAATGTTTCCGCCTATAAGCAAAGCTCTTTTCCACTGACTAATCTGTTCAAAAAAATAGCAAAGGGCAAATATTTATTGTAGTGGAAAGCTTAGCCCTCTCATTTAACAAGCATGCAAAACTGCATAGAATTATTTTAGATTTTGCTGCTTAAGACATTCAAGCATTTCTTCAAGCACTTCCTGTCCCATCGTTGTTCGTACAAGCTCATTTAAATCTCCTGCTAAAAAGCCAGACCAAGTTGTGCTCTTTGAACCAGAAGATATTGCATATCTCCCACAAGCAGACGACACCTTTTGATCTGATGTAATAGAAGCTACATACAGCTCACCATCAGGATCATCCAATATCCATTTGTGAATAACTCTAGGTGCTTGATATTGTTGCTTAGGTTTTTCTAACCACTTCCATACTAAAACACCTAAATAAACAATTCCAACAGCAGATAAAAGTTCATAGAGAATCATATCGGTCCTAATAGCATTTCTTATTTAGCATCTAATTAGAATAAAAATAGCACGACTCTTTCAATATTGACTCGTATTTTAATTATGCAC
>NZ_BAEB01000022.1:0-92093 GCF_000241225.1 Acinetobacter sp. NBRC 100985 | reverse complement strand
AGTNTTTTTTATTCTCATGTATTATTCAATTTCTAAGTTAAATGTGACGGGTCCATCATTGATAAGATGGACTTTCATGTCAGCTGCAAAAATTCCTGTTTGAACATTTTCGAACTGTTGCTGAGCATACTCAACCAGTTGTTCATAAAGTGCTTTGGCTTCTGCTGGTGGCATCGCTGGGCCAAAGTCTGGACGTAAACCTTTCTGTGTTTGTGCCATTAGCGTGAATTGAGATACCAGTAATAGACCGCCATTGGCTTGGCTGATATTCCAGCCCATTTTCCCTTGTTCATCATCAAAGACGCGATATTTTAAAATCTTATCAATCAGCTTTTTGCCTTTCTCTAAATTATCTTCTTTCCCTAATCCTAAAAAGACCAACAGACCTTGTTGAATTTCACCCGTGGTTTGACCGTCAACAACCACTTTAGCTTCAAGAACTCGTTGTATTAATGCGCGCATAAGAGGAAATGATCGATTGAAAAAAGACAGGTCAGTTTAACAGAGAGTTTGGGCAAAAATGAGCTGTGCAGCAAAAGTCTACTATTCAAGATTGGCTATTTGGTTGTATAAATAGAAATATTATGCAAAAGAATTGGTTAAAACCATCATCCATGTCTGCGATTATTCGATCTTTACTTGATACTGACTTATATAAATTCACCATGTTACAAGTGGTATTACATCAGTTCCCACAAGCGCACAGTGTTTATTTATTTCGTTGCCGAAATTTAGACGATACGGTTTATCCTCTGGTTGAGATCTTGGATGATTTGAATCATCAATTGGATGTGTTATGTGAGCTTCGTTTTGCTGAGGATGAGCTGCAATATTTACGCTCATTGCGTTTTATTAAAAGTGACTTTGTTGATTATTTAGAACTATTCCAACTCAAGCGCCGTTTTATCAAAGCCAGTATAGATGAAGCGGGTCGTTTAGATATTCGTATCGAAGGGCCGATGGTTCAAGCGATGATGTTTGAGATTTTTGTGTTGGCGATCGTCAACGAGTTGTATTTCCGTAGAATTCGTCATGATGAGGTTTTTGTTGAAGGTGAACGACGTTTACAGCAAAAACTGCTACAACTGCAAAAATATGCAGAACAACAGCAAGAAAATGATCCTCCATTTTTAGTTTCGGATTTTGGGACACGTCGTCGTTATAGTTTTGAATGGCAAAAACATGTCGTACAAGCATTTCATTCAGCAGCACCGAAAGTTTTTCGTGGTACCAGTAATGTGCTATTGGCAAAACAATTGAGGATCAGTCCGATTGGAACCATGGCACATGAGTTTTTACAGGCTTTTCAGGCGCTTGATGTTAGATTGCGTAATTTCCAAAAGGCTGCCCTAGAAGCATGGGTGCAAGAGTACCGAGGGGATTTGGGTATTGCCTTGACAGATGTGGTCGGCATGGATGCATTCTTGCGTGATTTTGATTTGTATTTTGCCAAGCTGTTTGATGGTTTGCGTCATGATAGTGGCGACCCTTATGAATGGGGTGATAAAGCCTATGCACACTATTGTAAGTTGAAAATTGATAGTAAAACCAAGATGTTGACCTTTAGTGATGGTTTGAATTTAGAGAAAGCATGGCAATTACATCAATATTTTAAAGATCGTTTCCAAGTAAGCTTTGGGATTGGTACGAATCTGACCAATGATATGGGGCAAACGCCTTTGAATATCGTGTTGAAGTTGGTGGAGTGTAATGGTCAATCTGTGGCGAAGATTTCGGATAGTTCGGGCAAGACCATGAGCGATAATGAAACGTTTTTGGCGTATTTGCGTCAGGTGTTTGAAATTGAGGAGGTTGAGTAGAGACATTACAGTGTCTTATCTAATTCTCATCAATTTTCAGGATAGACCTTCGGTAAGTTACTTTGGTTTTGCCCAAAGTAACCAAAGGCATTTGTTGAACTGACGGCACATCCTTGATGCCGCAGTTCAACGGGCGGCATCCATGCCGCCTCCGCACCAGTAAATTTTATACTTTTAGTCCATAATCTTTAAACTTTTTGCTATATCTCCTTTTCTGCTAAATCAATGCAAAAAATCAGACAAAGATAAAAAGTCGGCTATGCTAAAATTACGCATAAGGCGGATGATAAAACAGCATAACAATGACTGACGTAGATTTTAAACTTGATTTACTGATTGAACCTGAACAGCTCGTTCCCTATTTGGGGCATGAGTTGATCCGTGTGGTCGATCTCAGCCGAGCATCGGTATATGAGCAACTTCATATTCCCCATGCTATTCATTTACAACCTAAGTATTTGGTTGCTCAACAAGAAAATGCTAATGGTGTATTGCCTGATATTGAAGGGCTTCAAGCACTTATTGAAAAGTTGAATATTTCGCCACAGCATCATGTTGTTGTGTATGACGATGAGGGCGGAGCTTGGGCAGGACGTTTGATTTGGAATTTACATTGTCTTGGTTTCTACCGTACCAGTTTAATTAATGGTGGAATTCATGGTTGGCTGGGGGCAAGTTTGCCAACAACGGCAGAAGTTGAGACTGTCGTACCTGTTGCTGATCCTTTACAAGTTGATTTGGATACAGTTCAACAGCATCGGATTGAATACAACGAATTATTAGAACACGTTCAAACTCAGAATATTCAGCTATGGGACTGCCGTACCAATGAAGAATATACGGGGTTACGTTTGGCTGCGCGACGTGGCGGTCACATTCCAAATGCACTGCATTTTGAGTGGAGCACTGCCCTTAATCGTGAAAATCATCTAAAATTACACCCGCTTGAACGCACACAACAACGTTTAGAACAATTAGGCTTTAATTTACAACAACCTGTGGTGGTGTACTGTCAGTCTCATCATCGTTCGGGCTTAGCGTATATTTTGGCAAGATTGCTCAATTGGCAAGTCAGAGCCTACGATGGTGCGTGGAGTGAATGGGGCAATCGCCTCGATAGTCCTATTATTTCAGGGGAGTCACCATCTTGAGTTTTGCAGCAGATTTAAAAAAACAATTGTTTATCAAAGCACAAAATCTTGTGCCACAACATCAACTGAGCCGTGTGGTAGGTAAAGTTGCTGCAAGCGAAAATTTTGTGGTGAAAACTGCTGTGATTCAAGCGTTCAAAGCAAAGTACGGCATTGACATGAGTATTGCTGAGCAAACAAATCCAAATCAATATAAATCATTTAATGAGTTTTTTACTCGTGCTCTGAAAAATGGTGCGCGTGGTATTGATGAACAAGCAGATAGTATTGTTTGCCCTGCGGATGGTGCGATTTCTCAGTTAGGTAAGATTGAAGCAGGTGATATTTTTCAAGCCAAAGGTCAGAGCTTTTCTGTTGAGAAATTAATTGGCGATCCACAACTGGCAAAGCCATTTGTAGATGGTCAGTTTGCAACAGTTTATTTATCACCGAAAGATTATCACCGTGTACATATGCCTTTATCGGGTACTTTGACCGAAACTTTATATATTCCAGGTGAGTTGTTTTCAGTCAACCAAACGACTGCTGAAAATGTACCGGGTCTATTTGCGCGTAATGAGCGTATGGTGTGTTTGTTTGATACCGAACTTGGTCGCATGGCAGTGGTTTTAGTTGGCGCGATGATTGTGGCTGGGATTGAAACTGTTGCAACAGGTAAGGTAAAACCTTCAGGTAAGGTTGAATTACAACATCACCAAATGCAGTTGGATAAAGGTGCAGAGTTAGGTCGTTTCTACTTAGGTTCTACTGCTGTGGTTTTATTTGAAAAAGATAAAATGGTATGGGAACAGCAGTTTAAAGCGAACTCGACTGTGGTCATGGGTGAGCGGTTGGGGCATTCGGTTTAATTAATAACATTATAAAAGCCCCTATATAGGGGCTTTTTGTTTTTAAGTATTTTGTATAAGGCGTATTATGTTAATTTTAGGAAAAATTAAATTCTAGTTCCTTTAGAGACCATCGATCCAATGTTAAAATTTATTATTCCTGTCCTTTTAATGATTAGCCCAATTACCTATGCTGGCTATAATATGTATATAACAAAAAAAGAGTTTTATTTTAATGATGGAGAATGTATTACTAAACAAGAATGGAACACATATTTAAAAACAGACTCAACAGTAACGATAGATCTTCAAAATTCAGAAGAAGACTTTCTTGTATCCATTGATGCACAAGAGTTTTCTTTATGGTATGACCGTAACTCTTGTGACTTACTAACGAAAAATCCAACACCTGAAGCTATTGGTAAAATGATTGATATATCAAAAAAATTAAAAGCTACTGTGCAAGGTGAAGAATCAGAAATTTATTTAACTCCTAATGATGTGATTAAACGATAAATGAATACCATTTAACATAATGGCCGTTATGCGGAACCAATCTTATTTGTTTTAATTAAATCAAATGCTCGTGCATTTTACATATTCCTTAAAAACACCCAAAACTAGACTTAGAAATAAGTCAGCTGCTTTTTAAGCATGTTTGGTATTTCTTGCCAAGCATAAAACTATTCTGTAAGCCATTTCCTACATAGATTAACGTCAATGTCCCATTTTCAGCTTAAGTTAAATTGCCTAATATGAACTCATCAGGAACAGGAAGTTCCAAAACATAAAACAAAAATAATAAGTTTGAGCATCAGGACGTGAGGTACGACAGGAGTTATACCTAAAGTGCGAAATACGAAAAAGCCCGACAGGATGTCGGGCTTTTTTTATGATGCTTTAAATTTGTTTTTCCCAAAGTTGAATTAAATGCTGAAGTGTTTTACTCAGCGGTTTGTAACTTGGCCAAATTGCATGAATGGGCATATCGAGACCATTGGTGGTATCACTAAACTCTAAACGAATCAAACTTTGCTTAGAAAAATGTTCACTCACGATGGAAAGCGGGAAATTACCCCAGCCCATACCTTGCTCAACCATATTGATGGCCATCGCTAAATTATCGCTATACCAATATGCATCTGAAACCAAGACACGACGATCAGGCAAAGGATAATGCTTACTTGCGACGATGATTTGCCGTAACTCGGATAGCATGGTCAGTTCATTTTTATCGTGATCTTTGAGTTGTTGTGCATCTTTTGGAGAAATGGCAGCAACAAATTTCTCTACACCCAATAAACGGAAACGTTCATTTTTATCTAGTTCAGAAGAACTATAGGCAACATAGAGATCAATTTCATTATTTTGCAAACGTGCTTTAAGTTCTTGTTGTGGCGCACACACCATTTCAATATTTAACAGCGGATAAAGTTGTATCAATTGTTCAACACCAGCCAGTAAATAACGTTGATTCATATCAGCAGCAATACCGATTGAAATACGGGTTTCTAAACCAGTGGAAAGTTCTGTTAAATGCATGTCGAGCTGGCGCATTTTTGTCACGATCAATCGTGCATGTGGTTCAATTGAAAGCGTAACCTCTGTCGGTTCGAGATGATTTTTACTTCGTTCAAAAAGTTTTAAATTCAGTTCTGCTTCTAAATTGGCAATCGCCATACTCACTGCTGAAGGAACGCGATTCAATGCGCGTGCTGCCGCCGAAAAATTACCGCGATCAATAATTTCAAGGATTAGTTCAAGCTGTTCACGATTGAGTCTCATGCAATCCCTTGTCATTAAATCTGATAACGATTAACTTTTTTTATCAGAATTAAAGCGTAAAATCCAATTTTTTATTGATTGCTAGGTGTTGTCATGCAAGGAACGAAAAGAAGAGTTATCTATGTATTTTTCTACGAAGTACTCAGCTTTTTTATCTGTGCCATGATTTTGGCTGCACTGTCAGGAACCACACTCAGCCATACAGGCCCTTTGTCGATTTTGATTGCCGTGATCGCCGTGACGGTCAACTTTTTCTATAACTACGTTTTCGAGTTATGGGAAAAAAGACAAGTCTCTAAAACTAGAACGGTGAAAAGACGAGTGGCACATGCGATTGGCTTTCAGTTGGTGTTAATTACGATTTTAATTCCATTGATTGCATGGTGGATGCAGATTAGTTTAAGCAAAGCATTTTTATTGGATTTTAGTTTAATGATTATTATCCCATGCTTTACATTTATTTATAATTATTTTTTTGATTTAATCTTTGGTTTACCGAGTCATCTTTTAGAGTCTAAAGAATTAAATACTAAGCCGAGTCATTGATTTAGCATTTGATTTTTCTGAATAGAACTTGAGTCAGTTTATTCAATAAAAATGAGTGTATTTAATCACTCATTTTTATTGTTTTAGTACTAAAAAATTATAAGCGAATCCATGTCATATTACGAAAGGTATTATTGCTTGGATTTTTTGCATTAATATTAAGCATCTTGCCTGTTTTACTCAAACGTCCATTGATGCTGTATTTATAACCATCATAAGGATTGACCCAAACCCCTTGCCCAAACTCTTCATTTTGAGTCAGCATTTTTAAGCCTGTCAAAACTTCCATTCCAATAATAGGTTGGTCTTTTAATGAGTCTGAACATGGCGTACATGTGGTTGGAACAGTTTCCTGAGCTGAAGGGTACATTTTGACAATCACAGCACTATATTGCTCAGTCTTGGAATTTCTTCGAATCACAATATCAGATAGGTATGAACCTGTACGTGAATCAACGACTTTCCAAGTTCCAATCAGCGGGTCAAAGGGTGTTGCGTGAACAGTAAAGGGAGTACTTAGTCCAAGAAATAGGACAAAATTACGGAGAAAACGAGTATTCATCATGAGTTTTTAGATCGAGATAAAGTATAGAAATAGCGAAATGAAACAACGAGTTATTATATTCTTATTATTTTGTAATGATAGCGTAATATTCAAAGGGAACTGAGCAGTTCCCTTTATTTTTTAGACCATGCGGTATAAACGCTCTTTTGGAAAAACTGCGGTAAAGGTTGAACCTTCATTTTCTTTTGAACTAATTTCAAGATGCGCACCATGTTGCATTAACACGTGTTTGACGATGGCAAGGCCTAAGCCTGTTCCACCAGTTTGTCGGCTGCGTGCACTGTCAACACGGTAAAAGCGTTCTGTTAATCGGGGCAAATGCTTAGGGTTGATCCCAATACCATTGTCTTGCACACTGAAATAGGCTTGATCACCATCTTCATGCCAGCCGATGGTAATAATTCCACCTTTGGGTGTGTATTTGATGGCATTGGTAATTAAATTGCTAAATGCGCTGGCAATTTCCATATCCGAACCAATCAGATCGCAGTGGCTATCAATATCTAAATTAAGGGTATGACCATAATCTAAATTGTAAGCACGGGCATCATCAAACAATTGATTCATCAGATTAGCCATATCAATGATCTGATTTTTCGCAATTTTTTTATTATTTTCTAGGTTAGATAACAACAATAAATCATTGACCAATGCATTCATGCGTTTGGTTTGAGATTGCATTTGGGTAAACGCACGCTTCCAACGTGGGGTAATGTCATCTTGATCAGTAAAGGTTTCGATATAACCACTTAACACCGTGAGTGGAGTGCGTAATTCATGTGAAATGTTATCGACAAAGTCTTTACGCATTTGCTCAAGGTTGTGCATACGGGTAATGTCGTGGGCGACCAAAAGACGGCTTTCACCGCCAAAGCGGGTCAATTTCACCTGAACATAGCGCTCTTCATCCATCAGTGCTTGTAGACGAATGCCATCAGGTGCTTGATCACTATTTTTGAAATATTCAATGAAGTGAGGTTGGCGCAATATCGACAATAAATTCCGTCCACGATCGGAAGGATTGATGCCCAATAGCTTCTCTGCTGCTGGATTCCACCATTCAATTTGATGCTGATCATCAATCAAAACTACTGCTTCTGCTAAAGCAACTAAAGAAGACTGAGCACGATCAATTAAGCCGACCATTTCTGCTTGAACGATACGCTCTTGGCGTTGTGCTCGATAGACATTGAACAGTAGTGCACCCCAAATCCCACTTAAATTCGGTGGGGCATCATAGGGGCGATTAGAAATCCAGTCATTGACGAGATAGAGTGAGCGAAGCTGCAATAAGAAAAACAGTACAAATGCAGCAAAAATACAGCTCCAAAAGTATTCAATCCCAAATCCAATTAAGCTCGCAATCAATAAGAAAAACAGCAGTAATCTTAAATCTTGTTTTGCAAACGTCCATAAACTGCTGTAGCGAAACTGTTGATGTTCACGTGCCAGTTCAGGGACGGGATAGGGTTCATACATATAGGATTTTAACCTGCTGCTAAATCAGCGCGTGTAGAGAAACGATAACCTGTGCCACGTACCGTTTGCACAAAGCGATCAACGCCGAAAGGTTCTAACACTTTGCGTAAACGACGAATATGCACGTCAATGGTACGATCTTCAATATAGACATTTCCACCCCAAACTTGGTCAAGTAGTTGGGCACGTGTGTAAGCACGTTCTGGATGGGTCATAAAGAAAGCAAGTAAGCGATATTCCGTTGGCCCCATATCTAAAATACTGTTACCAAAGCTCACGCGTTGGCTGACAGGATCAAGCATTAAACCATTGGCATCAATCACTTTCTCACCGCTGAGTGCATTGGCACGACGGAGCACAGCTTTGATACGCGAAACCAGCTCACGTGTTGAAAATGGTTTGGTCATATAATCATCTGCACCAGCATCAAGACCTTGAACTTTATGGTCTTCTTCGCCACGTGCAGTCAGCATAATCACAGGGATTTCAGCTAAATTTTCATCTCTTTTGAGGCGACGACAAAGATCTACACCACTGACACCACCCGGCAGCATCCAATCCAGCAAAATAAGTGCAGGACGCTGATCAACGATAATCTGATGCGCTTGTTTTGCATCCTCAGCTTGTAAACATTGGAAGCCTGCCATATCCAAAGAGGTATGGATCATTTCACGAATCGGTAGCTCATCATCGACAATTAAAATATAGTCATCTTTCACAGCGCAATACCCTTAAATCTGTAACGGTGAACCGTTTTGTTGTTATGACAGGCTTATTACAAAGATTAATTATGACAATATCATTGCAAAAGAGTTAATAAAGTCGAATTTAGCAATAAATTGTGACAATTATGCGTCACAGTAGTGACCAGATGATGACAAGTTGTTTAACAATAATGCAAATAAATTCATTTGGTTAATATCAATGCATTTTAACAGTTTTGATTGTCACAAAACTGTAAAACGATTTTAATTTTTTTGTGATGTTGTCTCGATGAAAGATAAAAATACCGCACAACATGCCGATAAAACATCTGCTAAGGGCTGCTTAAAGCCTTCAGAGACCCAACGAATAATAATATGTGTCACATAACCATTCAGTCCTGTAGCCATTAATGAAACTTCTTCGGCACTTTGAGGTGCATTCGGCATGGTGATCATGACAAAGCCTTGAATAATCCGATCAAACTGGGTCAACGTTTCTTGGATGGTTGCTTGGTTATGTAAATCCTGTACCAGCATCGCATCAATATAAATAATACGTGCCATGCGAGGGTCATCTTTAATTGCATTCAATAATGCAGATAATCCAGCTGTGACCATATTTTTAGGTTCAGGTGCCGCCATAAGAACAGCTTGAGTAAGGCAATTTTGCATTTTCTCAATCATTTTTAAGAAAACGGTTTGGAAAAGCTCCTCACTTTTCTTAAAAGATTCATAAAAATAACGTTCAGTCAGTTTGGCTTCATTACAAACATCTTTCACCGTGACTGAAAAAAAGCCATTTGTCCCATATAGATGAATCCCTGCTTCGATCAGCTTTTCGCGGCGCACTTCTTTGCGCTCAGTTAAAGATAAGCCCTTAAATTGACGTTCTTTTGGCGCTTTTGGTTTTTTTTGCACATTATCAGTTGAAATTGTCATTGAATTAACCGTCACCTAAAAATATAACTACCGAGTTTGAGGAAATAAATGTATTTGATCAAATGATTTAGTAGAAAGCTATAGTGTACTATATTGACAAGCATCATTGTCAAAACTATATTGACTATAACTTAAACTGCACATGATTTATGCAAATATGTGCATATCATTCGTAACAAGGGATAGGCAATGAAAAATTTTAAAAATAAAGTCGCAGCGATCACAGGTGCAGGTTCTGGGATTGGACAACAGCTTGCAATTTTATTGGCTAAACAAGGCTGCCACTTATCGATTAGTGATATCAATGAAAAAGGCTTAGCACAAACTGTTGAGATTCTTAAAGAATATCCAGTGACAGTAACAACAAAAGTACTCGATGTTTCGAACTGCGATGCAGTAAAACAGTGGGCACAAGAAACTGTGCAAGATCATGGTTGTGTCAATATGATCTTCAATAATGCAGGGGTTGCATTAGGCTCAACAGTAGAAGGCGCGAGCTATCAAGATTTAGAATGGATCGTAGGAATTAATTTCTGGGGTGTGGTATACGGCACGAAAGAGTTCCTTCCATTTATCAAACAAACCAAAGATGGTCATATCATCAACATCTCGAGTATTTTTGGTTTAACATCACAACCAACGCAATCTGCGTATAACGCAACCAAGTTTGCTGTACGTGGTTTCACTGAATCATTACGCCAAGAGTTAGATATTGAGAAAAGTGGTGTAAGTTCGCTTTGTGTTCACCCAGGTGGTATCCGTACCAATATCGCAAAAGCTGCAAAAATGAATGACAGCTTGAAGAGCTTAGGTATGGACCCGAATAAATCAATTAAACAATTTGATAAGTTCCTTCGTACACCACCAGAAGAAGCAGCTCGTCAAATTCTCAATGCTGTATTGAAAAACAAACGTCGCCTCTTGATTGGTACAGATGCTCGCATTGTTGATACATGCCAACGTTTATTCCCAACGGGATATCAACGCATTGCTGCACTTGCAACTAAAATGATGTAAGTTGTCATCATTAAAAAAGCCATTCTCTGTGAGTGGCTTTTTTATTTTTGGTCGAAGTCAACAGTCCCTAATTAAATCAGAACTTTAATTTTTGATTTCTTCCAAAAGAATTGATAATAACTCGCTTGAAATATACATAAGCAGACAAAGGAAAGCGCATAGGCAATCCAAATGCCCGTTAATCCCCAACGTGAGCTAAACCAATAAGCACACGGCACTTCGATTAAAATAATCGTGAAAATATTAATCAGCATCGGTACATTAACGGTTCCGCTGGCACGCATAATCGAAGCAAAGATCGCACTCGCGCCAAAGAATAAAATTGACCACAACACTATAAATAAAAGCTGCTGACCTAATTCAATTACACTGTGTTCGGTAATAAATAATGCCATTAAATACTTCGAGAACAGATAAGCAAGCGTGATTAAACTTCCAGTGAATAACAGATTCATGCCTAAAGCTGTACGCGTCACCTTTGCGAGCAAATCGGGTTTACCTGCGCCAATTGCCTGAGCTGCAAAAATAGAAGCCGCGATGGAAATGGATAAGGCTGGAAATTGAATATAGTTCAAGACTTGGTTCACTGCACCATAAGCAGCAGTGGCATGTGCGCCATAACGGTTGACGAGTCCAATGATGACCAGACCTGCTAAAGAGGTCGTCACCATTTGAATGCCCGTCGGGATGCCTAATTTTAAGATTAACTTACATAATTCGGCATCATAATGAATATGCTGCAAAAGTTGACGGTCAATTTTCAGCGGATGATTTTTATAGTTAAGATAAAAAGCCAAGAAAATTAAAACTGCCGCATAGCCCATAATGGTTGCGATGGCTGGTGCAATAATGCCGAGAGCAGGAAAGCCAAAATAGCCTTTCAGTAACACAGGCGTAACAGCTAAGCCAATTAGACTGGTAAGGCTCAAAGCAATCAGTGGGGTGACACTATCCCCAACGCCTCGCAGAATCGACGTATAAATAATATAGACAAATAATAACGGGCTGCCCACGAGCATCCATTCTACATAGGGTAATGAGAGATGCATGACGGTTGGATCTGTGCCCAATAAATTCAAAATATGTTTGGCGAAGATCAGGCCGAGAACAGCAATAATACTGCCGCCGATCAAGGTCATAAATAAAGTTGAGCCGATGACAGCACGCACTTTTTCTAAGTTTTGTGCGCCCCATGCCTGACCCACTAACACCGTTGTACCTGCTGAAATCCCGATCACGAATGCCAACAAGAAGAACAAAATTGGAAAGAACACTGATACAGCGGCAATCGCATCAACCCCCATCATTTGCCCGACAAAAATGGTATTAATCGTGCCTGACAGATTTTGCAGAATATTGGTGGCGATCAACGGTACAAGGAAAACAAAAAAGGTTTTCCATAAATTGGGTTGCATGACGAGGGGTTGACGAGGTGTCATTCAAATTCCTTAACGCTTCATCCTAGAATGAACAGCTTTTGTTCAACATAGCACAAGCAGCGTTGAAGTGATGGTAATTCAATTTTATTTTTTGTTGATTAGCAACGCTCTAGGATTTCACCCGCTCGTTGTAAGGTTTGATCCGTTTTTGCAAAGCAGAATCGGATTAATCGCAGTGAACTCGGTGCGTGCTGGTAAAATACAGAAATTGGAATCGCAACAATTTTGTGTTGTTCGGCCAAGAATTGACACATTTCAATATCGTTTAAATCGGGGCGAATCTTACTGTAATCGAGATTTTGAAAATAAGTGCCTTGTGATGGCACAAACTGGAAACGAGAGTTCTGGATCTGTTGATTAAACAGGTCTCGTTTGTGTTGATAAAAACTTGGCAGCTCTAAAATATGCTCAGGATGCTGTTGCATATAATTTGCTAAAGCGATTTGACAGGGCGTAGTGCCACAGAAATTGGCAAATTGATAAATTTGTCTAAACAGCTGCATCAAGGTTGGAGAGGCGACACAATAACCCGTTTTCCATCCTGTAACATGATAAGTTTTGCCAAAAGAACCGATGACAAAACTACGATCACGGAGTTCTGGAAAATGAAGTGCGCTGTAGTGCATTTGTCCATCAAAGACCAAATGTTCATATACCTCATCGGATAGCACTACAATATTTTTATCTTGAATGAGTTTAATCAGTTGCTTCCAATCTTGTTCTGACCAAATTGCACCTGTTGGATTGTGAGGAGTATTGACAATAATCATGCGAGTTTTTTCGTTAATACTGTCTTTTACTTTTTGCCAATCTACGCGAAAAGTAGGCGCTTCCAAATGGATATGGATCGACTGACCACCTGCCAGTTGCACTGCTGGAGCATAACTGTCATAGCTTGGATCAAAGATAATGACTTCATCACCTGCATGGATACAGGCTTGGATCGCGCAAAAAATCGCAATGGTTGCGCCAGGTGTGATGGTTATTTCAGTAACAGGATCAAGTTGTTGTTGATCGCGTGCAAAGAACTGTTTCGCGAGTTGTTCTCTTAATGCCAGTACTCCATCACCAGCAGGGTATTGATTATAGCCATCCAGTGTTGCTTGGCTAAGTGCTTCAAGCAGTGCCGGTGGTGCAGGAAAATCAGGAAAACCTTGTGAAAGATTCAGGGCTTTGAGTCGCTGTGCAAGCTCAGTCATGACACTAAAAATAGTAACGCCTTGGCTTGGGAGTTTTGACTGAAGTTGCAACATGATGATTGACCTCATTCCATTTTATTTTGATGTGATTGTAGCGATAAAAAATGGCTTTTTCCAAATTGTCGATCTCAAAAATAAAAAGTGATCTGTCTCTCTCGATCTTTCGAAAAATGTGTTTCTGATCAATAGAAATACTGGAATTGTGTCTTAATAAAAGCAATACTGACAGAATTGGTCGATTTTGATTTAAATTTGTCAAATTAATTGTTAATTTTCAATTATATACAGTGTTTTATTTTTATCTGTTAAGCGATATAATTTATAGCAAGTGATTAAAAGAAATACAAATTATTGTGAAATGGGGCATTAAGTAATGGACAGTTTCGATCTGAAAATACGCTATCCACATCATATTGATTTAAAAGATGTAGAGCAGCTTGGGGCACTCAATACCATTGGGGTGTTAACTCGTTTTGATAAAATGGGTTGGAAGCAGCAACTCAGTCGTTGGTTACAATTAGATGGTGCAAGTCCAACTTTTACCATTACAGATGGAAAGACGGAACGGACGATAGAAATTGTCTTAAATACTTATGGTTCAGCGCAAGAGCTGAAGTTTATTGTGAAAACAGATATTCCAGTACTAGTTGATAAAAAGCAGGTATTCGGATTAATTAAGCGTCAGAAAAAAGAAAAGATTCATTTTAATCAATTGTCATTAGTGCAAGTGAAAGCTTATCTCACAGCATTTTTAAAGCAAGACACAGATGCTTTAGCGCGCTATTACCAAGAAAGTAAATATGTGGTCTGATCTTTTGAAAGGGGCGAAGTATCTCTTCTCTAAATTTGGTCTAATTCTGATTGTATTTTATTTAAGTTACGCCAATCTCAACTTTAAGTGAAAATCTATAGAATCCCCCTTTGATAAAGGGGGACTAATTCTGAAATTACTAGAGGTATTGAATTTTTGATGTTCCTCCCTTTTTAAAGGGAGGTTAGGAGGGATTTTTAAACATATCAAAAAGTATGTATGCAATTGATATTAAATTATTTTTATATAAGGGTGGGATTGGCTATTAAATTATAAAAAAGAGCGGCAACACATCATGGTCTTGCCACTCTTAATCAAATCACTTACAAAACATTTTCAACAATCGCGCGAATAACTCCGAGCGCCAAACCGATAAATGCGCCTACGATCACACCATTCACACGAATCATATGTAAATCACCGCCAACCTCACTTTCGATTTTGGCAATCATTTCTCTTGAGTCCCATTCATGGATACGTTCGCTGATATAACGAATGATTTTGTCGCTATATTGCTCACTGAAATTGATCGCTAAGCCGACCATTTTTTCATTTAAAACTTGGCGAACTTTTTCATTCTGAATCAAGCTTTCTCCAAGCTGTTGAATCGCAGCCTGTAAGTTGGTTGCAATGCCTGAATCTTCCTGCATTAAATCAGTTTTGATCGCATCACATAAAATAGCGATGGTACCACTGATAAAGTTGAGCACTTGTGGACTATCCAAAAGTGCATCTTTACCATCATTTAAACGTTGGCTCGCTTCACTATTGCCATCTGCAAGTTGTAACATCAGTGAATGTGTTGTTGCTTCAATATCTTGTCGCCATGGATGCTCTGGATTTGCCAACATGGATTCTACTTTTTCAATCAGTGAATCAATGGTTCTTTGTTGTACATCAATACCGATCCAACTTGCACCTTTTGCCAGTTTCCAAACCCCCAATTCTTGAAAGAGTTTACGGGATAAATCGCGAGCTTCTTCTGGATGTGAAACCATCCATTCATGTGCAAGATCAAGACCTCGTTGTAGAACATCTTGATGGAAATCATTTTCCAAAACGGCACGTAACATTTCACTGGCAAGCTTATTGATTTTGGTACTACGCACCCATTGCACACTGTTATTTTGAACGAAATGTGCGATTTGATCTTGGCTGACAAATTCAAAAATTCTGGGCACAGTATGCTGGATCATCTGTACCACTTGTTTATTATTCTTTGGATTTGCAAGCCATTCGCCCACAGCCAAACTTAAATCTGCATTTTGCAAACTGCGTTGAACAACTTGTGGTGATAGGAAATTTTCCTGTACAAAGCGACCCATAGATTCAGCGATACGGGCTTTGTTACGTGGAATAATTTCAGTATGGTCACGCAACAGCTTCGGTAACGGCATTTTCCCAAATGGGTTGCGAAATAGAACGGTGACGGCATACCAGTCAGCTAAACCACCAACAACACCTGCCTCAGCGGCAAGCATGAAAATATGAATGATCCATTTATATTCAGGGAGAAAATGTGCCGCGACCATTAAGCCAATCCATGACACCACAGCGATGATTAAGGCCATAGTGGCAAAGTATTTACTTCTTTGCAGGCTAGGTACGTGGATCTCTTCAGCTGAACTCATCTAGTCATCCTTTAAATTTATTTTTTGTTTTCAGGTGGCGCAGGTGGTTGTAGAACTTCACCTGTTGGACTCAACCCATATTTTTGTCCCAAGGATTGCAAGATCAACTGAGCATCAAATGCATCAGGGGATTGTTCCTGAGTCTTGAAACATTCAATAGTATACGACACTTGGATTGGATCAATATTGACCACTTGTGGCATATCATAGAATGGATCAGGCCAAAAGGCGGGATGACGACGATAATAACCATAAGGGTAGTAATTAGGTGTTGGATAAATAACGGCCTGACGTTGAGCCTTGTGGCGTGCATTACTTGGATCATCCATAACGGTGAAGTAACGGAAGCCATTTTTCACCGTGGTTTGTGCAGCTTTTAATAAGGTAATTTCCTCTGCTGTACCATAACTCAAATTATTATCAGCTTGAAAACCGACTCGGAAAGTTTTGTTATTTAATGGATAAGCGGTAAATTGGCCGAGCTGATCAAAGGTTCTCGGTTGAGTGGGTAAGCTTGCACATCCTGCCACTGTCAAAGCGACAAGGAGAGGGGTGCACATTAATAAACGTTTCATATGCAATTCCTATGGTTTAAAGCCGTGGGAGTAAGGCTTAAAAACTACTATTCGGTTGTGTTAAAAACTCAAGTTCTTCTGCTGAAGAGTCGCGTCCTAAAATTTTATTTCGATGTGGATATCGACCAAAACGGTCAATAATCACCTTATGTTTTTTCTCAAAACTGAGATTAATTTCATTGCCTAAGCGTTGAAACAGTTGCAATGCAAATTCATGAATGACTTTTGATTCACTATGCATAAACGGCATATATAAAAAAGAGCGTTGATCAGGGCTTAACTGAGCATCAAGTTGTAAACTAATTGCTTCTTGTGCCAGTATCAGGGCAATTCCATCATAAGCAAAGGCTTGAGCCTGATCTCGATATAGATTACGAGAGAATTGATCAAGGATAATAATTTCAGCGAGCCGTCCTTCTGCTGTTTTGCGCCATGACCAAAGTTCCCCTTGGCTTGCTTGTTGGTGAATTGTTTGAAAAAGCGCATGAATTTTTGCATCAAATTCATCACTTTTCGCATACCAAAGTGAGCGATGATCTGGATCAAACCAAAAATCTAGAATATCTTGCGCTTGCATGGGTGAGTACTCTTCGGAAGATTTATTTTCAATAAAATCACAATTTCAGCGTGTCTTATGTAACAAGATTGTGATAAAAATTGCCAAACTAAATCAGATGACTAGCGCAGAATTGTCGTTATAATTGGCATCACAATGAAGTCGTTCCCTTTGATTTGGTCGGCTGATCTTGAATAAGCGAGCATATAAATTATGAATCAACCCAGCACACATTCTTCCTCTGTGATACCAAATTGGGTAGATGCTTCGCTATTAACAGGGATGCTGCGTGGTATAGAGCGTGAAAGTTTACGCATGCAAAGCAATGGATTTTTATCACAAAAAAATCATCCTAAAGCTTTAGGTTCAGCGCTGACGCATCCACATATCACCACAGATTATTCTGAAGCGTTGATGGAGTTTATTACCACGCCACACAACACCATTGCTGCTGCATTAAATGAATTACGCGATATTCATACGGTTGTGCATCAACATTTGGAAGCTGGTGAAAAGCTGTGGCCATTATCAATGCCATGTATGCTGGATGATGATGAAGAAAATATTAAATTAGCCCAATACGGCATGTCTAATATTGGGCGTTTTAAGACCTTGTATCGTCATGGTTTAGGTGTGCGTTATGGTCGCCGTATGCAGACAATCTCAGGTGTACACTATAATTTATCTTTCCCTGAAGAGTTATTTGCCGAATTAAAACAACACGAAAGCAATCCTGAGCTAAAGCAACTTAGCCTACAAGATTATCGGAGTCATCGTTACTTTGGTCTGATTCGTAACTTTATTCGTTTAACGCCATTGGTTATGTATTTATTGGGGGCAAGTCCTTCAGTTTGTCGTTGTTTTTTAACCAATCGTCAACATCATTTACAGCCATTGGTTAAAGGTACACTTTATTTACCAGAGGCAACTGCATTGAGAATGGGGCGTCTGGGGTATCAGAACTCAGCTCAGAAACAATTAGGAATTCATTATAACGACCTGCATGATTATTTAGATGGATTGCAAAAGGCAGTGCATACGCCGTATCCACCATTTACTGATTTAGGTTTGAATGATCAAAATGGCGAACCTATTCAGATTAATGACCATGTTTTACAGATTGAAAACGAATACTACAGTCTTGTCCGTCCAAAACAAGTGCCTGAAGCTGGAGAAACGCCTTCACAAGCATTGAAAAATCGTGGCGTGGGATATGTCGAACTTCGTGCAGTGGATGTGAACCCTTACAGTGAAATTGGGATCGACGAAATAACTGCAGGTTTCTTGGAAAGTTTAGCGCTTTATTGCTTACTGCAAGATAGTCCAGATTTGTTTGATGAAGAACAAGAGCAAGTTGATCGTAACCAAACTGAAGTGGTCAATCGTGGTCGCGCAGCTGATGCTAAAATTGAAGAAGGGCATACAACAACTTCATTACAAGCTTGGGCGCAAAAGCATTTAGATGCTATCAAAGATTGTGCTGTTTTATTAGATCAGATGTCGGCGACATCATTGTATCAAGATGCGCTGCATATTATGCAACAGCGTTTAGATCATGTTGATGCAACACTTTCATCGCATGTGATTGAAGATACTTTGAAGCATGGCGGTACTTGGAATTTTGGTAGCATGATGGCTGAGCAGCATGTTCATCGCTATGATCAACATCAGTTAAGCCAAGAACGAGCTGAATATTTTGAACAGTTAGCGCAAACTTCGTTGCAAAAACAGTCGCAACTTGAACAAGATAACGACACGAGTTTTGAGCAATATCTTGCACAATACCGTTAAAATTTTAGAGGACTTCCCATGCGATGGAATTACCGTTTAGTTAGTGCACTTCTGGTACTGACCAGCATTATTGGTATCTCGTTTGCGTTGTATTTAGAGCATGTTCAAGGTTTAGAACCTTGCCCGCTGTGTATTTTCCAACGTATTGGTCTCATTGGAATGGGGCTAGTGGCGCTGATTGCATTTATTCATAATCCTATTTCAAATGGTTTTAAGCGGTTTTATGCATTATTGGCAACCTTATCAATTGGTTGGTCTGTTGGTGTTGCCGCTCGCCATGTTTGGTTGCAGCATTTGCCACCAGATAAGGTGCCTAGCTGTGGTCCAGGCTTAGACTATTTAGTTGAAGCATTGCCAATGAAAGCAGTTTTCCAAGAAGTGCTTTCAGGTTCTGGTGAATGTGCTGCAATAGATTGGACTTTCTTAGGTCAATCACTACCTGTTTGGTCGTTTATCTATTTCCTTTTGATTTTATTGGTTTGCTTATGGCAGTTATTTAGAAAGTATCCAAAATAAATATGATTTAGATATTTTAAAGCCCTAGAGATCATGGTGTTTCTAGGGTTTTATTTTTGGTTGAAGATTGAGATCTAGAATTAAAAAAACTACGCATAAGATGTAGACAGATAGGTCTGTTTTTTGTAAAGTGCCGCTGATTATTTACACTATTGATTATAAAAAATGCTTTTTAATATATTTAATGTATTTGAAAAAATGGGGCTAAATGCACAGAAGCGTGCGATACACGTACAATTTTCTAATAACCTTCTGAATAGTCAGGTTTTTCTTCAGAGAATACAAGGGCAGCACCAACTTAATTCAGGTTTAGAGGCTGAATTAATTTGCCTTTCAACCAATGCTCTAATTCCCTTAAAACAATTTATTGGGACGCAGGTTGCAGTTGATCAGGTTACCGACTCAGGACAACTGTTTCGAACCACGGGAATTGTAACAGAGGCCAGTTATGGACAAAGTGATGGTGCTTTAACGCTATATAAATTGACCATAAAAGATGCGACTAGTTTATGGCATAAACGTCGTAATAGCCGAGTTTTTATGAATAAAACGATTGTGGAAATCACAGAAGTTTTATTCAAGGAGTGGCAAGGACGAAGTCCACTTTTTGCAACAAGTTTAAGTCTTGATTTGAGTGGCTTAAGCCAAAATTACGACATTCGTCCATTTGCGATGCAACATAATGAGTCAGATTACGACTTTCTTACACGTTTATGGCGCAGTGAGGGTGTGAGTTGGCTCGTTGATGAAGCTGAACTTTTTGTACTTCATTCGAATATACCTATCAAAGCCCAAAAGCTGCGATTGATTGATGATAATAGTCATTATGAAGCTTTAGCTCGACGTAGTATTCGTTTTCACCGTAGCAGTGCAACAGAATTCCAAGACAGCATTACGGATTTTGTTGCGATACGCAGCTTGCAACCGACTGCGGTGCATGTGCAACGTTGGCAGCCCGATGCTTTAGCACAAGACGAAGGTGCAGGCTCAGTGGTTACAACTCATAATCATTCGGAAAGCTTTGATTCTGCCAGCTTAAGCCTTGAGCAAGCATGGCATATTAGCCCAGCTTGGATGCAAGACTTGCAGGGGGAAGACCAAGCCACTCCTTCTGGGAACAGCCAGTTAGAAAAACTGAATCAACAATTCAATGACATGTATGCCAGCCAAGCCAAATACTTTAAGGCTTATAGTACGGTGCAGGATAGCCAAGTTGGTTATTGGTTCAATTTTAGGGAGCATCCTGAAATTGATCTGCATAATGGGGTTGATCAAGAGTTCCTAATTATCGCCAAAAATTTCTATAACCAAAATAATTTACCGAAAGATATTCAGCAACAAGTTAACCAATTATTAAGTCATAGTCGTTGGGAACAACAACGTTATGAGGATGCTGAACGTCAAGGTAATGAACTGACTTTAATTCGTCGTCAAATCAAAATTATTCCTGAATATGATCCAGAACAGCATCGTGCTATAGCCTATCCACAACGTGCCAAAGTGGTTGGCCCTGAAGGCGAAACCATTTATGTAGATGAGTGGGGGCGTATCAAAGTCCGCTTTCTATTTACCCGTATTGACGATCATGGACATGATGGTGGGGCAGGTAGCAATGACAATGACACTGATTCAGCATGGATCGATGTCCTCACGCCTTGGGCTGGGGAGGGGTATGGTGCACGTTTCTTACCACGTATTGGTGAGGTGGTAGTCATAGACTTCTTTGATGGCAATATTGACCGTCCTTTTGTCACCGGGCGAATCCATGAAGCGCAGCGTTCACCGACCAAGTTTGATATTAAAGGACAGCTTCCAGATACCAAAAAACTCAGTGGTATCCGTAGTCAGGAAGTTAATGGTAGTGGTTTTAACCAGTTACGTTTTGACGATACGACAGGGCAAATCAGTACGCAGTTACAAAGTAGTCATGCTGCGACACAATTGAATTTAGGTAATTTAAGTCATCCTAAAATTCAAGAAACTAGTAATGGTCGTGGAGAGGGCTTTGAGCTTAGGACCGATGCTTGGGGCGCTGTACGTGCTGGCAAGGGTATGCTGATTAGTACTTATGCCCAAGAACAGGCAATTGCTGATCATTTGGAAGCCCAATCTGTGAAACAACAATTGCAAGCTAGCCAAGGTAATGCCAAGGCACTTAGTGAAGTTGCCAAGAATCAGCAGACTGATGAAATTGAATCATTAGAACAATTAAAAGAATTTGCCGCGGGGATTGAGGAGAAGATTGCTAAGTTTAATAAGGCAATGCTGTTACTCAGCTCACCAAATGGTATTGGTTTAAGTAGTGATGAAGATATTCATATCTCTGCGGATGAGCAAATCAATCAGACCGCCAGCGGCAGTATTAATCTAAGTTCACAAAAAAATCTGATTGCTCATATACAAAACAAGATTAGTTGGTTTGCAGCTGAAAATGGCATTAAGCAGGTTGCAGCGAAAGGAAAGTTTGAAATGCATGCACAGTCAGATGGAATTGATTTCTTCGCCAAGAGAGCTATTCAGATAATTTCAACAGAAGATAAAATTTATATTACTAGCCCTAAGGAAATTAGCTTTACGGCTGATGGATCTGCATTAAAAATCAATGAGTCTGGTATCTTTCTTATTACTAGTGGTAAGTTTGAAGTTAAAGCCGGACAACACAAATTTAAGGCTGGGCAGCAAGTTAAAGTAGAGGTTCCCACTTTACCTATCGTTGACGAAATCAAAACATTCACTAATAAATGGGATTTTTATGACTTATTTTATGAGTCTAATTTTTCAGAAGTAAAATATAAATTAATCAATAATAAAAATAACTCCTATGTTTCAGGAACTTTGGATGCGCATGGACGAACTCAGCGTATTAATACATCTAACAACGATGATCATGACATTCTCATCGGTACCGATGGTGACTGGACAGTTTCATTGGATGATGGAATAGAGGTTGAAAATTTTGAATACAACTGTAGTTGTTCGCATGAAGATCATCTGGATCAGGAAGAAATATAAGTATGGATTGTTTAGCTAATATAAAATTTTTGGATGCGCTTAATCAGCCTATTAATGGTTTAGTTCACCAACTTTGGATCGGTTCAATACTCATTTCTGATCATGTTACTTCTACTAGTGGAGAATCTGTATGGATTAAACGTCCAGTTGGAACAATTATTGATGTTCGGGTAAAAAGTCTTATATCTGGAGAATATAAATCAAAAGTTAAAATACAGCTTATTGGTGAAAAGACCATATTCATTGTACGTAGCCCAAAAGTTTTATTAAAAGGTGTAAAACTTTCGGCAAAAGATGTAGCTACGGGCACTTATGTAAGATCAACCTATATTGTTGCAGATGGAGACTATCTAGGTAGAATTGCGGATGATAATCATACTACTATAAACGAATTGATAAGAATTAATAACTTAGAAAGCGATTCAGATATTCGGCCTGGGCAAATTTTAAAGATCCCTATTAAAAAAACAGAAGCGCAAACACCATCATCTGAAGTTAAGCAAAAAATACAAATAGTAAATCCAAGTCAGCAAGAAAAACAAAAATTATTGTTGTTCAACAGAATGATTCTTTAGCCTTAATTGCTAAACTGACTAGTAATACAGTTGATGAAATAAAAAAACTCAATGGTCTAAGTAGTGAGAAGCTTGGTCAAACGCAAAAATTAAAGGTCTATGATCGTCAAGTAGCATCTATAGTAAAAAAAACGCAAATATTAAAGAACAAAGAAGAGGAAAAGCCAGTAACGCTACCAAAAGTTACGCAAGATGCATCAAAGAATAAGGAAAAGGCTCCTATAGTAAAAATAGAGTCTAAGGCTCAGGCCACCTCTAAAGTTTCTCAAAGAAATGAAAAGGCAATTGCAAGGTTGCATCCCCAAGTGAGGGGATTAATTAGGAAGTTTATTAATGATGTATATCTAAAGCATCAAATACAGCTTGTTATTGTTCAAGATTATAGAACATATGAACAACAAGATGCTTTATATGCAAAGGGTAGAACAACTTCCGGTCGGATTGTGACAAAAGCTAAAGGTGGTCAAAGTAATCATAATTTTGCCTTAGCTGTTGATATTTTTCCATTGTGGGCAGATGGTAAACTTCATATGGATGCAAAGTCAGATGCTGAAAATATTAAAATTTTGAAAAAGGTTGCGCCTATAGGAAAGAGTATTGGGTTGGAGTGGGGCGGAGACTGGAAGTCAATTACTGATAATCCACACTTTCAATTAAAAACAGGCAAGACTATGTCTCAGCTTAGACAATTAACTAAAGATGCTGGTGGAGACCCTTTAAAGGTGAAATATGATGTTAAATAAGAAGCTTTTTCTCGTAAAAATTACTACTATTATTTTTATATTCTTAACGGGTTGTAATCTATCAGCTAAAACAAATCCATCTTCTGAAAAGGTTTTTGAGCTCGATTTAACAAATCAAGGAATTAGCTCCGAAGGTGGGGGGATAGAATTGGAAAAGAGCGGGAAGAACTGTTTCCTTATACTTAGTATTTATGGAGAAACAGGTCAAGAAAAATACAAGTTTAAATTTAATAAAAATAATTTGATATCAACTAATTATGTGAATTACAGATATAGAAATGGATTGATAAATATCGATGACGATCTTAAAGATCTTATTGCAGATGATCATAGTGAGCTAAGTGATAGTGATATGGAGTTGGTTGTCGATAAAGTATTTATTGGAAGCGAAAACATAAATATTACCCAAAAGTTTAATACATATAAGCGGAAAGTACCTTCCAACATTTTAATTAAGAACTGTAACTAAACTTTAAGAAAACCATTTAGTTATCGAATTTAAATGGTTTTTATCTGTAATGGCTTATGCAGCTCAAATCTATTCTGAGTTCGCGATACACTATGACGGGGTTCTTTTTGAGATATATGCAGTCATATCCTACTAAAAAGTGAAGCTTTGAAAGAATAGAAGAGCTTATGCGCTAAAAAAATGTGCTGCTTGGAGTGATTAGGTACTTAGGTACCAATGTAACAACTTATCTTTTAAATATTTTTGTAAAAAAAAGCTCAGCTATACAGCTGAGCCTTTTACTTTAAGTCTCAACAATTCCTTCTAGATCATCAAAGGTATAATTATTTGGGACATTGATCATATGTGTTTGAACGCCATCCTCAATAACTTCACCGACTTCTGGATACAACCAACGGGTGATTTGTTCAGCTACACTTGAATGATATTGAATTTCAAAATGATTCAAACCATAGAATACGGCTTTATGCGTGTCAGGTAATTTCAGTTGGAAACGAGGATTAGGGTGTTCACCTAAAGCGCTTTTTACACTGACGAGATAATCCCCAATTACTTTAAGTGCTTTATTTTTTACCTTTTCAAACTCTAAAGTTCCAGCAATCAGGAATGTGTTGATATGTGAGGGTAATGGCGCTGGCTTACGATTGTCATCTGCAAAGCCGATACGTGCGTCATTATGTTCCCAATCATCATCACGAACACTACCATAACGCAGATCGAGTATCCCATTACTACGCACATTCACTAATTGACCAATAAGACTGATAAAAGGGAAAGCACCTAATTTATCTTGTAAAATAAAACCAAAGCGTTCAAGTACCGCACCATGATGAGGCGAACCGATACAAACGAGGTTCTCAACCATGTGAACCCATTGATATAAGTTCTGTTTTCCATAAAACAATGCACTACGAGAGACTAATCCACCCATACTGTGACCGATTAAATCGATACTGGTAATACGTGGATTTCGTTGTACTAAGTCTTCCAGTACATTGGCAAAACTACGACCATTCGCGGAAATACGACGGCCTGTGTTGTAGTTAAGGTACAGCATCGTATTATTGTCACGTTGTGCTAAGAGGCGTTCACCAATCCCACCATAACGTTGATTTGACCAACTTAAATGGTTCATACATAAACCATGTGTCAAAATCACAATACGCCCAGTCAGCTCACCTTGCTGTAATGATCCATAATGATCATAAAGCACCATTGGTAAAGCCATTGGATTGTGCTGTTTCAAGAAGAAATCACCAAAGATTCCATTAAGTGCACCAACTACAAAATGAAGGGTTGGATTCAATGGTTTATCATGCAAAACAGGAAATTTCTCAACGATATGGCGTAAACTTGGTGCAAGAAAACTGCTACCGTATTTTTGCAGTGCATCATAAGAAAATTGATAAAATTTCTGTAGTTGCGGCAATTTTTGTAATTTTTTTGCTTTTTGTGCGCTTAAACCAAGTGTAGTCCTTAACACTTCAGTTTGCACCAATTGCACCAATTCGTGAACACCGCTTAAACTTGTGCTCACAAGTTGTGCCAAACCTTCCAAAACATCTGCCTGACTTGGGGGCGTACTGTCCCATTTGCAGTAGGTTTCATGCAGAGGTGTTAAACTTGGCATTTTTATTTCCCCATCCTTGATATATATACCGAAGGTTTGAAGTTATTAACTTATCATTGTTTAGATAAACTACAACAAACTCTTACATCTTATGTCTTTCATAAGTAATTTTTTTAGAATACTGATGAACGGAGTACAGTATCGTTATTTGTGTCGGACAATATCGAGCTTAAATGTAATTTATATTGTTATATGTTTATCTATTAAGCAGAATAATGTGATTTATTTCACAGCAAGTCAAGTTGTTGTCTATTTTGGTGCGTATGGAAATTATATATTTACACGGCTTCCGTAGTAGTCCGATGTCTATAAAAGGGCAACAATTGAAACATTATTGTGCAAAATTAGGCGATGTGCATGTTCATCTCCCTGATTTAAATCTTTCTCCAGATCAAGTGATTAAACAAGTTTCTGCCTTGATTGAGACATTACAAAATCAAAAAGTTGTGTTGGTAGGGAGTAGCTTGGGAGGTTTTTATGCGACATACTTTGTCGCCAAATATGCTTGTCCAGCTGTACTGATCAATCCTGCTATGCAACCATGGCAATTATTTCAAGATTTATTTGGGATTGAGCAAATACCACTCAAAGTCACCGAATCATGGACACTTGATCATGATCAATTGCAGCAATTACAATCGATTGCTGACACGAAGTTACGTCATGCTGATAAAATTCTCGTGCTATTGCAGCAAGGCGATGAGGTCTTGGATTATCGTCAAGCACAACGTTATTATAGTGCAGCAGGTCCATCCTCATTGATTTTAACCGACGCTAATGGTAATCATGCAATGGATGATTTTGAAGAAAAATTACCCTTAATTCTCGAGTTTTTATCGGCAGCCATCCAATAAGGAAGTCAGACCCAGTGACACAATACACGGCACAATCCCTTGAAGTTCTTTCTGGTTTAGATCCTGTTCGTCGTCGACCAGGCATGTATACCGATACCTCGCGTCCAAACCATTTGGCGCAAGAAGTGATCGATAATGCTGTGGATGAAGCACTCGCAGGACATGCAAGCCAGATTTGTGTCACGGTTTATGAAGATGGTTCTTTATCAGTAGAGGATAATGGGCGTGGCATGCCTGTTGATATTCATCCTGAATATGGGCAAAGTGGTATTGAGATTATTCTGACCAAGCTGCATGCAGGTGGCAAATTTAGTACCGATAATTATCAATTCTCGGGTGGTCTACACGGTGTTGGGATTTCCGTGGTCAATGCTTTATCTACGCGTGTTGAAGTTGCCGTTCAACGACAAGGCAATTTGTATCAGATGGCCTTTGAGCAAGGCGAACCTGTTGCTCCTTTGTCTGTATTGGAGGGTAAAGTTGCAAAACGTGCGACGGGAACAACAGTACGTTTCTGGCCAGAAGCCAAGTATTTTGATAGTCCAAAATTTGCATTAAAAGCACTGAAACACAATTTAAAAGCCAAAGCAGTTTTAGCTGCAGGTCTCAAAATTACTTACGACGATAAGATTAATAAAGAAAAGATCGAGTGGCAGTTTGAAAATGGTCTAGTTGACTATTTAATGGATGAGTTGGAAGACCGAGAGATTTTACCAAGTCCTGCATTTGTGAGCAGTGGACAAGCAGAACGTGCTGCATGTGAATTTGCGATCTGTTGGAATGTCGAAGGTGGTGAACAAATTCAAGAAAGTTACGTCAACTTGATTCCAACCGCACAAGGCGGTACTCATGTGAATGGGCTACGTTCAGGTGTAACTGAAGCTTTACGTGAGTTTTGTGAGTTACGTAGTTTGTTACCACGGAATGTCAAACTTTCTGCTGAAGATGTTTGGGATGGTGTGAATTTCATTTTATCTTTGAAATTTCAAGAACCTCAGTTTTCAGGCCAAACCAAAGAGCGTCTATCGAGTCGTGAAGCATCCAATATTGTTTTGAATATTGCCAAAGATGCCTTTGCTTTATGGTTAAACCAACACGCCGAGATTGCGACACAATTGGCTGAGATGGCGATTGCTAAGGCTGGACGTCGTTTAAAAGCTGCAAAGAAAGTTGAGCGTAAAAAAATTGTTGCAGGGCCAGCCTTACCTGGAAAATTAGCAGATTGTGTGGGCTTAACGCGTGAAGACAGTGAATTATTTATTGTCGAGGGAGATTCTGCGGGTGGGAGTGCCAAGCAAGCGCGTGACAAGAATTTCCAAGCGATTATGCCGATTCGTGGAAAAATCCTGAATACGTGGGAAGTGTCCTCGGATGAAGTTCTTGCCTCGCAGGAAGTGCATGACATTGCGATTGCGATTGGTGTTGATCCAGGTAGTGATGATTTGTCTGAACTACGTTATGGCAAAATCTGTATCCTTGCCGATGCGGACTCAGATGGTCTACATATCGCAACTTTACTCTGTGCATTGTTTGTGAAACATTTTCCTGCCTTAGTCGAAGAAGGTCATCTCTTTGTGGCGATGCCACCGCTATTCCGTATCGATATTGGTAAAGATGTGCACTATGCCTTGGATGATGACGAACTTGAAACCATCTTGAAAAAGATCAAAGGCAATAAAAATCCACAAATCACCCGATTTAAAGGATTAGGTGAGATGAATGCCAGTCAGCTACGTGAAACGACGATGGATCCGAATACACGTCGTTTGGTGCAATTGGACTTGGATGATGCACATTTAACTGCTGGTTTATTGGATAAGTTACTTGCGAAAAAACGTTCAGCCGATCGTAAGCATTGGTTAGAACAAAAGGGTAATTTAGCGGATATCGTGGTGTGATACCGGATCAAAAATAACTTTTAAGAGCCAAGCACATGCTTGGCTTTTTTTCTTATTAATATTATTGAGTCTTTTATTGAATAAATTTGCATCATTTTAGGTCAGGAGGTATTTTTTGTATGCAGTGTTGTATACAAGATTGGATTTTTATCCAAAAATTATAGTTAATATTAATATAAAACAATAATTTAAATTGTTGGCATAGAAATTGAATAACTCCATTCAGTAAAGATCAAAATATCAATGGGTGGAGAAAAAAGATGCAAAATAAATTCATGTCAATGTCTGTGTTAATGGCAGCGATGATGGGGGTAGGCTTGGTCGGTTGTTCTAAGCCAGCGGAAAAAACAGAACAAACAAAAACAGAATCCACAGCGACACCAGCAGCTGATGGTGACACGATTAAAGTGGGTATTCTTCATTCACTTTCAGGCACGATGGCAATTTCTGAGACATCACTTAAAGATACTGCCCTCATGACCATCAATGAAATTAATGCCAATGGTGGGGTATTAGGCAAAAAATTAGAACCTGTTGTTGTTGATCCTGCATCTGATTGGCCTTTGTTTGCTGAGAAAGCACGTCAGTTAATTACGCAAGATAAAGTGGCTGTAATTTTCGGTTGTTGGACTTCAGTTTCTCGTAAATCTGTTTTACCTGTTGTCGAAGAACTCAATGGGTTGCTGTTCTATCCAGTGCAATATGAAGGTCAGGAACAATCTAAAAATATTTTTTATACAGGTGCTGCGCCGAACCAACAAGCGATTCCAGCTGTTGAATATTTAATGAGTGACGAAGGCGGTAAGGCTGAGCGTTTTGTTTTACTCGGTACGGACTACGTTTATCCACGTACCACCAACAAGATTTTACGTGCTTTCTTGAAGTCTAAAGGCGTTGCCGATGCAGACATCATGGAAGAATACACGCCATTTGGTCATAGCAACTATCAAACCATTGTTTCAAATATCAAAAAATTCTCTGCGGGTAAAAAGACTGCGGTGATTTCAACCATCAATGGTGATTCAAACGTTCCTTTCTATCGTGAGTTGGGTAACCAAGGCATCAAAGCATCAGATATTCCAGTGATGGCTTTCTCTGTCGGCGAAGAAGAGCTACGTGGTATTGATACTAAACCGTTGGTCGGTCATTTAGCATCATGGAACTATTTCATGTCAGTTAAAAATCCGAAAAATACGGATTTTGTGAATAAATTTAAGCAATACGCGGTCGAATATAAATTGCCAAACGCAGACAAAGTCGTGACCAACGATCCAATGGAAGCGACTTATGTCGGAATCAATATGTGGAAACAAGCGGTTGAAAAAGCAGGCACAACCGATGTTGATAAAGTTCGTGATGCAATGGCAGGTCAAACCTTCGCAGCACCATCTGGCTATACCTTAAAAATGGATGAGAGCAATCACCATTTACACAAGCCCGTGATGATTGGGCAAATCCGAGCAGATGGACAATTTGATGTGGTGTATAAAACCCCTGAGACCATCAAAGCAGAGCCTTGGAGTCCATATATCCCTAAATAATTTCTTTCAAACCTGCTGTTTTAAGCAGCAGGTTTCTTTATTTTCATTTTCCGCTTCAATCATTTCAAAAATACAGTAAATAAGGGGAGTCATATGGCGAAACAATATGTTTTGGCGCTGCTCTGTGTCATGGCGCAAGTGATTTTTAGCCCTGTATGGGCAGAGCAAGCCACATCGACGATAACACCAACAACAGTGACGCCTATAGCTTCTCAAGATGCAATTCAAACTTTTGTTCAAGCAGATTTTGCAACACGCCGAGCGATGTTGAATCAATGGCCTGCAAGTATTGAGGAGCTTGATCAATTGGTTGCTTATATTGATCAAAATCAGCTCTATACTGATAGCGTGGGACATACTTATATTCTGCAAGATGATGAAAAATTATTAAGCTATCCACAACAACAAGTCATTGAAAACTGGCCTGCGGACTTATCTCAAGTGACGTTGGTTAATACTTTACGCAAAGCTTTAAATTTCGGACAAGCCAAAGTTAAGCTCAATTCAAATGACGCATCGCAACGTTTAGCAGCGGTTGATATTTTAGAAAATAATTTGGATGAGCTAGATATTGCAACGGTAAAACAACTTTATCTGAATGAGAAAAATGATCAGGTCAAAGCACGTTTAGCGCAATTGAAAGCGCGTTTAGATTTTAACAGTACCGATGAGTTCACCAAGATTGAAGCGGTCAAAGTTCTTTCAGACTCTAATCGTCCTGATGTGTTGGCATTGATCGAACAGAGCTTAGCTCAACCACAAAATAATGCTGTATTAAAAACAGCTTTAGTCGATGCGCAAAAGAAAATTAAAACACGTATTCAAATGAGTGAATGGTCTGGGCATGTATTTTCGGGTCTAAGTACAGCAAGTATTTTACTTCTAGCGGCGTTGGGACTTGCGATTACTTATGGTTTGCTTGGTGTCATCAATATGGCGCATGGTGAGCTGATCATGATCGGCGCGTATACCACTTATGTAGTGCAAAGCTTCTTTAAAACCCATTTTGCTGGCTTAGTCGATTGGTATTTATTGGCTGCGATTCCAGCTGCATTTTTAGTGAGTGCTTTAATTGGTATGTTGATTGAACGCACTGTGATCCGTCCGCTTTATGGTCGTCAACTTGAAACATTATTGGCAACTTTCGGGGTCAGTCTGATCCTAATGCAAGCGGTACGCATGATTTTTGGTGCTCAGAATGTTGAAGTTTCCAATGTGGCATGGCTCAGTGGCGGGATTGCCGTTACTCCAAGTTTAATGCTGCCGTATAACCGTATTGCCATTATTGGCTTTACTGTTGCGGTGTTGCTGTTGTTGCTGTTCTTACTTAATAAAACTCGTTTTGGTTTATTCGTGCGTGCAGTGACGCAAAACCGTCAAATGGCGCGTGCGGTGGGGATTCGTTCAGCGCGTATCGACATGATGGCATTTGGTTTAGGTTCTGGTTTAGCAGGCCTTGCAGGGTGTGCTTTGGCTCAAGTGGGCAATGTCGGGCCTGACTTGGGACAAAACTACATTATTGATGCCTTCCTTGTTGTTGTGGTGGGTGGTGTCGGTCAAGTTTGGGGTGCAGTACTTGCTGCGTTAGGTCTTGGGATCAGTGGTACGGTCTTGGAGATCGGTCTAGGTGCTGTTCTTGCAAAAATTATTCTCTTGGTTCTTGTGATTTTGTTTATCCAAAAGCGTCCACAAGGTTTGTTTGCCATCAAAGGTCGTTTCGTGGAGTAAGCCAATGAAAATCACTTCTCTCTTTGCAGATAAACCGTATAGCGCCGTCGCGATTACAATTTGCTTTGCAGTATTGATGGCACTACCGTGGTTACATTTACTTTCTCCAGATTCTGCATTTTATTTGTCTGCTTACTGGATCACCTTGATTGGCAAAATTATGTGCTTGGCCTTAGTCGCATTGGCATTGGATTTGGTTTGGGGCTATGCAGGCATTTTGAGCTTAGGGCATGGTTTGTATTTCGCTTTAGGTGGTTATGCGTTTGGCATGTACTTAATGCGTGAATCGGCAGGTGATGGCTTGCCTGATTTCATGCGCTTTTTGAGCTGGACAGAATTGCCTTGGTATTGGATCGGAACAGAGCATTTTTTATGGGCCTTGGCTTTAGTCGTACTGGTTCCAGGCTTAATTGCTTTCATCTTTGGCTTCTTTGCTTTCCGCTCAAAAATTAAAGGCGTGTATTTCTCAATTATTACCCAAGCCATGACCTTTGCGGCAGCGCTATTGTTCTTCCGTAATGAAACAGGCTTTGGTGGCAATAATGGTTTTACTGGTTTTAAAACGATTTTAGGTTTTGACATCACCTCAGCACCGATGCGTGCCAGCTTATGTTTTATGACTGCTTTGGTTCTGATGTTGTGTTTTATTGGTTTACGTCAATTGATGAATCGCCCTTATGGTCGTGTGCTTGGCGCGATTCGAGATAGTGAAAATCGTTTGCAATATCTGGGTTATCGCACGCTTTGGTACAAGCTGTCTGCATGGGTGCTTTCTGCGGTGATTGCAGGCATTGCAGGGGCGCTGTATGTCCCGCAGGCAGGCATTATCAATCCAAGTGAAATGAATCCTGTGAATTCGATTGAAATGGCAGTTTGGGTCGCAGCAGGTGGTCGTGGCACATTGATTGGACCAATTTTAGGTGCTGGTTTGATTAATGCAGTGAAAACTTATTTTACCGTGGCAGCACCAGAAGCATGGTTACTCATCCTTGGCGCATTGTTCATTGTGGTGACTTTATTCTTACCAAAAGGTGTGATTGGTTTATTTGACCGTTTTAAAAAGGAGAGCAATTAAATGAGTGATTTATTAACAAACTCTGCTCAACATGGCGGTCAACTCGGTGAGGGCTATGGTCGTGCTAAACCTCAAGGCGCTGACTTTAGTCATGGTATCGCACTTTATTTAGAAAAAGTCAGTGTTTGGTTTGATTCGTTTCGTGCCTTGAATGATTTATCGCTGTATATCGCAGAGGGTGAATTACGCTGCATCATTGGTCCAAATGGTGCAGGCAAAACTACCTTAATGGACGTGATCACAGGCAAAACTCGTCCGACGACAGGCACGGCTTTTTTTGGGCAGAATTATGATCTTGCCAAAATGAGTACTGAACAGATTGCGGAAGCAGGAATTGGTCGTAAATTTCAAAAACCAACGGTATTTGAAAATTTCACGGTGATGGAGAATTTACTTCTCGCAGCGCCGCGAGACAAACGAGTCAAGAAAAGCTTTTTTAGTCGTTTAGACCCTGAAGCGCAGTTGGCATTAGATGAGAGTTTGCAGCAAATTCGTCTGCAAGAGTTCATTCATAAACCCGCAGGCTTATTGTCACATGGTCAAAAACAATGGTTGGAAATCGGTATGTTGTTGATGCAACGTCCGAAACTGATTTTGTTAGATGAACCCGTCGCTGGCATGACCGATGCAGAGACAGAGCGGACTGCTGAATTGTGTTTAGAATTAAAAAAGAATCATACCTTGGTGGTGGTGGAGCACGATATGAGCTTTATCGACACCATTAGTGAAAAAGTCACAGTCTTGGCACAAGGTGCAATTTTGGCAGAAGGCACATTGGCAGAGGTTCAAGCCAATGAAGATGTAATTGAAAAATATTTAGGACGCTAGGAGACTGCCATGTTAGAAGTTAAACAAGTCAACCAGTTTTATGGTGGCAGTCATATTCTTCGTGATGTGTCTTTGTCTGCCCCAGTCGGCGAATGTAGTGTTGTGCTTGGACGTAACGGAGTGGGAAAAACCACATTGCTCAAGTGTTTGATGGGGATTCTGCCGATTAAGTCGGGGGAAATATTATTGGATGGAAAAGACATCGCAAAAATGACACCTGAGCAGCGTGTTCGTGCCGGTTTAGCTTATGTGCCCCAAGGTCGTGATATTTTTTCGACATTAACCGTTGAGGAAAATATTTTAATTGGTATGGCTAAATTTTCAGGGGCTAAAACGCGTAAAGTTCCAAGCCATTTATATGAGATTTTTCCTGTTCTTGATGAAATGAAACATCGCCGTGGTGGTGATTTATCGGGTGGTCAGCAACAACAACTTGCGATTGCGAGGGCTTTGGCATCAGAACCTCGTGTCTTGATTCTGGATGAGCCCACAGAGGGCATTCAGCCATCCATCATTAAAGATATTGGTCGAGTGATTCGCAAGCTCGCCGATCAAGGGGAAATGGCAATTATTTTGGTTGAGCAATTTTATGATTTTGCCGAAGAGCTCGCGGATGCCTATACGGTAATGGCACGTGGGCAAGTGGTCGCTCATGGGAGAGGTGAGGAGATGCCTGAAAAAGGGATTCGGGAGTTGGTGGCGATTTAATATTCTTCAACTAATGATTTTTTAGCTGTTTTCTAAGTCATGTGCCTGAGTGATATATTTTACTTTTGAAAGATCAAAAGTAACAAAAATCTTTTGTTCGACTGACGGTACGTCCTTGTAACCGCAGTCGAACAAGGCGACATCCATGTCGCCTGTCACAATAGTGAATGGTGGGTAAATACAATTTAGAAAATTAAATGGTTGGTACTAGATTTATTTGCCTTCAACCTTATAAAACGTGCCACCAGCATAAACATTGTGTCCAAAGCCACAGGTTGAATCACCATTATTTTGCTCAACCTCGATTTTTTGACCATTTTGTAGGTCATCTAAAAACTGTAGTTTGATGGTGCAATCTTCATAACGATAGCTGGCTTGCTTTGATGTAACAGGCATGTTGGTGTCAAATTGACCCATATTGGGACCATAAATTAGACCTCTAAGTCCAAAGTAATAACCATCAAAGTCGATTTCATATTTATTTTGCTTTTTACTCACCTTGATGTAGTCCCATTGCCCAAAACCATTGGCTCGGACATAAGTACCTTGTAAATCTTTGGTGATCTGGGGTTTTGGGAGCTGTTTTAAGTTGTATTGACTGGTTTTCGAGTCTTTATTTCTAAGAAACCAAACTCTTGCCCATTGAGGTTTTCCAAGTTTGGCATAGCTTAAACCGACATTATTATTGGCGATTTCTATATCACGATCGCTGACTTGGATACCGCTTTCATCAGCATTTAATTTACAGAAATGTGCCCATGCTGCTTGGTCTTCAAATTGTTTTACTGCTTTAGCATACTGTTTTTGATCGTAGAGCTTCTTACCTTGCTGGGCATATTGTTTTACTTTGGCACAACCTTGTTGTAACTCTTCTGCAAAAGAAGATTCAGCAAAACTGCTTGCGGAAATAATGGCAGTGATGGCGATGAAACTGAGCTGAGATATTTTAATCATTTTCAATATTTTTAAAGTTGCTATGGCAATAGTTTATCCAATGATGATGGATTTGCGCTGTGATGAAATTGTTAGTTGCTGAGCTGTAGTTGCATCCAAACTAAGTCTCGCCAAGTTCCCTTTTTTTGTCCAACTTGGGGCATATAACCCGTTTGTACAAAACCAAGCTGTTCGTGTAGCACAATTGAACCCATATTTTCACTATCAATTGCGGCAACCATAATATGCATCTGTTGCTGTTTTGCCAGATGAATCAATTGTTGCATGAGCGCTTTTCCCATCCCTTTACGGGCATAACTTGGATCGATAAACACAGAGTGTTCAATTGTTTGACGATAACCCGAAATACTCCGAAAACTTGCATAATAGGCATAGCCCGCGATTTTCTTGAGTTGCAAATCCTCAACCACAATCATTGGAAATTGTTGTTCTTGTAAGGTTAGAAAACGTTGTCGGTAGTCTGCAAAAGAAACAGCCTGATCGTTCCAGTTCGCTGTTCCATTTAAAATCTCTGCATTATATATCGCGAGAATTGGTTCGAGATCGTGTAAGTTAGCAAAACGAATTTGATAATCTGATGAGAGTGTTGTTGGAGCAAGTGAAATCAGAGCTGACATGGGTGAGACCATCAAAGCAGATTAAAAATATAGATTAAATCATATTTCAATACGAGAAATATCAAGTGATTCCAATATGATCTCTACAAACAAAAACAGCAAGGAATTCCTTACTGTTTTTTTCATTCTAATTGGCTTAGAAATGATATTTGATCAAAGCACTGACGTTGTTTTCGTCACGGTTTTTAAGACCAAATTTGTTATTCCAAACAGAATGTTCAACACCTAAATATAAGCGAGTGTCTGGTGAAATGTGTTTACCGACATTCCACTTATATTGTGTTGTCCAGTTGAGTTCGCTCGCATGATCTTTCTCACCCGTAGACCAGTCAAGGAAACCATCAACCAAGAAATCTTCGTTAGATACTTTAAATGGCAATGCATATGCGATCGTCATTTGATAGTCATCAGCAGTTTTTTCGTTGTTTGCGCGATAGAAATTCACATTCGCATATTGGAAATATGGAATTGCAAGATCGAAACCTACGCCGTATAAGAAGTTATCAAAACTAGAGAAATCATCATTGTTACTTTCCCAAGTCGTTGAGATCAAAACATCTTTCACTGGACCAAAAGCAAGTTTTTGACCTGAAATTTCGCCTAGGCTTAAACGTGGAGAAAGTTCGAAATAAGTGCTTTTATGATCGTCGCTACCACGCATGCGATCCATAAAAAAGAATACATCGGCATATTTAACTTTTGCCGCATATTCAACAGTCAAAGTTGTTTGTTTTTCATCAACAACTTCGTAATTTTCACCATATAAACCAGTTAAGCTGAAATCCTGCCAAATTGGTTTCGCCTGAGCGAAAGCTGCTGTAGATACCAATAGACATGTAGCCGCAAGTTGCTTCAATTGCATTTAAAAAATCTCCCCCACAAAAGGCGTGTAAAGCATACAAGTTATGAAGCAAAAATAAAGCCAAATTTGACCAAATGCTCAAAAGAATTGTATACGGCAAAAATCAACTTAAAAGACAAGGCTTGAGCGCTGACTTTTTAATCATATTTCGATGAAAATCTGCAAAATCAGCTTGCATATTTATAAGGAAAGACAGATATTGGAATGAGAGAAGATCTTCTAAATGACTGAAACGCAACAGATGTGAAGCAAGGAGACGACAAGCATTTACATAATCAAAATATACAACTGCACTGAATGAATGCATGCTCAAAGTGTGCTGAATAAATAAAGTTTCGTAGAACCGTCTCACAGAAAAGAGAGGAAGATATTTATGAATATTGAAATCCGTACAGATAAAAACATTCAAGGTAGCGAACGTTTAATTAGTTATGTCCGTGCAGAACTTACGCAAGAATTTCAACGCTATAGCGAGCGTATTACACATTTTTCGGTTCATATTAGTGATGAGAATGGGGAGAAAACGGGCGATCATGACAAACGCTGTATGATCGAAGCTCGTCCAGCTGGAATGCAGCCAATTGCTGTGACTCATAAAGCAGCCAATATTGATGCATCTATTCATGGTGCAATCGATAAGCTGAAACGTAGTTTGGAACATTTATATGAGAAAAAAGACCATCATCGTGGTGGCTTGCCAGAATATGTCGATGTTGAGGTCGATGACGAAGCGTAAATGTCGGTAAAGACATAAAAAAAGCCCTTAGTTGGGCTTTTTTATGTGTGTATCAAATTTATACATGATTTTTGGGTCGTTTTATAAAAACCTGTCAGGATATTCGGCATAATAGAACCATTAAAAATATTGAGAGAATTGGTCATGTTAAGTAACCAACAGCAGACCTTGGTGCAAGCCATACAACAACTCGACTTAAACCAAGTGCAATCTTTGCTTGCTGAAGGACTCGACCCAAATTTTATTGATCCTGAACAAGGTCCTCCTGTCTCAATGATTTGTGATGGTTTATTTGCTTGGTGGGAAAAGATTTGCGAAGCATATGAAGCTGGTGAACCACTCAGTGAGACAGAAAAACAACAAGAACTCCAAGTCTATTTAGATATTTTAGATGCACTGATTAAAGCAAAAGCAAACCTGCATTTATGGGATGCCGAAGAGTTTTATGGTCCACTTTGGGATGCAGCAAGTTCAGCATGTGTACCAGTTGTACAACGTTTGTTGGATGAAAAAGTTGATCCAAATACCCGCGATGAAGAAGGCCTAACTATTTTATCGTCTATTAGTCAGCTGTTCTTTGATTGTGAATTTGATGAAATTGATTGGTCAGAGTCATTAAAAGAAGAGCGCGAAACGCTAGAGTTGCTCCGTCAAAATGGTGCGAAAATGTCAAAAGAGCTAACGGCATAAGCTTAGCCAACAGAATGAAACAGGGGATAATGATGAAAAAAATTCAGACATTGGGCGTCGTAGCCGTATCAATGATGGCAAGCACAGCTTTTGCGGCAGACTTTTCTTTTGACCGTCCAGGTTCAGGGATCAGCACGGGCATTACACCTGTAGGTCAACTCGCTTGGGAGCAAGGTCTACCATCTGCGAGTTACCAAGAAGATACGATTGATGGTGAGAAAACCAAAACAGTTACTTTAAATGGCGATATGTTGCTACGTACAGGTCTTGCGGATGGGCTTGAGTTACAACTTGGTTGGCAGGGTCCAGTTTGGCAGCAATATAAGCGTGCGGGTAAAACTAAAGAAACGAATGGTTTAGGCGATGTAAGTATTGGTCTAAAAAAGGCAATTGATTTAAAAGATGATCGTTTAACGATGGCTTTGTTGGCTGAAGCAATTATTGCGACAGGGAACGATGAATTTACAGCGCATGATGACATTTATAGCTTAACGTCTGCAGTCGCTTATAAGTTTAGCGATCTCATCGGAACATCAATTACCATGCGTTACGAAGCACAAAATAGTGATTGGGCTGTAACCGCAATTCCAACGATTGATTATAAAATTGCAGGTAAATTATCAGGTTATTCTGAGTTCGTTTATCGAAAAGCTGAAAGTCAAGACTATGAATATGGCTTAGGTACAGGCCTTATTTATGCGATTAATGACCGTGCACAATTAGATGCAAGTGTTGGTGTCGATTTAAATGGTGACGTACCTAGTTATAACGGTGGCTTAGGCGTATCTGTTTTATTTTAATGAAAAAATGCTCTGAGTTATTCCTGTTTCTATGATTTTTGAAGCACTGAAATGAGGTCTCGGAGCACATCAGAGAGAAAATAATGAAAATGTGTGTTCAGGGTGAACGCAGTTCCCAATGGATAAGTTATTTTATTGGAACGTTGCTATTACTCTGCGGGTCTTTGACCTATGCGCAAGACAATTCAGCAACCTTACTAAGCCCTGAAGATGCATTTACATTTTCAGTTGAATCGACCAAGACCAATCAAGCGCGTTTACATTGGACGATTCAGCCGAACTATTATTTATATCAGCACAAATTTGAAGTACAGCAAGGCAATCAAGCGGTTGCACTTAATTTTCCAAAAGCTGTTGATCAATATGATGAAAACTATGGTCATAGCCAAGTTTATTATCAACAAGTCGAATTTGATATTCCCACACAAGCATCACAACACTATCGTGTCACATGGCAGGGTTGTGCCAAAGATCGTATTTGTTATCCTCCACAAAATATTGAATTTCAAACAGATGCAGATGGTTTGGTCAGTGTACAAAACACCAATCCAAATGCACAAAAACGATTTTTGGATCTCGCACGATCGTCCAATGCTTTAGATACTCAAACCACTTCGTTAGAAACAACTGAACAAGCACCTAATGTAACCTCATCTGAGCAAGCTGACGGTACGGTTATGGCTCAAGACCAAAAATGGTCAAGCCGTCTGGAACAACACTCTTTGGCTTATAGCCTATTATTATTTCTTGGCTTAGGCATATTGCTGGCTTTTACCCCATGTTCATTGCCGATGCTGCCAATTCTCACGTCGTTGCTTGTTCGTGAGCATAGAGGCGTTCGCGCTTGGTCGATTGCACTTACTTTTGTGGTGAGTATGGCGCTGGTTTACGCTGTTTTAGGTATGATCGCATCAGCAGCAGGTTTGAATTTTCAGCGTTGGTTACAGCAACCCGCAACCCTCATTGCTTTTAGCTTATTGTTTGTGGTGTTTGCACTAAATTTGTTTGGTTTGTTTGAAATCAAATTACCGCAAAAATGGGTCAATCGACTGGATCAGATGCAGTCAGCACAACAGGGTGGTACCTTGGTGGGCGCAGGCATCATGGGGATGATTTCGGCGCTATTGGTCGGACCCTGTATGACCGCACCTTTGGCAGGTGTACTGCTCTTTATTTCTCAGACTCAAAATCAATGGCAGGGAGCTTTACTACTTTTTGCACTGGGTTTTGGAATGGGGATTCCTTTGCTGTTGGCAAGTGTGCTTGGCTCTCGTGTGTTGCCAAAAGCAGGCGATTGGATGAACCAAATCAAGATCATTTTTGCTTTTTTGATGCTGGCGCTCAGTCTCTATTTCATTCGCCCAATCCTGCCAGAATTAGCGATCCAAATTTTGAGTCTGATTTTAGGCCTCGCCTTTATTATTTATGCGGTTTATCGCTTATTTGGTCAAAAAAACAAACTGAAATGGTTATATGCTGTATTGCTGGTTTTAGCGATTCCAGCGCTCGCATTCAATCAATATCAACATTACCAAAATCTGAGTTCGGTACAAGCAGACAAGTTAGCCGAATGGCATGTTGCCAACAGTGCTGATCAATTTAATCAAATTCTTGCTTCAGCACCGACTGATCGTATGATTGTGATTGATGTTTATGCAGATTGGTGTGTGGCATGTCAGCCGATTGAGCATCGTATTTTAAAAGATGCAGAAGTCCAAAACGCGCTTGCGCCGTATTATCTGATTAAGCTTGATTTGAGCCACTATGATGCATCACATCAAGCTTTATTGAGTCAGTGGGATATTCTAGGACCACCTACTTATTTGTTCTTGGATCAGCAACATAAAGAAATACGTACTTTACGTTTAACAGGTGCATTCCAGAAATCTGAATTACTGCAACAGCTTGCGCAATTAAAAGAGAAATCATCATGAGTTATCAGCTATTTATAGGAAATAAAAACTACTCAACATGGTCGATGCGTCCGTGGATTTTATTAACACAAGCCAATATTGCATTTGAAGAACATTTAATTCGTTTTGATAGCTTTGAGCCAGACAGTGAATTCAAAACGGAAATTTTAAAGCTCAATCCCACAGGTAAAGTACCCGCTTTGGTTGATGGTGACATAGTAGTTTGGGATAGTCTGTCGATTTGTGAATATGTCGCAGAACAAAATCCTGAAAAAGCATTATTACCAACAGACCAAAAATTACGTGCAAGAGCGAGGACGATTAGCGCTGAAATGCACAGCAGCTTCCAAAACCTACGTAATTTCTGTCCGATGAATGTCGAAGCTGATTTGGCGCATATTGGACAACAATTGTGGAATGAAAATGCTGAATTACGTGCAGAAGTTGCACGAATCGATCAAATTTGGTCTGAACGTCCAAGTGATGACAGCTTCTTGTGTGGTGATTTTAGTATTGCCGATGCATTTTATGCACCAGTGGTCATGCGTTTCGTGTGCTATCAGCTACCGATTTCTCAGTTGAGCCAAATGTATATGCAAAAAATATTAGCGCTTGCATCAGTACAACAATGGATTGACGAAGCCAAACAAGAGCAAATGTACGTACCTTTTGACGAACCCTACCGTCAGAATCGTGAGGAATATCTCATCGATTAGTTGAACTGATAAAGCGAAGATACAACGATCTTCGCTTTAATTCGCCACTAAATCCGTAAATATTTTTACTTGATTACGCCCAGCGGCTTTTACCGCATAAAGGGCTTGATCTGCCTGACTTATCACTAAATGCGGCTCATCTGCACTCAATGAGCTACTAATACCAAAACTGGCACTCACTGAAAACTCCTGATGATCTTCCGTAGTGAAAATCAGCTGGGAAATTGCCATACGGCAACGTTCAGCAACATTTTGTGCATGAGGTGTGGTGGTATTGGGAAGCAATAAAATAAATTCCTCACCGCCAAAGCGACCAATCATATCCTGATCACGAATATTATCTGAAAGACATTTGGCTACTTGGACCAACACTTGATCTCCCATATTGTGACCAAAATGATCATTAATACTTTTAAAATGATCTAAGTCCAACAGAACAACGGAATACAGTTGATCTGGCTGTTGATATAGCTTCTCTAAGTGATTGCTAATACTTCTCCGATTCATCACGTTGGTCAGTGGATCAAGGCGACTTAACACCTGAATAGCTGTTTCGCGAGTACGCCACTGGGTGAGTAAGCTTTCAAAAAGATATAAACAAGCAATTAAAATAGGCAGTAAAAAGAAAAACATGCTGCCGACCCAAAATGGGTGCATTTGCGCTTGATTTAACACTTCAGGCTTAAAGATTGGCGCGTAAGTTAATATGCCAAAAATACTTAAAAAACTACAAAATAAGAGCGCTATAGTTGCAGGTACGAGGGCGCAATAAATCATTCTACGATCAAACAAGACCAATCCAACACCCACTACACTGACATAAGCAACCATGGTTGCTGGACTAAAACTACCGATCAAATAGCCTGTGTGGCAGAGCAGAACAGTAAAAACCTGTACGCTTAGAATAGGAATAATATTCTGAACCCATTTTTTATCTTTATAGAAATAACAAGGGATAATCATGCTCAGAAATACGCAGAGCATAATAAGATTGGTCCATAATTTAGAACGAACCAAAGGTAAATTAACCCATTGCCATGTCGCAGAATTCAGTAGAACAAAACTGTCCCAAATAATCCCAAAAAGGCTCATTAATGAAGCAAGGATTAGCAGCAAAATTGTTTTTCTTAACATGTTCCAATTAATTAATGGTTCATGTTCCCAAAGCTGCGAAAAATTCCATTTTTCTGTATTTGCTAAATCCTTAAATCGAATCTTTATCATTGGCATGCATCCTTATATGCAATGAGATTCCTAAGAAACTTTATAAGTGTAAATTCGTCATCAAAATTATCGAGAAATGACTGTTAAAATAACAATAACATCTTTGGAATGAGAATGAAGTCTAGCTAAAGACTTTTTAATGCAAAATAGAAAGGGAAAAATTCTTTGAAAAACGGTCTATTATCTAAATATCCGATGATTTTTATTTTATAATGACAAAAATAAATTAAGAGTGACAATGGTCAGACATAGCTGACCATTTTTGCATATATTTTGATCAGATTAGTCTAGGTCAAGCGAATGTGCGAATTCAGCAATATCAGCCAATGCCTGTTTAGCTTCAGGAAACCATGCATTAAACATTTGGAAGTTATGCCACATTCCCGTATAGAGTTTGAAATGAACTTTGACATCTGCTTGTTCTGCTTTTTCTCTAAAACGCTTTGAGTCATCCAGCAGAATCTCTTTAGAACCGACTTGAACCAGTGTAGGCGGTAAGCCATCAAGATCATCAAACAGTGGAGAAACTCTCGGATCGCCAGGTTGGATATCGTCGGTTAGATAATGCTTGATACCTGCTTGTAGAGCTTCAATCGATAACAATGCATCGTGTTTCTGATTGAAACGTAGCGATTCACTGGTCAGTGTCAGATCCAAATAAGGCGACATTAATATCAAACCACTTGGCATGAGCTCTGGTTGCTGTTTCAGGCGTAGACAAAGTGCAAGTGCGAGATTGGCACCACATGAATCGCCTGAAATAATAATATCCTTTGGTTTAATCCCTTGCACGAGCAGTGCTTGATAGACATCAAAAATCGCATCAATCGCTTCAGGGTAAGGATGTTCAGGTGCAAGAGGGTAATCCACATGAATCACTTGCATCTGAGTGCGCGCAGCAAGATCAGTCATCAGAGCACGGTGAGTATTTAAGCTACCAAGAAAAAATGCACCGCCATGAATATGAAAGATCAATTGCGTTGCAGATGCTTGCGCTTTAATTTCTTCACCACGTACACCAGCCAAACGAATTGGTCGAATTTGTACTGTTGGATTTTGTGGAAATAAGCGACAAAGTTGATCGAGAACTGGTCGTAAAGCATTCGGTGCTAAATTCAACTGACTTGGCGTGCGAATGGTCGCCTTTAGTAACGATTCAGTAAAATAATATTTCCAAACAGTACCAAATTTCATAATTTTTCCATATTGTTAGATCAGTATAATAATAAGTAGAGTTAGTTCATGAACTCGTCAGGTTATACCAAATAGTCATAATCAAGAATTGCAATATTGATTGAAGTTCCCAATACTCTTGGTCTTGAAAAGACCCTCTTAAGGATATTACAAAAATGAAGAAAATTGCTTTAGCATTTGGATTGCTCGGTTTAACAACTTTTGCCAATGCGGCGGATGCGCTGAATGGTACAGTTTGGCAAACAATTGATGATGAAACAAAACAACCAAAGGCAATTGTAAAGTTTACGGAACAAAAAGATGGATCGTTAACCGCATCGATTCAAAAATATTTAGTTGCTGGTCAAGAAAATGCCTGCTCTAAATGTGAAGGCACTTACCACAACAAACCACTAAAAGGCGTGACGATTGTTCATAGCTTGAAAAATGTCGGTGGTACGAACTACGACAATGGTTCAATCATTGATCCTAAAAATGGTAAGACATACAAGTTAAAAGCTGAAATGATTGAAGGCGGTAAAAAACTGAAATTACGTGGTTATATCGGTATTGCAGCTTTAGGTCGTAACCAAACATGGATTCGCGTGAACTAAGATTTCATAGCACTAAAAAACCGAGCTAAAAAGCTCGGTTTTTTTATCTTTATATTCAGCTTAGGCTGATAATGCCTCATAGCTCGCCTCATCAAAGCCAATCACAAAACCTTGTGGTGTTTGTAATACAGGACGTTTGATTAGGCTTGGCTGCGACATAAGCGTTTCAATGAGGTTCTGTTCATTGCTGGTAGCGTGAGCTTGCTCATCTGCTGTTAGTTTACGCCATGTTGTGCCCTTTTTATTCAGAACTTTGTCAGCGCCAATCTCTTTTAACCAAACTGCTAAAGTGTCTGCATCAATGCCTTGCTTTTTATAATCATGAAATTCGTAGTTGATGCCTTTTGCCTGCAATGCATCAAAGGCTTTTTTCATTGAATTACAATTTTTAATACCATAAATTTTAAACATGCGAAAACCACAGAAAATAACAAAAAGATATGCCCAAAGCCTAACGTAAAAAGGCTGCGCTGTGCCAGTTGAAATTTTTTATTCAGTTGATCGATGAAAGAGATAAAAGGGGTGACCAAATTGATCAGTTGAATTGAATAAAAATGCGATGGATAAAGTCAGTAAAAAATATTTAGTATCTAAAAAAGAGAAAACCCGCATTTAATCTTCCTGATCATGCGGGTCTCATTTCAACGTCCAATGTCTCATCCTTGCAAATAAACTTAAACTAAGTTTATTTTTCCTTCCTACGGCGTCCTATCCCTTTGTGGTCATCCTGACCGCTTCCCTGTGCCGTGGTGCTATAATGCCGTTACAGGGGGTAAATAAAAATACACAAAAAACGACACGGGATGTAAGCTAAAGAAGCGGTCAAAGTGAACAAGTGTTCACTTATTCGTGTATTTTATAGTCGATAATCACGGGTGCATGGTCACTAAACCATTGTTCTTTATAGACCCATGCGTTTTTGGTACGCGATTTCCAGTCTGGCGAGCAAGCATGGTAGTCGATACGCCAACCTACATTTTTCGCACGCGCTTGACCACGATTTGACCACCATGAATACAATTCAGCTTCAGGTCGTACCTCACGGAAGGTGTCGACATAACCTAACTCATCATAAATATGGTCGAGCCATGCACGTTCATGCGGCAAAACACCTGATGACTTTTGGTTGCCTGACCAGTTTTTAATATCGATACGCTTGTGTACGATATTGTAGTCACCACACACAATGATTGATTTATTTTCATCTCGCCATTGTTTTAGTATTTTGGCATATTCTTGTAGAAATAAATCTTTGCGTGCTTGTGCTTCGTCACCGCTTGAACCTGATGGTAAGTATAACGAGGCAATATGAACAGGATGTGACAGACCTAAATCAAATTCTGCGGTAACAAAACGACCTTGAGAGTCCGCAAGCTCAAAACCTAAACCATTGGTGACTGAGACAAAGGGCAAGCGGCTATAAATCGCCGTACCTGCATAACCAGCACGTTCAGCAGGGAAGAGGTGAGTGTACCAACCTTCAGGTTTAAATTTATCAGTCCATTGTTCATGAGTGATACGGCTTTCTTGCATACATACCACATCGGCACCAGACTGTTCTAACCATTCGAGCAAGCCTTTGGTGACTGATGCGCGCAAGCCATTTACGTTAATTGAAACGACTCGAAGAATTTTTACATCACTTGGATAGCTATCCTTTGGTATCATACGTCTGTTTAACCTCAATTGAAGAATTTGGAGCACCTTATATGACAACGCCTGTGTCATTTCATCCGCAAGCTTTTATCGAACTCGCATTATCACGTGGAGTGCTTAAATTTGGTGAGTTTACCTTAAAATCAGGCCGTGTCAGTCCTTATTTCTTTAACGCAGGTTTGTTAAACGATGGCGAAGCGCTATCTTTATTAGCACAAGGCTATGCCGATAAATTGGTTCAGTGTGACAATGTTGGTGTGATTTTTGGTCCTGCATATAAAGGTATTCCTTTTGTTGCGGCGACTGCAGTGGCGTTGTCTCAAGTACATGGCAAGAGCGTTCCTTGGGGTTTTAACCGTAAAGAAGCTAAAGATCATGGTGAAGGTGGTGTGTTGGTTGGTGCATCGGTTGCAGGTCAAAAAGTTTGGATTATTGATGATGTGATTACTGCGGGGACTGCGATTCGTGAAGTTGTGACCATCTTAAAAAATGCGGGTGCAACGATTGCAGGGGTATTAGTGGCACTCGATCGTCAAGAGCGTGGTCAAGGAGAGCTTTCTGCGATTCAGGAAGTACAAAAAGAACTTGAAATCCCAGTGCATGCTTTAATCACAATGAAAGATTTGATGGATTATTTGGATGCAAAAGGCGAGAAAGAAGCTTTAGCAAATATGCAGGCGTATCGTGAAAAATATGGTATCTAAGTTTTAGGTGTAAATGAAAAAAGGAAGCTGAGGCTTCCTTTTTTGTTGAGTTTAATTAATGAATTATTGGAAATAGTGATTAAAAAAATAAGTGTGGAATGTGAAAGATCACGAAAAAGCCATTTGAGTGCTCTGAATTATGGGGTTACTTTGTATAAGTTATTGATATTTATTTTAAATTTAAATTATTTCGAATAAGGTGTATTATTTTGACTTCAGGGAACTCCATAGTCATATAAAATTGAAAAATTAAGATAGAATTTATTTAAAAAATTTCATATTTTTTTAATATTTAAGAGATAGTCTGCCACAAGATTTCATTGTTTATACGGGAAATAAATGTTAAATTAAGTAAATTTTTTATAAGTTTACGCATAATTATGTCTACTAAAAACTATTTATTAATAATATATGTAATACTAATAAAATCAATTTTTTTGATAGGTTAAATCTATATGGAAACATTATTGTGGGAAATAGATTCTTTTCGATTGACATTTTTTTTCAAGAAAAGAAGTTTTTTTTAGAGAATATAGAGGAAATCATTGATTTATTTGATGAAAAATTTATGATTGAACCTCATAAAAAAATTAATGATGAATCATCTGGTAAAGAAATTTATGTTATTCGATGTTCTGATAATAAATATTTACATGTGATTTTATATAAAAATAGGTTGGATTTTGAATTTGCTGATACTTCAAGTGATAAAATTGATATATATAAGATAAAAATTGCTTTTGAGGAATTTATTTCTTTAATCAGTGTTGTATTTAATAAAGTAAATAACCTTGATATTGTCAGATTAGGGGTTGGTGTTGATACTATATATGTGGCTGATTCAATAGAAGAATCTACGTCTGCTTTAAAAAAAATATTTTGATATAATTCATGTTAATAATGATGAATATGATGAAATATCACTAAAAATAAGTAAAAAGATAAATTTAAATAAGGATGTTTCTAAAATATTTATTAACGAAACTTTGGTTGGTAGTAGTTCGAAAAAAATAATGGTTGATGATGATGAAAATTTTCCAGAAGGTAAAATTATTGATGCATGTATAATAAAAATTGATGTCAATACTGATGCTATAAACAATAGTAAAATAATCGAATTTGATTACATTCTGAATGAAGTTATTCTTCTTGTTAAGAAAAAAATGGTTTATGAGGATATATTATGAATAGATCATGTCAGAATCGTAATAACTCTGATTTTTTTAGTGAGATGGAACATTCTAATAGATTGTATTGTTTTGACAAAAACAAAACTAGTAAATATTACAATCAGTTAGATAGGTTTGACGGGTGTTATTTTGGAGATGATTTTTACGCAGCCAATGTAAAGCTGATTAGATATGAGTTAAATAATGAAGGTAGAAAAGCTTCTGTTTATACTGTTATTATAATTGATCATTGGTTTGACCAATGCGAATATGAAAATGTAAATTCATTTTTATCAATTATGCTTGTAGATATTAACTATTTAACTAAGTGGTCAATAGTATCTTTATTAAGAAGTACATATTCAGCAAAAGATTTACTACCTAGTTGGCAAGATTTTTATGAAAAAAGTTATGAGGTTCTCGAACAAAAAAATTATAATGCTAAGAAGTTATTAAAAGGGTTGAATCGTTAAATTATATGAAAAATTTTATTATACAGCGGGGAGTGAATCCAATAGATAAACCCGACTTATTAGGATTAATTCTTAAAACTACTGATTTGGAATTAGGAAATAGGCATACTGGTTTTATTATTTTAAAACAGAATCAAGAGCTTAGTATTGCACATTTGTGTGGTAAAAATTATAGATTTGAAAGATATGAGGGAACATATGTATATACATGGATTAATGAGTTAGATGAGGCGATTATTGTGCCATTAATGGCACGTTTAAAGAATTTAAGCTTAAAAAAAACAATTGATGTTGAATATAGTCCTATCTATTCTGGAAATGGAGTTTTAGATGATAAAAATGGAAAGTATATTGTAGATCCTAAATTCCCTACAGAAGGGTTAACTTGTGCAACGTTTGTTATATTAATGTTGGAAAATTTTGGTGTTAATCTAATAGATAAAAATTCTTGGAAAATAACAGAAGAAGATACAATTTGGTTTGAAAGAATGCTTAATGACTGTTTTTTTCTTTTCCAAGATCATTTTCTAGAAAAGTTAAGAGAAGATAAGGGTAAATATCCTAGATTTCGTCCAGAACAAGTTGTTGCCGCTGCATGTCTTTATGAGGATGATCCTATCTCGTTTGATGAAGCAAATGAAGCTAGTAAAGAGATTTTAAGACAATTGGAACACCATAGTTGTTAGTGAAACATCATAGTCTTTAGATATCCTATACTTAACATAAAATTTCTTATCCAGAAGATATCTCCCCGCACTTTTTACATTCCAACATCACCCCTAATTTCTCTCTGCGCCCTTGCTCGGTTAACACCCAAGGGCGATTTTGCCACGGTGGATCATGGCGCACATGCTGCGTATGACCACAAGCAAGATCAGTAACCCAATGATTTTCCGCATCGAGATGAAATCCAACAATAGCCTGTTGCATTTATTCACTCATACTTTCGAGTTTAGAATCCTCTAAATCCTTTAAAAAACGATGGCATAGATTATGAATTGCCACTAAATCATTTGGATCAACACCCAAAGAGCATGCGAGTTTAAAAGGAATTAACGTAATTTCATCTTTTGCAGCAAGTGCTTTTTCCAGCAAGATCACTTTTTTCATCCGCTCATCTTCTTTCACCGCAACACGTTTTAAAAACTGTTTTTCTTCAAGTTTTTTAATAATTGGCGTCAGCGTTCCCGAATCAAAAAAAGTCTTTTGACCAATTTCAGACAAAGTCACATTGTCCTTTTCATACAAAGCCAACAGTACGATAAATTGTGGATAGGTCAGGTCGTATTCCTGAAGCAAAGGACGATATTGACGAATCATCGCATTGGTCGCGGAATACATGGCAAAACACACTTGATTATCCAAGTAAGAAAATTCAGTCATGCTTTGCTCCTCAACGTCATTTTGCTAGCTCACAGTATAGTTTGATTAATCGCAAAAGTATATTGTGCATAATAAACTTGCACACAAGATAATTGTGTGCAATATTAAATGAACGAGCTGAATGATTAAGCAAACTATTTTGCGCAATCCCACAATTGGATAGTTGAGAAAACACCTATGAGCAAAATTTATGATTTTCAGGCTGAGCTTTTAGAAGGCGAGCAAAAGAACCTAGCCGACTATCAAGGCAAAGTTTTATTGGTGGTGAACACTGCAAGTCAATGTGGCTTAACCCCACAATTCGAAGGTTTGGAAAAGCTTTATCAGGACTATCAACAACAAGGTCTGGTGATTCTCGGTTTTCCGTGTAACCAATTTGCCAATCAAGATCCATCAAGCAATGAAGAAATTGGCAGCTTCTGTCAGCGCAACTATGGCGTATCATTTCCAATGTTTGCCAAGGTTGATGTGAATGGTCCAACGGCACATCCTTTGTATCAATACCTGACTTCTGAAGCCAAAGGTCTTTTGGGCAGCAGCATTAAATGGAATTTCACCAAGTTTTTGATCAATCAAAAAGGCGAAGTGATCAAGCGTTATGCTCCCATCACTAAACCTGAAAAAATTGCCAAAGATATTGAAAAACTTTTGGCTTAATTCGATGCTGAAATTGAATGTTGCACGAATTACTGGTATCGAAATCATCTACCAGTAATTTTTAAATTTTTATCACTCAGAAAATCGTCTATTTAAATAAATCGAATCTAGTGATTTGAATAAATTAGAATTTTTTAGATTTAATAATTACATAACTTGTTTAAACATCATCCTTAAACTTCGCTATACTTTTTGCCAAGATTAAAAATATGAGTGTTAAATTATGCGTGTACTTGTAGTGATGGACCCAATTGAAACGGTGAATCTCAAGAAAGATTCGACGATGGCAATGTTATGGGCGGCAAGCCGTCGCGGTCATGAATTGGGTTATGCATTACAACACGATTTATATATTGATCAAGGTAAAGCCTTTGGTTTGATTTCGCCGCTTAAAGTCTTTGAAGATTACGATCATTATTATGAGTTGGGTGACAAGCAAAAAGAGTCATTGGCTGATTACGATGTCGTATTGATGCGTAAAGACCCACCGTTCGACATGAACTTTGTCTATACCACTTATATTTTAGAACAAGCCGAACGTGAAGGTGCGTGGATTATTAACAAACCACAATCGCTACGTGACTGTAATGAAAAGCTGTTTGCAACCCAGTTCCCAGAGTTACAAGTACCCACTTTGGTCACGTCTCAGCAAAGCCTAATTCGTGAATTTATCAAAGAACATGGTGATGTAATTGTGAAACCACTTGATGGTATGGGCGGAATGGGGATTTTCCGTTTGTATCAAGATGGGGTAAACATTGGTTCGACTTTGGAAATGCTCACTGAAATGGGCACACGTCCAATCATGGCACAACGTTATATTCCTGAAATCGTGGAAGGTGATAAACGCATTTTGATGGTCAATGGTGAGCCGATTCCATATTGCTTGGCGCGAATTCCACAAAATGGTGAAGTGCGTGGAAACTTGGCGGCAGGTGGCTTGGGTCAAGCACGCCCTCTGACTGAAAACGATAAATTGATTGCTGCAAAAGTGGGACCTTTTTTACGTGAAAAAGGTTTGGTCTTTGTTGGTTTGGATGTGATCGGTAACTATGTGACGGAAATTAACGTGACTAGTCCAACCTGTATCCGTGAGATTGATGCACAGTTTGGAACATCGATTGCGGATGATTTATTTAATGTGTTAGAAGCAGGTCGCTCAAGCTAAATAAGAATCATTATTTGACCGAATTGCCCGTTTGAATTTGTACCAAATTGACAAGCAAATGGGCAATTGGATATCGACAGAACCTTGTTTTTAACAAAGAATCGAAAAAAGCACTGCTTTCTGTTGTAAACAAGTGAAATTCGCTTTTCGTGAATGAAGCTTTAGGATTAAAATAACTCCCGAAAACAATAGACGATAACCTTCTTTTTTGAGTTGAAGAATTAGACCGTGACCAATTCACCACAGAACAAACCCAAACATGTCATGATGATGGCCGCTGGTACAGGTGGGCATGTTTTTCCTGCGCTTGCTGTTGCCAAACAACTGCAACAAGAAGGCTGCCAAGTGTCTTGGTTAGCGACGCCTACAGGAATGGAAAATCGGTTACTCAAAGATCAAAATATTCCGATTTATCAGATTGATATCCAAGGTGTGCGTGGCAATGGTTTATTACGGAAACTGAGTGCACCCTTTAAAATTTTAAAAGCCACTTTAAGCGCGATGCGCTATATGAAACAACTTAAGATTGATGCTGTTGCTGGCTTTGGTGGTTATGTCGCAGGGCCGGGTGGTTTAGCTGCACGTTTATTGGGTATCCCTGTATTGATCCATGAACAAAATGCTGTTGCAGGATTTACCAATACCCAACTGGCGCGTGTTGCAACAACAGTTTGTCAGGCTTTTCCAAATACTTTCGCAAATAGTGATAAAGTCGTGACCACAGGCAATCCTGTGCGTGCGGAAATCACTGCGATTTTAAATCCATCTTGGCGTTATCAAACGCGTGAACAAGCGCAGTTGCCCCTGAATATCTTGATTGTAGGCGGTTCATTAGGCGCTCAAGCGCTCAATGAGCGTTTGCCAGAAGCTTTGAAAAAGGTCAATTTGCCACTGAATGTTTTTCATCAATGTGGTCAAAATCAGCAAGAGATTACGCGTGAACGTTATCAAGGTGCATCTGCAAATTTAAATATTCAGGTTGAGCCATTTATTCACGATATGGCAAAGGCCTATAGTGAAGCAGATTTAATTATTTGTCGTGCTGGTGCTTTGACGGTGACAGAGGTTGCAACAGCAGGTTTAGCCGCAGTGTTTGTACCTTTGCCGATTGCCGTAGACGATCATCAAACTGCAAATGCAAAATTCCTTGCCAATGTCGGCGCTGCAAAGATTTGCCAACAAGCAGAAATGACACCCGCTGTTTTAGATGAGTTGTTAGCCACATTATTCAATCGCCAACTGCTCTCAGAAATGGCAATCAAAGCACGTCAACAAGCACAACCGAATGCAACTCAGCATGTGGTTGATCTGATTAAAAAATTGTAATTCGAGTTTATCTATGTCTCCAACGAATCCAAACCAAGCCAAAAAGCTGATCAAAGTGCCTGAAATGCGCCGTATTAAACATATCCACTTTGTTGGTATTGGTGGTGCGGGGATGTGTGGTATTGCCGAAGTATTAAGTAACCAAGGTTATAAAGTTTCAGGTTCTGATATTAAAGCGTCAAAAACCACAGCTCAGCTTGAAGCAAATGGTATTAAAGTATTTATTGGACACTCTGCTGACAATATTAAAAATGCCAATGTACTGGTTGTTTCAACGGCAATTGACCCTGAAAATCCAGAGATTAAAGCGGCCATTGAGCAACGTACTCCAATCGTGCGCCGTGCAGAAATGTTGGGTGAGTTAATGCGCTACCGTCATGGTATTGCAGTTGCGGGAACGCATGGTAAAACTACGACCACAAGTTTACTAACAACCATGTTGGCAGAAGAAAACCTTGATCCAACTTATGTAATCGGTGGTTTGCTGAATAGTACAGGTGTCAACGCTGCATTGGGTGAGAGTCGTTTTATCGTGGCTGAAGCGGATGAATCAGATGCTTCTTTCTTGTATTTGCAACCGATGGCCGCAATTGTGACCAATATCGATGCCGATCATATGGATACTTATGAAGGTAGCTTTGATAAATTAAAAGATACTTTTATTCAATTCTTACATAACTTGCCATTCTATGGTTTGGCCGTAGTGTGTGGTGATGATGCCAATATCCGTGAAATCTTGCCGCGTGTAGGTCGTCCAGTATTGACCTATGGATTTGATGAAGGCAACGACATTCGTGCGGTCGATGTTGAACAAGAAGGCATGCGTTCGCACTTTACGGTATTGCGTAAAGATCGTGAGCCATTAAGTGTCACGATTAATCAACCGGGTTTACACAATGTCCTAAATGCACTTGCTGCGATTGGTGTTGCGACAGATGAAGGTGTTTCTGATGGTGCGATTTGCCGTGCTTTAGCAGGCTTTAGCGGTGTTGGTCGTCGTTTCCAAGTTCAGGGTGAATTTGAAGTCGGCGAAGGCTTGGTGAAATTAGTCGATGACTATGGTCACCATCCAAAAGAAGTTGAAGCAACCATTAAGGCAGCGCGAGCAAGCCATCCAGATCGTCGTTTGGTCATGATGTTCCAGCCACACCGTTTTAGCCGTACTCGTGACTGTTTCGATGACTTTGTCGATGTGTTATCGCAAGTCGATCAGCTATTATTGCTTGAGGTATATCCTGCGGGCGAAAAACCGATTGTGGGTGCGGATAGTCGAGCATTGGCACGCAGTATTCGTCTACGTGGTCAGGTTGAACCGATTCTTGTTGATCCAGTTGAAGGCAATTTGCCAAGTGTTTTACAAAAAGTGTTACAAGCGAATGACCTGTTATTAACACAAGGCGCAGGTAACGTTGGTGCAATTTCGGTAGAATTGGCTCAGCATCGCTTGTATGCCGAATAGTTTTAGAAAATCTCTCCCAATCTTCCTTTAATAAATAGGGAATAGGGGGAGATTTAGAGAATTTAGAAAAGTTTTAAGGATATAAACGTGTCAAATGCTGCAAAATTCGGCAAAGTTGCCGTGTTATTGGGTGGGAAGTCGGCTGAACGTGCTGTTTCGTTGGACAGCGGTCAAGCCGTATTAGAAGCATTATTGCGCTCGGGTGTGCAAGCAGAAGCATTTGACCCTCAAGATCGTAGCGTGACAGAGCTGGTTGCTTATGACCGTGCTTTTATCGTATTACATGGTCGCGGTGGTGAAGATGGCCAAATCCAAGGTGTCTTGGAATGGTTGAACCTACCTTATACAGGAACAGGTGTGCAAGGCTCTGCGATTGGTATGGACAAAGTCAAAACCAAGCAAATCTGGCAGGGTAGTGATTTACCAACAGCGCCGTATCGTATTATTACCAAAGAAACTGATTTAGATTCAGTAATTGCCGATCTTGGTCTACCTGTGATTATCAAACCTGTTCACGAAGGCTCAAGTGTGGGCATGAGCAAGGTTGAGAAAGCAGAAGATTTTGCGGCTGCGATTGCAAAAGCGACCGCACATGATGCTGTGGTTATGGCAGAAAAGTGGATTACAGGACGTGAGTTTACGATCTCATTTTTAAATGGTCAGCCATTGCCAGTCATTCGTTTACAGCCACCAGCAGATGTTGCTTTTTATGATTATGAAGCAAAATATCAACGCAATGATGTCGAATATGGTATTCCTTGCGGATTGAGTGACGCTGAAGAGAAAAACTTGCAAGCATTGTGTCTACGTGCATTCCAAGCAGTCGGTGCAGAGGGCTGGGGGCGTATTGACGCGATGCAGGATGAACAAGGGAATTTCTGGTTATTAGAAGTAAATACTGTACCAGGTATGACCAGTCATTCTTTGGTACCGAAGGCAGCACAAGCAGTTGGTTATAGTTTTGATGAGCTTTGTGTTGCGATCTTAGAGCAAACATTAACTGAGTCGGTCTAACTATTTATGGCTCAACTTCCTGCATCAATGCGTCGTAAAACACGACCAGCGATTAGCTCGATTCACGAGAAACCGCCTTCGCCAAAACAAAAAATGGTGAATGCGGGCGGCTGGGCATTGTTGATTATTGCATTTGCTGTTCTTGCCATTGGTCTTTATGGTTTATATAAAGTCATGACTGATGCAAAAGTGGCGGAATTGCAGGTGGTTGGCACATATTCAGATGTTGAGAACCAACAGATGGTTCAACATTTGGATCCAGTGATTAAAGATAACTATTTCACGTCCGATTTAGAGCAGATTCGAGATCAAGCATTAAAGGTCTCATGGGTTGATCGAGTGGTTGTATCACGAGCTTGGCCAAATGCAATTCGAGTGCGTGTCATGCCGCGCCATGCGATTGCACGTTGGGGAACAGGGCGCTTGCTCAGTGATAATGGGGATGTATTTAGTGAGGCTGTGTTAACCGCACATCCAAATTTGCCGCTTTTACATGGTCCAGTCAGCCAATCCAAAATGATGATGCGTCGCTATAATGAAATTAATCAGCTTTTTCATCCTGCAAATTTGCGTTTAAAAGAGTTGTATTTAACTGAGCGTATGACGTGGTTTATGCAGTTTGATTCAGGCTTGCGAATTATTGTTGACCAAGATCAGACCATGAATAAATTACAACGCTTAAGCCATTTGGCACAAACAGATCTAAAACCTGTATGGTCAAAAATTTCGTCGATTGATTTGCGATATCGGAATGGCTTAGCGATTCAATGGAAAAATGCAGCACCGCCCAAGATTGTGAACGGTCAGTTTGTTGTAACGATTGATGACACAAACCTTGCAGGTGTAATTCAGGCAAAGCCATAATACGTGGCTTGAAAATAATAGGCAGTGGTCCTAAACAACATTAAAGAAATGGTATTTAAGTAATGAGTGAAGCTGTTCCCTCAGTTGTTGCGATTGATATTGGGACTCATAAAGTCTCAGTTTTGATTGGTAAGATCCATGCACCGGATAAGATCCAAGTCATTGGCATGGCAACTGCTCGCAACCGAGGTATGGTTAAAGGCAAGATTGTCAGCTTAGACAAGGTAATTGCTGCGATCAAAAATGCAGTATCCGAAGCGGAAGATATGGCTGAATGTCGTATTCATAGCGCATGGGTGTCGATTCCAAGTACAGAATTACAAAGTTTTTATGCTTCAGGACGTACGCCTGTTGCTAACCATGATCATATTATTACAACAAATGAAGTGGTTAGAGCATTAGAATTGGCGAAAGCAAGTCATGTTTCGCCTGATTATTATTTGGCAAGTGCAGTTCCTTTAGGCTTTGAACTTGGTGACTCTGCTGAATGGGTACAAAACCCAGTCAATATGTCTGCACATAGTATGACGGGTCATTATCAGTTAATGATGATGCCAATTAGCACTATGCAAAACCTTGATCGCGCCATGAAAGGTGCCAATATCGGGGTGGAAAAAATGGTGGTGTCTTGCTTGGCAACAGCTGAAGCAAGCCTGCTTAAAGATGAAAAAGAATATGGCGTTTGCCTTGTAGATATTGGAGCGGGTATTACCAATCTCGCTGTGTATTTAGATGGTCGATTAGCTTTAGCACGTACCCTCGCGCGCGGTGGTGAAAATGTAACGCGCGATATTGCAGCGGTGTTACAGACTACAACCGAAGAAGCTGAGCGCATCAAGATTTTACATGGTTGTGTTGACCTGAGTGTTGTGAAACCAGATCACATGATTCAAGTTCAAGGGATTGATGGTACTCAAACCATCAGTCGTATTGAGCTTGCAGAAATTATTATTGCGCGTTATGAAGAGATCTTTGCATCAATTCGTGAAGAACTAGAGCATAGCGGTGCAATTCACGGTTTATATCATGGGGTGGTTTTAACTGGGGATGCATGTCAGATTGAAGGTATGGTCAATTTGGCACGTCGTATGCTTGGGGTATCTGCACATTTAGGAAATCCACCATTACAGGTTTATGCTGATGATCAACATTTACCAGCATTACGTCGTTCGATGTATGCAACGACGGCTGGATTGTTGATGTTTAGCCAAAGTGATCTACAAGATGCAGTAGAAGAGCCAGAGGAGGCAAGTGATCGTAGTTTTATTGATCGTGTCTCAAATGGCTGGAATGCATTAAACAGTAAGCTTAAGGCGATATTCTAAGTTGTAGGCATTTTGGGGAAAAATTGTTAGGAAGTTGTAATACTAAGTCACTGGACTTGACAAGCTGACGAATATTGAACAGCATCCTAAACATCAGGTGTTTTAAAAATCAAGGCAGTAACGGGCTGAAGTAACTGCCATTTATATATTAGGAAATCTAAAGGTCATGGCCTCATTTGAATTTATAGAAGATGAACTAGACGATGGCAACGGTCAAGCCCGTTTCACAGTATTTGGTGTTGGTGGTGGTGGTGGTAATGCTGTCCAGCACATGGTGCAATCTGATATCCAAGGTGTGAAATTTGTTTGTGCGAACACCGACAAACAAGCTTTAGATAGCATGAATGCGCCATTTAAAATTCAATTAGGCGAACAAAGTACGCGTGGCTTAGGTGCTGGTGCAAACCCAGAAGTGGGTCAAATTGCAGCGGAAGAAAGTCGTGAAGTCATCCGTCAGCACCTTGAAGGTACTGACATGGTATTTGTCACTGCTGGTATGGGCGGTGGTACGGGTACGGGTGCGGCACCCGTAGTTGCTGAAGTTGCCAAAGAAATGGGTATTTTGACTGTTGGTGTGGTGACAACACCATTCAATTTTGAAGGTCGCCGTCGTCAAAAGTCTGCAGAAAAAGGTATTGATGCTTTAGAAGCACATGTTGACTCGCTTATCATCATTCCGAACCAGCGCTTACTCAGTGTTTATGGCGATATTTCAATGAAAGATGCCTATAAAAAGGCAGATGATGTATTGCTCAATGCGGTACGCAGTATCTTTGACTTGGTTGTAAACCGCGGTCATATTAACCTTGACTTCGCAGATTTGAAAACTGCAATGAGTACTCGTGGTTACGCAATGATGGGTGCTGGTTTAGGTCGTGGTGAAGATCGTGCTCGTCAAGCAGCTGAACAAGCGATTCGTAGTCCGTTGCTTGATAACGTCAACATTATCAATGCCAAAGGCGTGTTGATTAATATCACGGGTGGTGATGATATTACCCTACGCGAAACTGAGATCATTACGGATGTCGTTAACCAAATCGTTGATTTGGATGAAGGTGAAATCTTCTACGGTACCGTATTTGATCCTGATGCACGTGATGAACTTCGCGTAACTGTTATAGCGACAGGTTTAACGCGTAATGCAACTGAAGTTGAACATAAGAAACGTACTGTTCCTTCACATCACGCATCAGCTCAAGTTGCACAGCAATCTGTTGATGAAGACGATGTACCAGCGATCAGTAAACGTACAAATACTGAAGCACCAGTTAGCTCTGCACCAAGTTCTACGCCACGTTCGTCTCCGATGAGCATTCAGGACTATCTAAAAAATCAACAGCGTAAATAATAAAATCAACTATTTAGGAAAAGGGGGCAAGTAATTGCCCCCTTTTTATTTTTTAAAATGGCAAAATATGCTAAGTTATATCGGTTTTTGCAAATGAAGTTAGCATGGCATGGTGAAGCAACGAACTCTAAAACGTGTGGTGAAAGCGAGCGGTATTGGTCTGCACAGTGGTCAAAAAGTGCTGATTAATTTTGTTCCGCATCATATTGATGGAGGAATTGTATTTCGCCGTATCGATCTCAACCCACCCGTTGATATCCCTGCCAACGCTTTATTGATTCAAGAAGCTTTTATGTGTTCCAATTTGGTTCGAGAAGACATTAAAGTCGGCACAATTGAGCATGTCATGAGTGCGATAGCTGGCTTAGGCATTGATAATCTCATTGTCGAAGTCTCTGCTTCAGAAGTACCGATCATGGATGGTAGCGCAGGACCATTTATTTACTTACTCATGCAAGGTGAGTTAGCGGAACAAAATGCCCCAAAGAAGTTTATTCGTATTCTTAAGCCAGTCGAAGCTTTGATTGAAGATAAACGTGCGATTTTTACCCCTCATTCAGGTTTTCAACTGAACTTTACTATTGATTTCGACCATCCTGCCTTTGCTAAGGAATACCAGTCTGTCACCATTGATTTCTCCACTGAAACATTTGTCTATGAAGTCAGTGAGGCGCGTACCTTTGGTTTTATGAAAGATTTGGATTATTTGAAAGCCAATAATCTTGCATTGGGTGCAAGTTTAGAGAATGCAATTGGTGTAGATGATACGGGTGTCGTCAATGAAGAGGGTTTACGCTTTGCTGATGAGTTTGTGCGCCATAAAATTTTAGATGCTGTGGGTGACTTATATTTGCTTGGGCATCAAGTTATTGCCAAGTTTGATGGCTATAAATCTGGACATGCGCTAAATAACCAGCTTTTGCGCAATGTTCAAAACGATCCAAGCAGCTATGAAATTGTAACATTTGTTAACGAGAATGAATGTCCAATTCCATACGTGAGTGTGACATAAGTCATTGTCTTTCAGTGGGTATGTTATATTATAACAATATAATCTGAGATTTTTGTCACAAAATTTGTGTACGTTTTCTTACTGTAAAGCTAGGTTATTATTTTTTATTGCTTGCCAAACGTAGTAAAGCTTGGCTAAGCTTAGGGTCGCTCACATATTCAGCGGCACTGCGTAATAGCTCTTGTGTCTCTGATGAAAGTGCTTTAGATGGGGGAGAGGGTTCACGAGAGACTGTGGTTTTGTTTCTCAACCGGACTTGTATTTTTCGTAATTCCTTGAAACCTTCAAGCTGAGCTAACTGCGCAACATAGTGACTTTGTAAATAACTCAGTTGACTGATCATTGCTTGATTTTCACCTGTTATGGTCAAAATACCATGTTGATAACAAACAACCTGCCATTGCTCTGGTTGGGGCAGTAATGGTTGAATAATTTTCGTAAGTTGTTTCCATTGTGTGACTTGCGTAGTGAGAAACGTTAAGTTTCCAGTTTTTATGTGTTGTCCTTTCTGTTGAAAAACGTTGGTAGGTTCAGACATGTTAACTTCCTCAGAGGTTATGTGTTCATCTTAAGCGTTCAGTTCAACTGTTATCAAGGAAGAGATGATAAAGGAACTTTAGTAAGGACGGTTTCAAGAGGTTTTTTATGCATCATACGCGTCGTATTTTACTCGCATTTTCATTGGCTGCGTCAGCTGCTTCGGTTGCTTTTGCTGATTATCAAAATATCAGCCAAACAACGGACACTGACCGTTTAGAACAGTTATCTAAAACCTTAGCTCAAGGTTCTTATAATCACCCAGATGATATTGATCTGCCAGCAGTTTCAAATGTTTCAGTTCAATTGCGTGAAAAAACTATTGAATTGAATAATGCGACGATTGAAAAGAAATACGGCCGTTCTGCAATTTCAAGCAAAGACAATGCACCGTCATTCTCTGCGAATACAGGTTATTCTTGGTTGGTGAGCCATCCTTTACAAGAAGGTCGTGTAAGCTCTTCTTGGGGTAATCGTACGCTACTTGGTTCAACGCGTCATCATTCTGGTCTTGATCTTGCTGCACCATCAGGCACGCCGATTTATGCGACTGGTCCAGGTGTTGTTACCAAATCAGGTTGGGGTACAGGCTACGGTCAATATGTTGAGATTGATCACGGCAATGGTTACATCACTCGTTATGCACACGCATCTCGTTTAATCGTGAATGCTGGTGATCGCGTAAGCGCTGGTGAGCATATTGCGAATGTTGGATGCACAGGTCGTTGTACAGGTCCGCATTTACACTTTGAAGTTGTAAAAGATGGTCAACGCAAAAATCCTTCACCGTACTTAGCGATGTTGCCATAATATAATTTGTTAACAGTTGTATAGAAATATTAAAAAATCGCCTTTATTGGTCGATTTTTTGTATTTTTTGTTTCATTTGGGTCAATGACTATTTAGTGAGAAAATATTAAGGGATTTTGTATTCATTTGGGGCAATACCTTTATGAAGTGAAAACATGATAAATATATAACGTCAAAATAACTTAAGGGAAAAGGTGAATTGTATGGCGTTTTATGGCGACTCAGACGCGCAGGAAACCCAGGAATGGCAAGAAGCATTTGATTCAGTATTACAACATATGGGCACGGAACGCGCTGCATTCTTACTCGAAAAACTGTATCAAAGAGCAATTGCGAAACATGTTCCAATCCAACGCTTAAATACACCTTATCTCAATACCATTTCAGTTGAAGAACAACCTGCAATGCCGGGTGATCAGGACATGGAGCGTCGTATCCGTGCTTTGATTCGTTGGAATGCACTGGCAATGGTATTGCGTGCGAATAAAACCGGTGATGACCTAGGCGGACACCTTGCAAGTTTCGCTTCTTCTGCGACTTTATATGATGTTGGTTTTAACCATTTCTTCCGCGCTGCTTCAGATAACTTCGGCGGCGATATGATTTATTACCAAGGTCATTGCGCCCCTGGTATTTATGCACGTTCTTTCTTAGAAGGTCGTTTAACTGAGGATCAGCTCAATAATTTCCGCCGTGAAGTCGGTGGCAATGGTCTCCCAAGCTATCCACATCCTTATTTAATGCCTGATTACTGGCAGTTCCCAACGGTATCGATGGGTTTAGGCCCTATTATGTCGATTTACCAAGCACATATTCAAAAGTACTTGATGAATCGTGGTTTGATTAAAGAAGAAGATCGTAAAGTCTGGGCATATCTAGGCGATGGTGAGATGGATGAGCCAGAAAGTACGGGTGCAATTTCATTAGCAGGTCGTGAAAAATTAGATAACTTGGTTTGGGTGGTGAACTGTAACTTACAGCGTTTGGATGGTCCAGTACGTGGTAATGGTAAGATCATCCAAGAGCTTGAATCATTGTTCCGTGGCGCAGGTTGGCGTGTGATTAAAGTCGTGTGGGGCCGTCATTGGGATCCATTGCTTGCACAAGACGCTTCAGGTGCTTTAAAAGCGGTCATGGAAGAAACGGTTGATGGTGAGTACCAACGCTATCAAGTGAAAGGTGGTGCATATACCCGCGAGAAATTCTTTGGTAAGTACCCAGAAGCTGCGGAACTTGTAAAAGATTTAAGCGATGAAGACATCGATAATCTTAACCGTGGTGGTCATGACCCGTACAAGGTTTTTGCTGCTTATGCAGAAGCAATGAAAGCCAAAGGCCAACCGACCGTTATTCTTGCGAAAACAGTTAAAGGTTACGGATTGTCTGAAGAAATTGAAGCGGTGAACAAAACGCACCAAATCAAAAAAATGCAGATCGACTCTTTGAAATATGTACGTGACCGTTTTAATCTGCCATTTACAGATGACAAGTTAGAAGAGCTTCCGTTCTATCGCCCAAGTGAAAACTCTCCAGAAATGAAGTATATGAAGGCGCGTCGTGAAGCATTAGGTGGCTACCTACCTGCACGTCGTAAAGAGAGTGAAACTTTACCGATTCCTGAGTTATCTGTATTTGATGCTGTATTAAATGGTTCAGGTGGTAAAGAGCAATCGACTACGATGTTGATGGTGCGTTTAATTGCTGCTTTACTGAAAGAAAAAGCCATTAAAGATCGCGTTGTACCCATCGTTCCAGATGAAGCACGTACTTTTGGTCTGGAAGGTATGTTCCGTCAGTTGGGTATTTATGCTGCTCACGGTCAAAAATATACCCCAGAAGACCAAGAACAGTTAATGCATTATCGTGAAGCAAGTGATGGCCACATGCTTCAAGAAGGGATTAACGAAGCGGGTGCGATGAGCGCTTGGGCTGCGTTGGCAACCAGTTATTCAACCAATAACTTGCCAATGATTCCAATGTACATGTACTACTCAATGTTTGGTTTCCAACGTATTGGCGACATTGCATGGGCTGCTGGTGATGCACAGGCACAAGGTTTCTTACTTGGTGCAACTGCGGGCCGTACCACTTTGAACGGTGAAGGTTTACAGCACCAAGATGGTCATTCACATATCTTGGCGAACACCATTCCAAACTGCGTATCTTATGATCCATGTTTTGGTTATGAATTGGCTGTGATCGTACATGACGGTTTACAACGTATGTATGTGAACCAAGAGCGTGTGTTCTATTACTTAACTGTAATGAACGAAAATTACGAGCATCCTGCAATGCCAGAAGGCGCTGAGGAAGGCATTAAACGTGGTATGTACTTGTTCGAAAAAGATGAAAAAGCAACGGTTCAATTACTTGGTTCAGGTGTCATTCTGCGTGAAGTGATCAAAGCAGCGAAAATCTTACGTGATGAATACCAGATCCACTCAAATGTTTGGAGCGTAACAAGCTTCAATGAGTTGTCACGTGATGGTATGGCATGTGAAGAATACAACCGTTTACACCCACTGACTGAAGAAGTGAAAGAATCTTGGGTATCTAAACAGTTACGTGGTACAGAAGGTATCGTTGTTTCAGCAACAGACCATATGCGTGCATATAGCGAACAAATCCGTGCATATCTTCCAGATGGTCGTCCATTTGTTGCATTAGGTACAGATGGTTACGGACGTTCAGATACACGTGCAAACTTACGTAGTTTCTTTGGTGTTGATGCTGCACATATCGTTGTTGCGACTTTGAAAAAACTCGCTGACGAAGGTGAAGTAGATGCACGTTTAGTCAAAGATGCAATTTCTAACTTTGAGTTAGATACGGATCGTCCAGTGGCTTGGGCGCCACAAGCGCATCCAGAAGTTCAGGCCGTTGCTGAATACCATGAAACACAAACAGGTGAGGGGAAATAATCATGCAAATCCAAGCACCTGATATTGGCGTAGATAAAGCGCTCGTTGCAGAAATCTTGGTCAAAGTAGGCGACCATGTTGCAGTTGACGATAGCCTTCTGGTCTTAGAATCAGATAAGGCAACGGTCGAAGTACCAAGCACTGCGGCAGGGATCGTAAAAAGTATTCTGGTTCAACAGGGTGATGAAGTTACTGAAGGCGTCGCATTGATCGAACTAGAGTCTGAGTCTGCTGCTGAATCACCTGCGAACGAAGCACCGAAAGCGGAAGCGCCAAAAGCAGAAACAAAACCTGTTGAAGCTGAAACAAAAGCACAACCAGCTGCCGCTCCAACAGCGACAGCAAGTCAGATTGTGGATGTAAAAGTTCCAGATATTGGTGTAGAAAAAGCATTGGTTGCAGAAGTACTGGTCAAAGTCGGTGATCAGATTGAACCTGAACAAAGTATTGTGGTGGTTGAATCGGACAAGGCGACTGTAGAAGTACCAAGCTCGGTTGCGGGGATTGTCGAAGCGATCCAGATTAAAGAAGGCGACAGCATCAAAGAAGGCGTGGTATTGATTCAGGTCAAGACTGAGAGCGCTGCAACGTCATCTGAACCGCAAGCAGCTCCAGCTAAAACAGAAGCGCCAGTCGCAACTAAAGAAGCACCAGTTGCAAGCAATACCTCAACAGGTAATGTCGAAATTGAAGTGCCTGATCTAGGTGTAGAAAAAGCACTTGTTTCAGAAATTTTGGTCAATGTCGGTGATCGCGTTGAAGCTCAACAAAGCCTATGTGTGGTTGAGTCAGATAAAGCGTCTGTTGAAGTGCCAAGTTCAGTGGCGGGGATTGTAAAAGCAATCCATGTGTCTGCGAATCAAGAAGTTCGTCAAGGTATGGCTTTGGCAATGATCGAGGTAAGTGGTCAGGCTGCTGCTCCAGCAGCACCAAAAGCTCAACCAGCCGCTGCGCCTGCTACGCAAGCAGCACCAGCAAAACCGCAGGCAGCAACGACAGCAGCACCAAGTGCGCCAGCGCAAGCTGATAAGCTGACCAAAGAGCAAGAAGCAGAAAATGCGAAGGTTTATGCAGGCCCTGCCGTGCGTAAACTGGCGCGTGAATTAGGCGTTATTCTCGGTCAGGTCAAGGCTTCTGGTGAACATGGTCGTGTGATGAAGGACGATGTTTTTGCTTATGTAAAAGCACGTCTCACGACATCACAGCCAGCACCTTCTGCTCAAGCAGCACCAGTAGCTTCGGGCTTACCGAAGTTGCCAGACTTTGGTGCATTTGGTGGTGGTGAAGTGAAAGCAATGACGCGTTTACAGCAAGTGTCTGTACCACAGTTGTCATTGAACAATTTCATTCCGCAAGTCACCCAGTTTGATTTGGCGGATATTACTGAACTCGAAGCGTGGCGTGGTGAACTCAAAGATGGCTTTAAAAAGCAGGGTCTGAGCTTAACAATTTTGGCTTTTATTGCCAAAGCGGTTGCACACTTGCTCAAAGAAGAGCCTTATTTTGCTGGGCATTTGGCCGATGATCAGAAGTCAGTGTTATTGCGTAACGAAATTCATATGGGGATTGCAGTTGCGACTCCAGATGGCTTAACCGTTCCGGTATTACGTAACCCAGATCAAAAATCGATTAAGCAGATTGCGACAGAACTGGCTGAATTGAGCCAGAAAGCACGTGACCGCAAATTGTCGCCGAAAGATTTACAAGGTGCCAACTTTACCATTACCAGCTTGGGTAGTATCGGTGGAACTGCATTCACCCCATTGGTGAATTGGCCACAAGTTGCGATCTTAGGTATTTCGCCTGCAACGATGCAACCTGTATGGAATGGTAAAGACTTTGATCCGCGTTTGATGTTGCCATTGTCATTGTCTTATGACCACCGTGTGATTAATGGTGCGGATGCTGCTCGCTTTACCAATAAGTTGACCAAACTGTTGAAAGACATTCGTACATTACTACTGTAAGTGCTTAAATTATATTTGGAATAACCTCGCAAATGCGGGGTTTTCTGTTTTTAGGATGACAAAATTGTGGCTTTATTTGTAAATACTTTTCTCTAGAATACGGTTCTATCTATAAGAAATTTCTTTGAGATCAGGAGCAAGGATGTTGATGATTTATCGGGTAATGTTGCCATTATTGCTGGTTGTTTTTGTATTGATGGGCTTATGGGTGAGTTTTTTGCACTTTCCTTGGGAATGGGTAATGTACGCGGTGATGGGTTTAGAAGTATGTGTTGCTACAGTGGTGATGGCTGTTGAATATCAAGCTCAGCATGTAGGAAGTGCGAGCGGTTGGGGAAGTTTTGGTTTTCTTGGCTTGAGTGCCTATTTTGCATTTCTTTTAGGTATATTCCGTTTGCTGTTATGGGGTTATCAAAAATTCTGGGTCTAAAGATTCAAAATGATATCTTTATTTGTTAGAATAGTATCACTTCATTGGGGAGTAGCCGCTCTTTACGCAAAGTAAAGAGGTGATGATCAACATAATTGTTCAACAGAACATGGTCATCATAGCAAAGAACCAAAGCAGCTTAGGCTGTGCTTTTGTTGGCAAGACCTTTGATTTATCACTCTGCATCAATCTATTTGATTTTGGCTAGCAGGAGGGATAAGTCATCGGTATATATGCTAGCCAGAGCATTCAATTATGTATGAATTTCTCATCTCAACTTCAATTGTTGCCCTTGCAGAAATGGGTGATAAAACTCAGCTTCTTGCCTTACTCCTTGCCGCACGTTTTCGAAAACCTGTTCCAATTTTAATTGCCATTTTACTTGCAACAACCATTAACCATGGTATTTCTGCGGTGTTTGGCCAATGGATCACAACTGTATTAAGCCCTGAGATTTTGATCTGGATCCTCGCACTTGGATTTATCGGTATGGCGATTTGGATGCTGATTCCTGATGAGCTTGGAGATGAAACTGAAAGCATTAATAAGTGGCAACGTTTTGGTGTATTCGGTGCGACTTTTATTTTATTTTTCTTAGCGGAAATCGGTGATAAAACTCAAATCGCAACTGTCGCACTCGCTGCTCGTTTTGACAGTGTATTTTGGGTGATGTGTGGTACGACTGTGGGGATGATGATTGCCAATGCGCCTGCTGTTTTTATTGGTAATAAACTTGCTGATCGTTTGCCAATTTCTTTGATTCATAAAATTGGCGCTGCGATTTTCTTAATTGTCGGTGTTTCAACATTGGTTCAGCATTATTTCTTTGCTTAACCGCTGCATCAACGAAATCTAAGTTAAATAAATGCCAAGTCTATTTTGATGAAATTCAAAGTAGGACTTGGCATTATTCTTTAATTTTAGTAGTTAAATTTCACTGTAAAATTGATTTGGCGTGGGTTGCCTAGCGTAATTAGATTTTCATTGAGTGCGCCAGCATAGTAGTCTTTATCAAACATATTGCGGATTGAAAGTTGTGCACCCCAATGTTCTGTATCATAGCCTGCTTCAGTATCAAATACTGTGTAGCTCGGAATATCCACCGCTAAACCATCAACGCTTTTTTTCGTTTCGCCTCGAAGTCCTGCACCCACATACCAGCCTAAATTTGAATTTGGTTTAAAGCGATAGCGTGTCGATAAGCTATAGCTCTGTTTTGGAATATTGTCGATGCGAATACCAATATTTTCAGCTGTTGTATCCTGAGTAGTTTTTGCATCTGGTGTATAGGTATATGCTGCAGTGAGTTTGAACTGATCAAACAAATGTGCCGTGACTTCGGTTTCAATCCCCCGTGTCATTTGCTCACCACGTTGTACTTTAAATCCACTGTTGATTGGATCTGATACTGAAACATTTTGGCGACGTAAATCAAACCATGCGATGCTACCTTGGATGCGTTGATCTGGGCTTTGTAGTTTTAAGCCGACTTCAACTTGTTTGCCTTTCTCTGGTTTAAATGCATTGTCATTAGCATCTGTTCCGCTCACAGGAAGAAATGATGTTGCATAGCTAACATAAGGGGCTGCAATATCATTGATGGTATAGAGGAGAGAAGCATTGCCTGTAAATGCATTATCTGATTGGGTTGATTCAGTATTTTTCACTAAATTTTTATTTTGTGTTTCAGCCCAATCGTGGCGACCTGATAGATTTAACACCCATTGATCATTGAGTTGAATTCGATCACGTAGATATAAGCCTGTATATCTGAGGCGATTGATATCATGATTTGTGGGTGACTCAGGACAACTCACCTTGGTGTTGTATTGCGGACGATATAAATTTAAATTGCCCACGGTACAACGGTTATTGATGTAATCGCTTTTTTCTTGCATAGCATCGACACCAATCGTGAGTTCATGCGACATATTGGCAAGGTTAAAGCGTCTTTGTAGTTGATTATCGATTGAAAAACTTAAATTATCGACATCTTGATAACGTCCTTGACGTTGGATCGTGGTGTAGTCGATTGTCCCATCCGTATTTTTCGCCCAAAAGTTCTTGCCTGTTGCAGCAAATACGGCAGGACCAACCATTTCTGTTTTTTGTACGACAAAATTTTGTTTGAACTTCCATTCATTTGCAAAAGTATGTGCAAAATTATAGCCACTACGATAAACATCCGCATTGTAGCCGCCATGAGCTGGTTCGCTGATGAATAATTTTGAGTTTAATGCGCCATTTGGATTTGCTAGCAATGTACCTAAGACTGGTAAGCCTTGTTGGCGCATATATTCACGATGTTGATAGCTCGCAATGACCGAAAGATCAGTATTGTCACCTAAGTTAAAATTATAAGAAGGTGAAATATAGTAATTTTTAAAATACACGAAATCGGTTGGATCATTTTGATCTGCAACACGTCCGTTGATGCGGAAAGCGCCTTTTTCACTGTCATTCGGACTATAGTTTAAATCGAAAGTGCCTTGCTTAAGTTGATTGGAGCCGTAGGTCAAAGACCCTCGGTAGAATGAGTCAGCTTGAGGTCGTTTAGTGACCATATTGACCATGCCACCGGGTTGAACGAGGCCGAAATTAACCGATGCAGGCCCTTTGATGACTTGTACTTGATCCATACCAGAGAGTTCTGTTGCGACAAAAGTACTTTGCCCTTGCCGTAAACCATCAATAAAAACCTGATCCGATGAATTTTGTCCACGGATAATAAAATCGTCCCAACCCCGTCGTCCAAGTTGTCCCGAAACAACACCTGCAACACCATCAATCGCTTCTGCTAAAGTCTGTGCTTGTTTTTGCTCTAGCTGTTCTTGAGTAATTACACTGACGGATTGTGCTGTTTTAAAAAGTGGAGCATCTGACTTTAGTGCTGAAGTTGCTTGAGTAGCAACATAAGTGTCAGTTTGATCTTGCTCTGCTTGAATTGAAATGGTGGGAAGGGTATTGGTTGTATCGTCTGCATAAGCGGTTGTCATAAAGCCTAAAACAAGTGTTGCTAGCAGCGTTCGATGTGGAGGGAGCATAGAAGATTCCAAAACTGAGAGATATCTCAGATCGAGGTAATATTAATGAGAATGGTTATTATTTTAATTGATGTAAATAAAGATACTCAAGTTTTAAATCAGTAAAATTTACATAGATAAATTACGATAAAAGTCCAATATCTGATTGAAACAGCGACTAAATCCCATTATTTTATTATGGAATTAAAAATATTTCATATTTAAAGAATTTTTCTGGGGTTGCTATGAGCTTTGATCGGACTACATCACAAATATTATTTGATAATGGTACTCATAAATGCATTAGTTTTACCAGTTTGGTAAAGGGCGAGGGTATTCAAGCCAATCAATTTTTAATTATTGATCATGATCGTGCTGCTGTTTTAGATCCAGGTGGGGATTTAACGTATGTTCCATTGACGATGGAATTGAATCGATATACGAAGCTTAAAAATTTAGATTATGTGATGGCTTCGCATCAAGATCCTGACATTATTACCTCGATGCCGCGTTGGTTGGTTTATACCGACGCAAAAGTTGTCGCTTCAAAATTATGGGCACGATTTTTACCACATCTGAATTCAGCTTTTATGAGTGATCGTATGAAGGGCAATTGGGAGGAGCGTTTGATTGAATTGCCTGACACAGGACAAGTGATTCCACTGGGTGAATCATCTATTGTTGCCGTGCCTGCTCACTTTTTACATTCGGTTGGCAATTTCCAATTTTATGATCCAACGGCAAAAATTTTATTTTCTGGTGATATGGGGGCGTCGATTGTTGAAGATGCCAGTCTACCGATCACTGATTTTGAAGCCCACATCAAAAAAATGAAAGGCTTCCATCAACGCTATATGTGCTCAAACAAAGTGATTCGTTTGTGGGTCAATATGGTTCGTCAAATGGATTTGGATATGATTGTTCCTCAACATGGCACGGCATTTGTCGGTAAAGAGATGATTAATCAATTTTTGGATTGGATTGAAAATCTAGAATGTGGCGTAGACCTTATGAATGAGTATGTTTTCAGCATTCCAACGGAAATAAATTAAAGCTTGATTAATCCTTAAAATTTGAACGAATAAATCTATCGAAAACAGATAAATATATATTGTTTTCGGTAGTGAATTTTCTTAGGATTCGCGCTATAAAAAATTTGATTTGGTCGCGAGAATTTTAATAAAAATGTTGTCTCAAATTGCTACGCCAGATGCATGCATTAGTTGTGGTGCATGCTGCGCAAATTTCCGTGTCTCATTCTATTGGGCTGAAGCTGAAAGCATGCCTGAAGAAATGGTTGAACCTCTTACAGCGGTTTATTCTTGCATGAAAGGAACCAATCAATCACCACCAAGATGTGTGGCCTTACAAGGCGAAGTTGGTGTCAATGTAAGTTGTTCTATTTATGAAGTGCGTAGCTCGAGTTGTAAAGAAGTACAAATTGCAGATGAACAATGTAATAAAGCACGAATGAAACATAATATGATTCCACTCATTTGTGTGGAATCACAAGATTCTGAAAATAATGATAATTTTGATCAAGTCTGTTAATTCTGTTTTGATAAACTCAATGTAAAAAGCATTTATTCTGATGAAGAAATGCTTTTTCTCAAATTATTTTCTTCATAGAAAATGAAAATCACATCGAAATTTGTTTATAATAGCTCACGGAAATTACCAGTGAGATTGTTATGCTGACCATCGTTCAAGAAGCCTTGACCTTCGATGATGTCTTATTACTTCCTGCCTACTCTACTGTTCTCCCAAAAGATGTCTCCTTAAAGACACGTTTAACTCGCGGAATTCAACTTAATATTCCTCTCGTTTCTGCTGCAATGGATACTGTGACTGAGTCTCGTATGGCAATTGCGATGGCGCAGAATGGTGGTATTGGTATTTTGCACAAAAACATGGACATCTCAGCACAAGCCGCTGAAGTTCGTCGTGTGAAAAAATTTGAAGCAGGGATGGTGAAAGATCCTATCACTGTGACACCAGAAACAACTGTTCGTGAATTGATTGCAATCACAAGTGCCAACAACATCAGCGGTGTGCCTGTTGTTAAAGATGGCAAAGTTGTCGGTATCGTAACAGGACGTGATACACGTTTTGAAACGAACTTAGAACAGCCTGTGAGCAACATCATGACAGGTCAAGATCGCTTAGTTACTGTACGTGAAGGCGAATCTAAAGAAAATATTCAAGCATTATTGCAAAAACATCGTATTGAAAAAGTCTTAGTTGTTGGCGAGCACAATGAACTCAAAGGCTTGATTACGGTGACTGATTTCCGTAAAGCTGAAAGCTATCCAAACAGCTGTAAAGATGACCTTGGCCGTTTACGTGTAGGTGCTGCTGTGGGTACAGGTGCTGAGACACCAAGCCGCGTAGAAGCATTGGTTGATGCTGGTGTTGATGCGATTGTTGTAGATACTGCACATGGTCATTCAGCTGGTGTAATTGAACGCGTACGTTGGGTAAAAGCAAACTACCCACAAGTTCAAGTGATTGGCGGAAATATTGCGACAGGTGATGCGGCATTAGCATTGCTTGATGCTGGTGCAGATGCCGTTAAAGTTGGTATTGGCCCTGGTTCGATTTGTACAACACGTATTGTGGCAGGTATTGGTATGCCACAAATTTCTGCGATTGACAGTGTTGCAAATGCATTGAAAGACCAAATTCCTTTGATTGCTGATGGTGGTATCCGCTTCTCTGGCGATATGGCAAAAGCAATTGGTGCGGGTGCGAGTACCATCATGGTGGGTTCTCTGCTTGCTGGTACTGAAGAAGCACCGGGTGAAGTTGAGTTCTTCCAAGGTCGTTATTACAAGGCATATCGTGGTATGGGTTCTTTGGGTGCGATGGCAGGTGCGACTGGTTCAGCTGACCGTTATTTCCAAGACTCGAAAGCAGGTGCTGAAAAATTAGTACCTGAAGGCATTGAAGGACGTGTTCCATATAAAGGCCCAATGGGCAATATCATCCATCAAATGATGGGCGGTCTACGTTCTTCTATGGGTTATACAGGTTCATCGACCATTGAAGATCTTCGTCAAAATGCGAAATTCGTGAAAATTACTTCAGCAGGTATGTCTGAATCACACGTACATGACGTAACGATTACTAAAGAAGCGCCAAACTATCGTGTTGGTTGATTTTTGGTAATTTTACCGATAGAAAAACCGTCAGTTTACTGACGGTTTTTTGTTTTTGGTGTAAAGTGAGCGTGATGAGAAATATATGGTGATAGACCATATAAACGATAAGAAAGTGAGTAGAAGATGAGTTATTTTGGCACTGATGGCATTCGTGGAAAATTTGGACAAATGCCAATTACCCCTGAGTTTGCATTAAAACTTGGCTTCGCCGCAGGAAAAGTACTAAAAAGAAATAGTCCGAAAAATAAGCCAATTGTGGTATTAGGTAAGGATACGCGTTTATCTGGATATATTTTAGAAGCTGCACTACAAGCAGGTCTAAACGCTGCGGGTGTTTATGTTCATTTATTAGGTCCATTACCAACACCAGCGATTGCTCACTTAACTCGTGCACTACATGCCCATGCGGGGATTGTGATTTCTGCGTCGCACAACCCTTACTTTGATAATGGGATTAAGTTCTTCTCAAGTGAAGGTAAAAAACTTCCTGATACCTTACAGGATGAAATTAACCAAGAATTAGAAAAAGATCTTGTCATTGATGACACGGCAAACCTTGGTAAAAGCGTACGTGTAACAGATGCCAATGGTCGTTATATCGAATTCTGTAAATCTACTTTCCCATACCACTTCAATTTACATAATTTAAAAATTGTCGTGGATTGTGCCAATGGTGCAGCCTATAGCGTAGGACCTTCTGTATTCCGTGAGTTGGGTGCGAAGGTAATTTCATTATTCAATGAACCAGATGGTTTAAATATTAATGAAAATTGTGGTTCAACTCATCCTGAACAATTACAGAAAGCAGTTGTAGAACATCAGGCTGATCTTGGCATTGCTTTTGATGGTGATGCTGATCGTGTAGTGATGGTGGATAAAAATGGTGATCTGATTGATGGTGACCATATTTTGTATATTTTAGCGACGCAAGCCAACCACAAGCCAAAAGGTGTCGTGGGTACAGTCATGAGTAATATGGCGCTTGAACTGGCATTGCAAAAAGCAGACGTTGGTTTTGTCCGTGCCAAAGTAGGTGACCGTTATGTGTTACAAGCACTTGAAGAAAACGCTTGGGTAACGGGCGGTGAGCCATCAGGGCATATTCTCACCTTGGATAAAAGCACAACAGGTGATGCGATTATTGCTGCATTACAAGTGCTGACGGTTATGGTTGAGCAGGGTAAAGCCTTACATGAGTTAGTGGAAGGTTTTGTTTTATTCCCTCAAGTTCTCGTTAATGTGCGTTTACAGCAAATGATCGACCCGTATTCTATTCCAGCTTTAGTGGCTGAATTTGATAAAGCAGAGCAGCAACTCAAAGGCCGTGGACGTATTTTAATTCGTAAGTCAGGTACTGAGCCTGTGATTCGTGTGATGGTTGAAGGTGATCAACAAGAAGAGGTTGTGAGTCTGGCAAATCATTTAGCTGATGCAGTACGTGCGCAGGCGCAAGTTGCTTAAGGAGATAAATAATGAGTGATGTCATTAAGGATCTCAGCGAGCTACGTTTAAGTTACGAACAAGGCGAATTACACGAAGCGCAGATCAGCAGTGATCCACATTTGCAGTTTTTAAACTGGTTTAATCATGCGCTTGATGCAAATCTGCATGAACCCTATACCATGTCACTTGCGACAGCAAATGCACAAGGCCGTCCGCATGTTCGAACCGTCTTGTTACGTGGTGCGACTGAAGCAGGTTATGATTTTTATACCAATTATGATAGTCAAAAAGGTTTAGATCTTGCTGAAAATCCTTTTGCTGAGTTGTTATTTTATTGGCCTAGCTTAGAACGTCAGGTGCGTATCAGTGGTAAGGTACTTAAGATTTCTGAACAAGAATCGACTGATTATTATCATAAGCGCCCTCGTGATAGCCAAATTGCAGCGCACATTAGTACTCCACAAAGTGGTGCGATTTCGGGTCGTGAAGAATTGCAACAACGCTTTCAACAACTCCAGCAGCGCGTTGGTGATCAAGGTGAGTTAGCTAAACCTGAATTTTGGGGAGGTTATCGTCTCGAAGCAGATTATTATGAATTCTGGCAGGGGCGACCAAACCGCTTGCATGATCGTTTAAGTTATGAAAAACAGAATGATCTCTGGACGATTCAACGTTTGATGCCATAAATGACACAGATACTTATTCAAAAGAGACCATTACTTACACGCCCTGAACAGTTTCAGGGCGTGCCTCCGTTTATCGCAGAGATTTTGGCAAGACGTGGTGTTCAGTCTGAGCAAGAGCTTGAATTAAAGCTGAAACACCTACTCGCTCCGCATTTGAAAGATTTAGATCGAGCAGTTGAACTGATTGATCAAGCGATTGATCAGCAAAAAAAAATCATCATTGTGGGCGACTACGATGCAGATGGTGCAACCAGTACCGCGCTGATGGTATTAGTCTTTAAAGAAATGGGTGCATTGGTCGATTATCTAGTACCTGACCGTTTTAAATATGGCTATGGGTTAACTCCCAAAATTGCTGAATTGGCACACGCAACCTATCATCCTGATTTATTGATTACTGTCGATAATGGGATATCAAGTCATGCGGGTGTTGAAACGGCGCAGTCGCTTGGAATGCAAGTGATTATTACGGATCACCACTTAACGACTAAGCCAACACCATTTGCTGATGCTGTGGTGAATCCAAACCAATTGGATTGCGAGTTTTCGAGTAAGGCCTTGGCAGGGGTTGGAGTCGCATTCTATGTCTTGGCAAAACTGGCAAGTTTTCGCAGTCAGCACAATAAAACGAGCAGTAAAGTCACCCAATATTTAGATTTAGTTGCTTTGGGTACTTATGCTGATGTTGCAACTTTAGATTATAACAACCGAATTTTGATTGATGCAGGTGTTAAACGCATCCAACAGTATCAGTGTCGTGCTGGAATTTTAGCGTTACTCGATATTGCTGGTCGAGATGCAGCTCATCTACGTGCGCAGGATTTGGGTTTTGTGCTTGGACCGCGGATTAATGCCGCAGGTCGTATGGAAAGTATGCGTATCGGAATAGAATGCTTACTTGCTGAAGACATGGCAACTGCTTATCCGATTGCTCAGCAGCTCAATCAACTGAATGTTGAACGTCGACAAGTTGAAAATGAAATGAAGCAACAGGCTCTCACGGCTTTGCAACAAATACAATTAACAACCGAACATATTCCTCCTGCTTTGGTAATGTTTGAGGAACAATGGCATCAAGGAGTGATCGGTATCGTTGCAGGTCGATTAAAAGAGCAGTTTCATCGACCAAGCTTAGTGTTTGCGCCCGATGAAGATGGGATACATATCAAAGGTTCTGCTCGTTCAATCGAAGGAATTCATATCCGAGATATGATTGAGCAGGTTGCTGAACAGTATCCGCATTTGGTCAGTCATTTTGGTGGGCATGCAGCAGCAGCGGGTTTAACACTAAAAAAAGAACATTTTGAAGAATTTAAAACCGTGTTTACTCAAATGATTGCGGAAATGGATTCTGATTTATTTCAAGCAACTTTATGGACGGATGGTGAGTTAGATGACTCCGCTTTGCATTTAGGAACTTTAGATTGGATAGAGCAACTTGGCCCTTGGGGGCAAAAATTTCCTCTACCTCAGTTCGAGGGTCGGTTTAAAGTGATTGATTATCGTTGGCTCAAAGATCAGCACTTAAAATTAAAACTTGCTGTAGGGCAACATGTGATTGATGCGATTGCTTTTAATGCCATCGATCGTTATGAATTTAATCCAATGTTGGGTTATGTCGATTTGGTGTACACCTTAGAACGTAATGTTTTTAATGGGAATACCAGTTTACAATTGCAGGTCGCCTATTTAAAGCAATAAAAAATCCGCTCTGTTGAGCGGATTTTTTGTTTTATAGAAACTCAATTAAAAGCGGAATGTACCGTTGATGCCATAAGAGTCAGCACCATCAGTTGTCGTGTATCCCACACCTAAAGCAAATTGAGGGTTAAAGAATTTTTGTGCACGAATGTTGAAAATACTATCTGAGTCGTCAGCTGTAGAGTCTGCAAAAGAAACACCGACACTCAGTGTTTGATCTAAATACAAATCAGCAGCTAAACGATAAGATGTTTCATCACCGATGTAAGTTACACCTTCAAAATTTGTATAGAAGCCTGCGACTTCAGAAACATATTTTGCGCGAAGTGAAACGGCTGTATCGTCGTTATCACCAGAAACAACGGCAGCATTACTGACATTAGTAACAAAACCATATTTTGCGACTTTTACAGGGTTGATACTTTCTGAAAAATCAGCCACACCTACAGCAAGTAATAAACCATTTACTGGAAGGAAACCTGCTTCAAACTCGTAACCATTGCCATTATCTGACTCTGAACCAAGTCCATTAATGGTGGCTTTAATATTCGTGCGGTGTAATGCACCAGAAACATAAAACTGAGTATCAGGAATAAAAATTTCGCTTTCTACACCGATAATATTAAATTGCAAATCACCAAAATCTTCATCATCTTGAAGTTTGCTATACGCATATCCACCGCCGATGCTCGATGCTTTGTCAAGGAAAGCTGCTTCTGCAAGTGGCGCATTACGGGTTTGCACAGGATTAAAGTAATATTTACCGCTGATTGCTGCACTATTGGTTTTACCACCATCTATGTCAACGTATTCATAAGCACCAGTCGCTTCGGTTTGATATGCATTTGCATTTAAAGCAACACAAGAACTTAAAAGTGCTGTAATTAAGCTTAATTTTTTCATTCAATAACTCCCCTTTATTAAAATAATGCATCGTAATAATTTGTTGCGAGTTGTAGTGTAGTCAAAATTTGAGAGTCGTCAATTATTAAATGAATGATCAAAATATTTAGCTGTTTCTGTTTAAATAATCAGATATTGAATTCAATATGAATCAGAGTGCTTATTTTTATATTTATAAGTATTCGTTATATAAAAACCGCCCTGAAAATTGATTTCAGAGCGGTTTTTAGAATCTAAAAGTTAGGATTTAACAATTAGAAACGGTATGCAGCACGAACACCATAAGTGTTGTAATCATCGCCAAAACCGACACGACCTTCTAAGCTTACTTGCTGATTTAGGAATTTCTTCGCAGAAATACCCCATTCATCACGATTCGTAAGATCGTTATTGTAGTAATCTGCACCTACACTGAGTGTTTTATCTAGGTAGTAATCACCTTTTACTCGGTATTCGTCTAAATCACCGAAAGCACCATATGCTTCTAAGTTAATGTCATTTCCACCAACTTGAGTGACGTATTTTGCGCGAACGGTTGGGTCTGCACCGTCTTTACCATCTTTTTCGTCATACCCTTTTACACCTAAAGCAAGTAATAAACCTGGTGCAGGTAAGTAACCCACTTCAGCAGCATAAGTTGTAACTTTTTGATCGATAGATGTATTGTCTACTTCTAACTCATTACGACCCAAATTACCGCTTAAGTAAAAGTCACTATTCGGGACATAATATTCTACACCTACGCCATATTGTGAATCTTTTATACCGTTATTGTCTGCGTAATTCACTTTTGCACTAACATTACTTGCGCGGTTTACAAACGCTGCTTCAGCAAGAGGTGCATTACGGGTTTGCACTGGGTTGAAATAGTATTTTCCATCTACACCAAAGCTATGTGTTGCATCGAAATCATCCCAATCAGAATAAGTATATGAGCCGCCTACTTCAGCTTGATAAGCATGTGCAGTACCTGTCACTGCCAATGCAGATAAAAGTGCCGATGCAATTGCTAATTTTTTCATGGTTACTTCCCTCTGAAATAATGAGAACTAGCTAAATCTTAATTACATGTTTTGTTACAAGTCCCAGTCTATTTAAAATTTGATGAGGGTCAATCATGAGAAAGTAATCAAACAGTACGAATGTAATTAACTTGTAATTTTGACATTTTATATATTTGATTTTTATTTAAAAAAATGGACTGTATTGATTTATTAAAACTTAGGAGGGATTGTGTATTTTCGTATATTTAGTCTAATTTTTACCCAATTTAAGTTTAAATTGTTTCAGTGAAATCGTTGGACAAGTATGAAAAGATGAAAGTGAAACATTTGTTTTCGTTTTCCATGATGTACAAAATAAGACGGCTGTGTCGTAAAAACACTTATGTTAAAATAGTCGATTAAGTGAAAAAGAGTGTAGGAAAAGACACGTGGAAATTAATCCGTATTTAGTTCAATTGAAAGATTTATCTGATCGTAGCCAAACACTACGGGGGTATCTTTGACTACGATCTAAAAGTTGAGCGTTTAGAAGAAGTTTTAAGAGAATTAGAAGACCCTGCAATTTGGAATGATCAAAATCGTGCTCAAGCGATTGCCAAAGAAAAGGGCAGTTTAGAAAATACCATTAGTGTATTTGATCGTTTGGCTGAACAGCTTGATGATGCGAAAGCGATGCTTGATTTGGCTGTTGAGGCTGATGATGAAAGTTTATTGGCCGATGTACAAGCTGAACTGGATAGTGCTGAACAGGCTTTAGGTAATCTTGAATTCCGCCGTATGTTTAGTAATCCAATGGACCCAAATCCATGCTTCCTTGAAATCCAATCGGGTTCTGGTGGTACAGAAGCACAAGATTGGGCATCCATGCTGTTACGTATGTACTTGCGTTGGATTGAACGTCATGGCTTTAAAGCTGAATTGATGGAAGTTTCTGACGGTGATGTTGCAGGAATTAAATCTGCAACGATTCGTGTAGATGGCGAGTTTGCTTATGGTTGGTTACGTACAGAAAGTGGTGTACACCGTTTAGTGCGTAAATCGCCATTTGACAGTAACAACAACCGTCATACATCATTCTCAGCAGTATTTATCTCACCTGAGATTGATGACAATATTGAGATCGATATTAATCCATCGGATGTTCGAACAGATACTTATCGTGCTTCGGGTGCAGGTGGTCAGCACATTAACAAAACTGATTCTGCGGTACGTTTAACCCACGCACCAACAGGTATCGTGGTGGCGTGTCAGAACCAACGTTCACAACATGCTAACCGTGATCATGCATGGAAACAGTTACGTGCCAAGCTCTATGAATTAGAGATGAGTAAACGTAATGAAGCAGCTCAAGCTTTGGAAGATTCAAAGTCAGATATTGGTTGGGGCAGCCAAATTCGTTCTTATGTCTTAGACGATTCACGTATTAAAGATTTGCGTACAAGTGTAGAAACATCGAACACCAAAGCAGTCTTGGATGGTGATTTAGACAAGTTCATTGAAGCAAGTTTGAAACAAGGTTTATAAGTTTAAAACGGCAATTTCGTTCAGCATCTTTTGGTTAATCGGAAAAATATGATATTAATATCGATAAAAATGAATATTAATATTTATAAAATTCGATATACTGGGTTTAGATGCTGAACAAAGCTTTTGCCTGTTGAGAAACGTGGTGAGTCTATGGATATTGATGTTATAAGCAAAGCCTTAGCCAACCCATTACGTCGACAAATTTTGCAGTGGTTAAAAGAGCCAGAGCAATTTTTACCTGTACAGGAATGTGGTGGTAGTTTTGAGCGTGGTGTATGTGCTGGGCACATCGAACGTTTAGGCAAAGTTGCGCAATCGACGATGTCGAATCATTTGTCTGTGTTACAGCAAGCGGGTTTGATTAATGTCGAAAAATATGGGCAATGGTCTTATTTCACACGTAATGAAGCTTTGATTCAGCAATACATCGAACATTTAAAACAAACACTCTGACGGCGAGGATACGGGCAATCTTAACCCGCTAAATAGAGTGAAGTTGAGGCGATCATGGCTGAATTAAACTCTACCTTACAAGTAGGTGACTTTAAGATTAAAAACCGTTTGGTTTTAGCTCCTTTAACGCGTGCACGTAGCGGTGCGTCTCGTGTTCCAAACGATTTAATGGTGGAATACTATCAACAACGTGCCAATGCGGGTCTAATCATTACCGAAGCAACGGTGATTAGTCCAAAAGCCGCAGGTTATGCCAATACCCCAGGCTTATGGTCACAAGAACAAGCACAGGCTTGGAACAAGATTGTTGATGCAGTGCATTCACAAGGCTCAAAAATCGTGGTTCAGCTTTGGCACGTTGGTCGTATTTCACATCCCGATTTGTTAGATGGTGATACGCCTGTTGCGCCAAGTGCAATTCAGCCTGCGGGTGAAGTGAGTTTACTTCGTCCAAAACGCCCATTCGTTACGCCGCGTGCATTATCCCATGAAGAAATTCAGGAAATTGTTGCACAATATAGAAATGCTGCTGAACAAGCGAAAGCGGCAGGTTTTGATGGTGTAGAGTTGCATGCTGCCAACGGATATTTGATTGACCAGTTCTTGCAAAGTTCAACCAATCATCGTGATGATGAATATGGTGGTTCAATTGAAAACCGTGCACGTTTACTGTTACAAGTCGTTGATGCATTTATTGACGTGTGGGGTGCGGGTCGAGTGGGTGTTCATTTAGCGCCACGTGGTGATTCGCATGATATGGGCGATGAAAATCCATTAGCAACTTTTGGCTATGTCGTTGAGCAATTGGATCAGCGCAATGTTGCTTTTATTTTCACGCGTGAATACCAAGCCGAAGACAGCTTAATGCCTGCATTACGTTCGAAATTTAAAGGTGTATGGATTGCAAATGAAGGTTTAACGGCTGATTCTGCAAAACAAATCTTGGCAACAGGTCAAGCAGATGCGGTGTCATTCGGCAAAGCTTATATTGCCAATCCAGATCTGTTAGAACGTTTGCAAAATGATTTACCTTTAAATGCTATTCAGCCTGAAACCTTATATGGCTCAGGCGCAGAAGGCTATACAGATTATCCTGCTTTTGAACAGTTAGAAGCTTAATCTGATCTAAAAGACTCATGCTATTTACCAAAATGGCATGAGTTTTTTATTGAAATTCCGCATAATAAGCACACATCAAATCGTGAAATATGGTCTAGGATGGCGCAGAAAAACGCAGTGCAGCAAACACCCTTTTGGTATAACTTTTTATTGACCTGTATCAAACCGTTATATCGTTGGAAAATAAAACAACGCGCTGAAAATGCGGCGGCATTTCAACAAGAGTGTATCGAGCGTTTTGGCCCTTTTCAGCCACCCAAAAACTTAGAAACGATTTGGTTTCATGTGGTGTCTGTTGGGGAAACCAATGCAGCACAGCCTTTGATCGAGCATTATTTAAAATTAGGCCATCCTGTGTTGGTAACCAATACGACGAAGACGGGTCAGGCGCGCGCCAAATCGCTGTTTCTGAAAGCACCTTATCTCGATTTATTTCAAGCGGTTTATTTGCCCGTTGATCAAAAGCCATTGCTCAAGCAGTTTTTTGATGTATATCAACCCACACTTTTGGCATTGGTTGAAACTGAAATCTGGCCAAATTTGATCGCGGAAGCCAAGCAGCAACAGATTCCCTGTATTTTATTGAATGCCCGTCTTTCGGAAAAATCGGCGAAAGGTTATGGCAAAGTGGCGCGATTAACCAAGCCGATGTTACAACAACTGACGTGGATGCTGGCACAAGATGTGGCAACCCAACAGCGTTATGTTGAATTGGGTTTAGATCAAGCCAAAAGTCAGGTGGTTGGAAATATTAAATTTGATATTACTGCACCGCAGCACTATGTCACACAGGCAGAACAGTTCAAACAAGATTGGCAACTCGAACATCGTCAAATCATCACCCTTGCTAGCACACATGCACCAGAAGAAGAGAGTTTACTGAAACAGCTGCAACCGCACTTAAATGCAAATTCCAATTTGTTGTGCATTGTTGTGCCTCGTCATCCTGAGCGATTTGATGAAGTCTACCAGGTATGTCAGCGTTTAAATTTAAATACGCAACGCCGTAGCCTGCAACAACCGATTCAAGCGGATACACAAGTTTTTCTTGCTGATAGTATGGGAGAAATGTGGTTGTGGTATGGCTTGAGCCAAGCGTGTTTTGTTGGCGGTTCATTGAATGAACCGGGTGGTGGTCATAATATTTTAGAACCTATGGTACTCGATGTGCCGACTGTCATTGGACCGCGCTATTTTAACTTCCAAAGTATTGTCGATGAGTTTGTTGCAGAGCAAGGCATTTTGATTGGAGATGATGCAGCACAGATTGTGCAACAGCTGTTGAGCTGTTTAGAAAATACTGCTCAAGAACAACGTTTAGTTCAGCAAGCTCAGTTGGTTTTACAACGAAATACGGGTTCTTTACAAAAGCATATTCAGTTAATTGATCATTATTTACAGCAAACCGCATCCTCATGAATATTGTGTTACTTGAACCAGAACAGACACAATCTGAGCTTTGGAATATTGAAAATCCAAGACAATTGCAACATTTACGTCAGCATTTACAACTTCAAGTAGGTGATTCGCTGAAAGTCGGTATTCGACAAGGTCTACGCTATTTGACAGAAGTTGTTGCGTTGAATGAGACGCGAATTATGGTGCGCCCGATTGAGACCGAAGCTGTACCTGCTAAGTATCCTGTACATTTGATTCTAGCCTTACCTCGTCCCAAAGTGTTGCGTCGAATGATGATGGATGCAGTGACTTTAGGGGTAGATCGCATTAGTTTGATTCATAGTTACCGCGTAGATAAAAGCTATTGGCAGACGCCTTTTTTACAGCAATTGGATGATTATGTAACTTTGGGCTTAGAGCAGGCGGGAGACACCATTGCGCCAGAGATACAATTGTACAAACGCTTTAAACCTTTTGTAGAAGATGTTTTGGCAACTTTAATCACAGAGCAGCAGCCAGCCTATGTGGCACATCCCTATGTTGAGCATGTGATGCCTCACGCAATACAACATCCCTGTATTGTGGTGGTTGGGCCAGAAGGCGGATTCATTCCTTATGAAATTGAATTGCTCAAAAAAAATGGTTGCCAAGCTGTGAGCTTAGGCAACCGAATTTTGCGAACTGAAACTGCTGTTCCGTCTATTTTAGGAAGGCTGTTTATCTGAGTTTTGTGTATCAAAAGGCAATTGAGCATTGTTCTGCTGTACTTTAAGCTCTTGAATTGGATATGGAATATTAATTCCTTGAGCATTAAAGGCTTGTTTTACTTGAGCTTGGATTGAACTGGTCGATGATAAAATATCGGTTTCAGTGGTATTAATCCACCAACGAACCGTTAAATTGACAGAGAAATCGGCTAAAGCAGTAACATTGACTGAGAATGTCGGTTGACTGAGCACATTACGGTCATTATTCAAGATATCCAAGACAATTTGCTTGGCTTTTTGTTCATCGTCATCGTAACCAATACCAACAATAAACTCACAGCGACGCTGCTGATAAGCGGTATTAACTGTTACGGGACTGGTATAGACCGTTGCATTCGGAATTACGATACGACGACCATCATAAGAACGTAAAAAAGTCGCTCGAATCTGAATATCTTCGACCACACCTTCCATGCCATTCACGATGATTGCATCACCGATACGGAATGGTTCACCAAGTAAAATCAGAACACCTGAAAGTAAATTTTGGAAAATATCTTTAAATGCGAAACCAATGGCAACAGAACCAATTCCTAGAGCACCGATGAGTTGGCTCGGTGTAAATCCTGGAATCGCAATCACCAATGCGATTAGGAAGCCAAAGAATAAGATAAATGTTCCACCGACACGGTGTAACACTAAGACCAAATTCTGTCTTGCATAAGAGCGATTGGTTAATGTTTTATTCACAAAAAATTTAAATAATTTAGTGAGTAACCAGAAAATGATAAAAACAACAATCGCAATACAGATATAGGGAACACGTTCCCAAAAGCTGTCGATGATTTTATCAATCGTTGTATAGGCATCGTGATATTTCTCAGTATGCGCAAGTACCGTCTGTGTGGTTTTCGCGCTTGCCTGATGCAATAGTTCGCCTGTATCTTTCGCGACATTTGTCAATGTTGTTTGTTCGTTAGCCACTAGAAATCTCTATTTCGCAAAGAAAGGAGTAATAAGGTGTTGCATGATAATGAAATTATTGTAAACACGCTTGGCAAATTCAGTAATCAATTGATTTCATTAATGCTACAAACGCATAAAAATTACTCACAATCAAAAATACTCCGTTGTGTTTTGAATAATCTGTGTTGGTGCATCCCAAATATCAGGACTAGCGAAGTAATACATAAAGACAGACATACTAAATAGTATGAAAATACTCAGAATAATCATGATCCAAGCCAATAATTTTTCCCATGCTTTAGATGGACGTACATCTCCATAGTCATTGTGATACGGTGTGCCCGGCGCAAGTAATACATATAAAGTGAAAAAGAGTTGTATTAATGGCACAAGTAACAGTAGGCATAACCAACCTGTTTTATTGAGATCATGTAAGCGTCGAATCAAGAAAACAATTTGAAAATAAAATCCTGCAAACCACAGCGCAATAATGGCAAATGTTGCAATACCTGAAAATGCTGAGAACATCGGTTCGTTCATATTGACATTGTTTATGCTGACATTGCCTACGATTGACACCAATAGCACGAACATAAGTATGAATCCGATACTAATTAGTCCATGCCAACCTAAGTAGCTAAGTCGATTAAAACGTCCTCTCGATGAGAGCGGACGATCTTTGCTGGGTTGCGTCTGCGGTGCAATTGTAAAATCTGACATAGATGGATTCCTATTTTTCTGCTTATTAAATCTTTTAAAGTGTTTACATTGATCAAAATAATCACTTATTTTAAAAACAAAAAGCATAGACAAGCAGTTAAATTTTAAATTATTTTGAGTAAATTTTTGAAAATATGCGAATCGTAAAATTGCAACAGTTCTACGACCAAAGCCGCATTGTTTGCTCTTGTTGTTGGTGACCATACTGCAAGAGACAACAAAAAATACCGATGCATTAGATGGTATATCTACGGTATGAGATAAAAAACCAAGGAAGTGAACTATGAAAGAAATCTACCCAGTGCCTGACAAATTCAAAGAAACAGCAAGAATCTCTGAAGCAGACTATTTCAATCGTTATCAGTATTCAATTGAACAGCCTGAAGCATTTTGGGCAGAAGAAGCGAAAAAGATTGATTGGATCAAACCTTTTACGCAAGTTAAAAACACCAGTTTTCATCCAGATAACTTCAAGATCGAATGGTTTGCAGATGGAGAGCTGAATGTTTCTGCTAACTGTTTAGACCGTCATCTTAAAGATAATCCACTCAAACCAGCAATTATTTGGGAAGGTGATCATCCATCACGTCATAAAATTATTTCATTTGCAGAATTGCATGATGAAGTGTGTCGTTTTGCCAATGTCCTGAAAAAGCAAGGGATCAGTAAAGGCGATCGCGTAGTTTTATATATGCCAATGGTGCCTGAAGCAGCAATTGCCATGTTGGCATGTGCGCGTATCGGCGCAGTACATTGTGTGGTGTTCGGTGGCTTCTCACCAGACTCATTGGCCAGTCGTATTGAAGATAGCCAAGCAAAATTAGTCATTACCGCTGATGCAGGGATGCGTGGCGGAAAAATTATTCCGCTCAAAGAAAATGTAGATGCTGCATTGGAAATTGATGGTACAAGTAGTGTTCAGAATGTCATTGTGGTGCACCGTACAGGAAATTCAGTTGCGTTTAATCCGGAGCGAGATGTTTGGTATCACCTTGCCATTATGGAGGTAGATGAGCACTGCCCACCAGAGCCAATGAAAGCAGAAGATCCGTTATTCATTCTGTATACATCAGGTTCAACAGGTAAACCGAAAGGCGTGCTCCATACCACAGGCGGTTATCTAGTATATGTCAACACAACATTCAGAGAGGTCTTTGATCTTCGTGAAGATGATGTGTATTGGTGTACTGCGGATGTGGGTTGGATTACAGGGCATAGTTATTTACTTTACGGCCCACTGAGTAATGCGACGACGACGGTGATGTTCGAAGGGATTCCACAATATCCAACTTGGGCGCGTATTGGTCATGTCATTGATAAGCACAACATTACTATTCTGTATACTGCTCCAACCGCAATTCGCGCCATGATGCGTGAAGGTGATGCTTATGTGCGTGAAAGTGATCGCAGTAGCTTGCGTCTACTGGGTTCAGTTGGTGAACCGATTAACCCTGAAGCATGGAATTGGTATCACGAGGTGGTTGGTGAAGGTCGTTGCCCAATTGTGGATACTTGGTGGCAAACCGAAACGGGTGGTATCTTAATTTCACCGCTGCCGGGTGCAACCGCTTTAAAACCGGGTTCAGCAACACGTCCATTCTTCGGTGTTCAGCCAGCCTTGGTCGATGGTGAAGGCAATGAGTTGGAAGGCGCAACCGAAGGGAATCTGGTGATTAAAGATTCATGGCCGGGTCAGATGCGAACCATTTGGGGCGATCCTCAACGTTTTATCGAAGCATACTTTTCGACCTTTAAAGGTTGCTATTTCACGGGTGATGGTGCACGTCGAGACGAAGATAATTACTATTGGATTACGGGACGTGTTGATGACGTACTGAATGTATCAGGGCATCGTTTAGGGACTGCCGAGATAGAAAGTGCGTTGGTGGCACATGAGGCGGTCGCTGAGGCTGCGGTGGTTGGGATGCCGCACGATATTAAAGGTCAGGGTATTTGTACCTTTGTGACTTTACAAGCTGATGTAGCAGAATCTGACGAGTTACGCAAAGAGTTGGTGAATTGGGTGCGTAAAGTCCTTGGGCCCGTGGCAACCCCAGACGCATTGCATTGGGCGCCTGCATTACCGAAAACCCGTTCAGGTAAAATCATGCGCCGTATCTTGAGAAAGATTGCGGCAAATGAATTGGATAGCTTAGGTGATACCTCTACACTAGCTGAACCAGCTGTGGTCGAGCATTTGATTGCGACGGTTTATCCAAACAAATAATCGTTTTTTTACTAAAAGAGCGTTCTGTAGAACGCTCTTTTTTTTATATGGTTTATTTATGTGAGGCTAAAAAATCTGCCGTGTTTTGTACTGTAGCGAAGAAGCCTAGTGCTGATAAAAAAGCAGTTTGTACATCTGCTGCTTTGACTATTTTGCCCTCATGTTCTAAATCGCGAGTTGCAGTCGCATCTGCAATCACAATCGGCTGATAGCCGAGTTCTTGTGCCGCTCGTGTTCCTGCATCAATGCACATATGTGTCATCATGCCTGTAATCACTAATTGCTCAACTTGATGCTGTTCAAGGATGGCTTGAAGTTTGGTTTCTAGAAAGCTATTTGGAAAATGTTTTTCAACAATCAGAGAATCATCAGTGATTTGAAGTTGTGGGTGTAATTCAACACCAACGGTATTCTCCTGAAAGAAACTGGCCGAGGCTGGACTAATGTGCTGGATATAAATGATTGGTAAATTGTTTCGAATAAAATAGTCTTCTAGTTGATTGGTATTTTGCAAGGCAAGTTCAGGATTGACCAACTCCATTTTGCCATTTTTAAAATAATCATTCTGTACATCAATAATTAGTAAAGCCTGTTTCATCATATTTAGCTCTAAGGTTAAGATAAAACAAGCGTAGGGTGAAACTGAAAAATGGGCTATATTTTGGTGAAAGCATTGTTGCTGGTTTTCTTTCGTAATGAAAAATGAATATTGAACTTGATCCCATCGACTTAAAAATTATTGAATTGTTGAAACAAGACTCGCGCATTAGCCATAAAGAAATTGGACAATGCGTGCATCGTACAGGACAGGCAGTGGGGGCACGTATTGCTCAGTTGATGGATGCAGGTATTATCAAAAAATACACTGTGGCGATAAAGTATGAGCATAAACAATTCATCCAACTTTTTATGAATGATCAGCAAGCTTTTATCGAGGTTGAGCGTTTAGTCAAACAATATGAGCATGTGGATGAATGTTTTAAGGTTCTCGGCAATGCTTGTTATATGATCGTCAGCCACTTTGATCCGCCACAATTAAATGAATTCATTGAGCAGCTGTCGCAGTGGTGCCGTTATTCGGTTGAAACCGTCATGCGAGAAATTGAGACCCGTTAAAATAAAAAAGCCCCAAGCCGAGCCTTGGGGGGAGTATCTGCCATTAGTTTTGTTTTTCTTCTTATTTAACGCTGAAAACTACGCTGATTTTGCTGAGAGATGATGCTCCTGTTGTTGTTGTTCAAGTTGACGGACTAGCGGTAAAACTTTTTCTCCAAAATATTCAACTTCCTCAATGAAATGAAGAAAGCCAGAAAGAACTAGATCTACCCCCACATTTTTTAAAGCAAGAATGCGTTCTGCAATTTGATTTGGTGTACCAATCAGATTAGTTTTAAAGCCATCGTTATATTGCACCAAATCATCGAAGGTCGATTTTGCCCAATTCCCTTCGCGTTCTGGAGCCGCTGCACCTGCTTCACGAGTGGCATTGCCAAAGGCATTTACCGCCTCAATATTGGCTTGAGCAATGATGTCATTCAGCACGGCTTTAGCTTCTTCTTCTGTATCACGGGCAATGATAAAGGCATTGACCCCAATCTTGACTTGCCTGTTGGCTAACTTTGCTTTGCTGCGGACATCATCGACTTGCTTTTTGATTTCTTCGACACTATTGCCATTGGTAAAATACCAGTCGGATACACATGCAGCCATATCACGAGCGGCGCGAGAACTACCACCTTGAAACACTTCGATAGACGGTTTTTGCAATGGTTTTGGTTTAAGTGTGTAATTTTGAAATTGGTAATATTTACCATCAAAGCTGTAATGGTCAGTCGTCCAAATCCCTTTGAGAGTACGAATAAACTCTTCCGAGCGAACATAGCGTTCGTCATGCTCAGGCCAAGGTTCGCCAATCGCATCAAATTCACCACGGAACCAACCACTGACCACATTAATTGCAATGCGCCCTTGAGTAAGATAGTCAATGGTCGCCAATTGCTTAGCAGCTAATGCGGGCTTCCAAGGGCCGGGCAGGATCGCTGCAATTACTTTGAGTTTTTCAGTCTTTGCTAATAAAGCATGACTAAAACTCACGGATTCATGTTGGTTCTCTGCACCATAGCCAGCGGTAAAACGAATTTGAGTGAGAGCATATTCAAAGCCGCTTTGTTCCGCTGCTTGAGCTAAGCGCACATTATAGTCATAGCTCCAGTCAGTACGTTGTTCAATATTGCTGACAACGAGACCGCCACTCACATTGGGAACCCAGTAGGCAAATTTAATTGCGGATGCTGTTGTTGTCATTGTTGTATCCTCCATTAAATCGGTTTATGCAACGTGAGTTAGATTCTTAGTTGATTTGGAATGCAATCGAGATTCCGCTGCATCCAGATCAGGAACTGCTGCGGATGGAAGTACCTCCGCTTGTTCAATCTGTTTATTGATACCAAGATTTTGATTAGCTTGTTCGGTTTTGGTTTTAATGGCAGCCGCACGCTGACCTTTGGCTGGTGCCCATTCTAAAATTGGTAAAGCACGTGCAACAGCGAGCGTCACGCGATCAGATAATTGCTCGCTTTTCACCGTATATTCAGGCGTGAAGTCGCGATCTGTGGCATAAACGCCAATGGGTAAGGTTTGTGCTTGAAAGAAACTGAATAGTGGGCGTAATTGATGTTCTAAGACCAACGCATGACGGTCGCTGCCACCTGAGGCTGCAAGTAAAACGGGCACATCAACCAAAGCAGTTTGTTCTACAAAATCAAAAAAATGCTTAAATAAACCTGTAAACGAAGCACGATAAACAGGGGTGCCGACAATCAGTGCATCAGCTGCTTCTACCGCTGCGAGGTCATCTTGAACACATTGTGGCAATTGATTACGATAAATTGCCCCACCAAGCAAAGGCCCAATTTCACTGAGTTTCACAAAATGTACTTGAATGTTGATGGCTTCTGCCAGTTCATTGAGAATGGCTTGAACTAAACTTTCTGTTTTTGATGGGCTATTTAAACCACCAGATACCGCAACAATATTTAGTGGAGTTGATAAAGTATTACGATTGGACATAGTCACAGCCTAAAAGATCATTACGAATTACTATTTATTTATCTATAGCTCGACCACCGCTGTAAAATAAGGAAAAGCTGCAAGCTTATCTGTTTTCTAGATATATCTGTTCTAAGTATTACGAGAAAAATTAAATGAATTTAATACTCTGTTTCTTCTCATTATTTCTGTATAGTGTTTATTGATTAGTTGCTGTTATGTGACTTATATCAATATTTGTATTGTTTTGCATTTATGCTGGAATACACAACTCTTGATGCTTGACCAACAGTTTATTTAAAAATACGCTAAGATAGAGTAGATTTGAATAAACTCCGTACAGTGACGTACTTGAAGACTGCATAAAGCGCTTATGAATATTTTAATTGTAGATGACCATCCTTTATTTAGACATGCTTTGATTCAAGCGGTTCGTTATAGCATTCCTCAGGCTCAAATTCAGGAAACTGCGGATGTTGATGAATTCTATGAACGATTAGAGCATGGTGCAGAACCAGACTTAGTACTGTTGGATTTAAATCTTCCAGGTGCTTCTGGCTTTTCAGCTTTAGTGTATGTCCGCGCTCAATATCCAGCGATTCCGATTATTGTTGTATCTGCACATGAAGAGCTTTCAATTATTCAACGTGCAATTGCTCATGGTGCGATGGGATATATTCCAAAGTCTTCACATCCTAGCCATATTGGTGAAGCGATTAAGCAAGTGTTGGAAGGTGAGATTTGGCTACCACCAAATTTACCAACACATGCAGGTTTTGATCCTCGTGCTGCGGATGAAACGGCTCTCGCTGAGCGATTACAGTCTCTTACACCACAACAATTTCGTGTATTAATGATGGTTGCGGAAGGTCTATTAAATAAACAGATTGCTTATGAGCTGGATGTATCAGAGGCAACAATTAAAGCGCATGTGACTGCGATTTTCCGTAAACTTGGTGTACAAAACCGTACTCAAGCAGTATTAGCGATTAGTGCGCTTAATATTGAAGATAAGAAGATGTAATGACTTGAGTTTCTTTTATAGATGAAAGTTAATCAATGCTGTTAAAAAC